>NZ_JAURXB010000090.1 GCF_030654605.1 Bradyrhizobium sp.
TTGCTGCATCCGGATCGCCTCCAGTTCCTGCGCTCGCCGGCGCCATGGGTCGCGATCGTTGCGCTGGCGGCCGTGATGCTGCCGCATCTGGTGTGGCTGCGGGACGTGGACTTCGTGCCGCTGACCTATGCCGGCGACGTCTATACGCATCTGACCCGCGCCCAGAACCTGCAACTCGTGCTGGGTTATATCGGCCACAATTTCGCGCTGCTGGCACTCCCCATCGCGCTGGCGTCGGTGGCGCTGGCCTTGGCGAATTGGAGACATCCGTCGGCGCTGTTGTCGCGGACATGGTGGCGCGGCCCGAATCCGGGCGTGAACCGGTCGCAGGCGCTCAATGTCTGGATCATCCAGACCGTGGTCGCGATCGGTCCGGTGCTCGGCGGGCTCGCCTTCATGGTCTACATGAAGACCGATTGGGGAATCTCGCTGTTCTTCCTGACGCCGCTGGCGCTGGTGGCTATACCGGCGCTGCGCCTTCGAAAGATCGCGCTGTTTCATATCGTCGCGATCTGGCTCGCGATCACGCTGACGGTGCTGGCCGCCTCGCCCTGGATCGCGGCACGCGAGATGGCGGTCAATCCGAACGGGGCCGCGACCTATGGCGCGCGCTCCGAACTCGCCCGCGAACTGACGCAGGCCTGGCGCAGCCGGTTTCATTCGCGCTGGGCCGTGGTCGCCGGCACCACGGAAATGAACCAGCCGCTGGCATTCTACAGTCCGGACCATCCGGCGCCGCTGACGCCGGGCGAACTCTGGTCGTCCGGGCTCACTTCGGTGGAAGAAGCCAAGCGCCTCGGCTTCATCGGCGTCTGCGATACCACCGATGGCCGGCTGCCGATCTGCGAGGCGTGGATGGCGGCGAACGGAAACAATCCGGAGCGCCTCACCATCACCACGCAGCGCTTCTTCAAGGGCTATCCCGGACCGGCGATCACCTGGAAGGTTTTTATCGCTCCGCCGGCGAAGTGACGCGTTCGCGTCATTCCGGAGCGCGCATTAGCGCGAACCCGGAATCTCGATGGGTTGGGCACCGATCGTCCCATCTCCAGATTCTCAGGTGCGCAATTGCGCACCATAGTTCGATGCTTCGCATCGCCCCGGAATGACGGTGCTGCTCACACGCCTTCTTCGTTGAACTTGCTGGCGACCAGTTCGGTGATCGCATCGAGCGCTGCCTGCGCCTCGGGTCCAACAGCGGAGACGGTGATCGAGGTGCCCGGTCCGGCCGACAGCATCATCAGCCCCATGATCGAGGTGCCGCCGACGGTCTCGTTGCCCTTGGTGACCCAGACCTCGGCGTTGAAGCGCTCGACCATCTGGACGAATTTCGCGGAGGCGCGCGCGTGCAGGCCGCGCTTGTTGATGATGGGGAGTTCGCGGGTCACCGCGCCCGAAGGGATGCTCGGCCCGGCATTGTCATTTGGGGCCGCGCCGTCGTCGCTCATTTGCCGGCGAGGACCCGGCTGGCGATGGTCACGTATTTGCGCCCGGCTTCCTGGGCCATGGCGATGGCGTCGGGAAGCGACCGCTCTTCGCGGACCTTGGCGAGCTTGACCAGCATGGGAAGATTGATTCCCGCGAGCACTTCCACCTTGGGGCGGCTCATGCAGGAGATCGCGAGGTTGGAAGGCGTGCCGCCGAACATGTCGGTGAGAATCGCAACGCCATCGCCACTGTCGACGCGATTGACCGCTTCGATAATGTCACTTCGACATAAATCTGAATCGTCCTCGGCACCGATGGTGACGGCTTCGATTTGTTTTTGCGGGCCCATGACGTGTTCGAGCGCTGCCTTGAACTCGTCGGCAAGGCGCCCATGGGTCACAAGTACTAGACCAATCATCGGAAACTCCTCGCGGGTGCTTTTTGGTGCACCGCACGAACGCGCCACTTTGACCATCCAGAGCCCCCGCGCAAGAGGGGATCTTCGCGATTCTCCCGGAAAGTAAAGGTAGCGATGGGAGCCGGCGCCGGTCTATTCGGTCGCGAGTGTGGGACTGATATGGTTACCAATTCCCTTCGGGCAATCGGCCGAAGGTTGGGGGGAAGATGAAATCGCGGTCATGGTCAGTGCAGCGATAACGAGTGGAAGCGGAGACATACCCGTTTTTGCAGGAATTCTTGGTAATTTAATACCATTTACCGTCACCCGGAGCGCTTCTGGCGGCGGCAACCGTTCGGCGTCCGGGGCGTCCAGATCGACCACCAAGCCGACGATGGCCTGGGGCGCGAAGTCGCAGCTGAAGATCCCGAGCCCCCGGACCTCGATCAGGCCGGCCAGTTTCGGCGCCGGCCGTACCACCAATTGTCCGCCACTGTGTTCCAGATGCACGCGGTCGTCGCCCACCAGCACGGCCGGAGGTATCTGTCCGGCGCGTCCGGCCAGGATCAGATCGAACGCCAGCCGCGACTTGCCGGCGCCCGAGGGCCCGCGGATCAGCACCGCCCGGTCCCCCACCAGCACGGCCGAGGCGTGCACGCTGGCGGCCCCCGCGCCGGTCATGGCGCGGGCAGCCGGACCACGAAGCGCGCGCCGGCGATGGTCGGCTCGCCCTCGGCGTTGACGGCGCCAGCGCGGTTCTCGGCCCAGATCCGCCCGCCATGGGCTTCGATGATCTGTTTGGAGATCGACAGTCCCAGTCCGGAATTCTGGCCAAAACCCTGGTGCGGCCGGTCGGTGTAAAAACGCTCGAAGATCCGCTCCAGCGCATCCTCGCGAATTCCGGGCCCGTCGTCGTCGACCACGATTTCAATTTCGTTCTTCACGCGGCGGCAGACGATGCGCAGCTTGCCGCCGGGTTCGGAAAACGACTGCGCGTTGGAGAGCAGGTTGGAGATCACCTGTCCGAGCCGCGAATCATGGCCCGGCACCGAGAACGTGTCGGTCGGACCGCGGCCCTCGAAACGGACTTCCACCGCGACGTTGTTGCCCCGCCTGGTTTCATTCGCCACCGTCACCAGCGCGTTCAGCAGGCGGCGAACATCGACCAGCGTCATGTCCTGGCGCTGCAGTTCGGCATCGAGCCGGCTGGCGTCGGAGATATCCGAGATCAGCCGGTCGAGCCGCTTGACGTCGTGCTCGATGACGGCGAGCAGCCGCGAACGGCTGTTCTCGTTGCGCGCCAGCGGCAATGTTTCGACGGCCGAGCGCAGCGACGTCAGCGGGTTCTTCAATTCATGGGCGACGTCGGCGGCGAAGGTCTCGATCGCCTCGATCCGGCTATAGAGCGCGTTGGTCATGTCGCGCAGCGCGCCGGAGAGATGGCCGATCTCGTCGCGGCGGCGTGTGAAGTCGGGAATTTCGACGCGGGTCCGGATGCGGCGGCGGACCCGCTCGGCGCTGTCGGCGAGCCGGCGCACCGGGCCTGCGATGGTGCTCGCCAGCAGCAGCGAAAGTGCGATCATCACCACCGCCGCGACGGCGAAGATCTTCAGGATGGCCAACCGCTCCGCGGTCACCATCTGGTCGATGTCGCCGCCCTGCGTCGACAGCAGCAACGCGCCGTTGACCGCGCGGAAATGCTGCACCGGCACCGCCACCGAGACGATGACTTCGCCGCGGTCGTTGATCCGCACCATCGAGCCCTTGACGCCGGTCAGCGCGCGCGCGACTTCGTTGTAGCCCTTGCCGTTCTCCGGGCCGAGCTCGCGATACAGCGGCAGGTCGCCGCGGTTGAGCCAGGTGCGGATCGCGATCATGGTCCGCTCGGCAAAGCCGGGCTTTTCGGTCGAGGGCGGCGCCAGTTCGAAACGCATGACGTCGCCGCGGCCGTACAGGCTGCGGCTGTCGAGGATCAGCACGCCGTCGCGGTCGTAGATGCGGGCGCGCGTCTTGGTCGGGGAGACCAGGCCGCGCAGCACCGGCGCGATGCGCTCCGGATTGATCGAGAAATCCAGCCCGGACAAGGCATCGTCGGACGGCCCATAGGTTTCCCCGGGCTTCAGGTCGAGCAGACGGTCCGGGTCGATGGTGAGCGCGTGGCTTTCCGTGGTGCCGGTCGCGGCGATCGCGCGCGCGATCACCTCACCGGTCGACAGCAGGTTTTCGGCGCGGGCGTCGATCAGGCCGGCGCGGAATTGCGAGAGATAGAGAATGCTCGCCACCAGCGCGATCAGGCCCGCGAGATTCAGCGAGACGATGCGGCGGGTGAGGCTGGAAAAGGACAGCGCGAAGAAAAACTGGCCGGCGCGGCGCAGCCAGTCGAGCGGGCGTTGCCAGCCCCGCGCCGGCAGGCTTTCGACGGCGCCGCTGTCCAGCGCCGGCGAGGTGTCGTCGGCATTCAGGTTGGGATCAGGCTGCGTTCGATCGAGCAATGGCCAACACTGCCGGTTGTTTCGAGGGCGTCTTGCGTTGCGCGCATCCTAGCCGATCCGGGCGGCGGCGTCAGTCGACAAACCGCGCGCCGCGCACCTCGAAATCAGGTTTCCTTGAAGCGGTAGCCGACGCCGTAGAGGGTTTCGATCATCTCGAAATCATCGTCCACCACCTTGAACTTCTTGCGCAGCCGCTTGATGTGGCTGTCGATGGTGCGATCGTCGACATAGACCTGGTCGTCATAGGCCGCGTCCATCAGCGCGTTGCGGCTCTTGACCACGCCGGGGCGCGTCGCCAGCGCCTGCAGGATCAGGAACTCGGTCACCGTCAATGTCACGGCCTCGTTCTTCCAGGTGCAGGTGTGACGCTCCGGATCCATCCTGAGCAGGCCACGGTCCAGCGCCTTGGCGTCGGTCTCCTTCGGCGCGGCGGTCGGATCCTTCGGCGCGGCGCGGCGCAGTACGGCCTTGACGCGCTCGACCAGCAGGCGCTGCGAGAACGGCTTGCGAATGAAATCGTCGGCGCCCATTTTGAGGCCGAACAATTCGTCGATTTCCTCATCCTTGGAGGTGAGGAAGATTACCGGCAAATCGGACTTTTGCCGCAGCCGCCGCAATGTCTCCATGCCGTCCATGCGCGGCATCTTGATGTCGAGGATCGCCAGGTCCGGCGGACTGGTGCGGAAGCCGTCGAGCGCGGACGCACCATCCGTGTAGGTCATGATGCGATAGCCTTCGGCTTCGAGCGCGATCGAGACGGATGTGAGAATGTTGCGGTCGTCATCGACCAAGGCGATTGTGGGCATGAGCCTGCTTTCAGAAGTAGTGTGGCTGGAACGGCGAGCAATCCAGCGATGCGCCGCCTAAATGGCTTCGTACCCGGTCAACGAGCAATGCAAGCTGGGCTGAAGTGTGACCGAGTTCCGCAAAACGCCTAAGCTACGCTACGGGTTCCAGCTATATAGATACCCGTTTAACCGGGAAAAGGTCCTGATAGCAATGAGATGTCTGGATATGATCGATGCAGCCCACCTCTGATTTCGATGCTGGCCGGCTGACCCGGTCGCTGCTCCGGCGCAGCCGGCAAGGGGCCTTGGCGACCTTGGTGGCCGGAACCGGCGACCCCTATTGTTCCCTGGTCAACCTCGCCAGCCATCCCGACGGCTCGCCGATCCTGCTGATTTCGCGGCTGGCGCTGCACACCAGGAACATCCTCGGCGATGCCAGGGTCTCGCTGATGCTGGACGAGCGGGCCGAGGGAGACCCGCTGGAAGGTGCGCGGATCATGCTGGCGGGCCGCGCCGAGGAGGCCGGGGCCGACCAACTGGAAGTATTGCGCCGGCGCTACCTCAGCGCCCATCCCTCCGCGGAAGCCTTTGTAGACTTTAAGGATTTTTCGTTTTTTCGGATACGGCCAACCGGCGCGCATCTGGTGGCGGGATTCGGGCGGATCGTGGACCTCGAGCCCGAGCAATTCCTGACCGATATTTCCGATGCCGGCGCCCTGCTGGAGGCCGAACCGGGGGCTGTCGAGCACATGAACGCCGACCACCGCGACGCCATCGGCCTCTATGCGACCCGGCTTCTGGGCGCCGGGGCCGCCGACTGGAGCTGCACCGGCTGCGACCCCGACGGCATGGACCTGCAGGCCGGTACGGCCACGCTGCGGCTGGATTTCCCGGAACGGGTCACCAGCCCGGGCGAGCTGCGCAAGATGCTGGTCAGGCTGGCGGGCGAGGCGAGGGCCAAGGAATAGGTGCTTATGTACTTGCGTAGGTAGCCTTGCGAAATCGTCCGACATGGAACAACCTACGGACGCATGACCACGCGGGGGGATATGGTCGCTGCGATTACGGCTTATATGGCCGCTCGCAAGCGCGTACAGGGTTTCGACTCGGCTCCGACATGGAGGCACGGGTTCAGTGTGCACGAAGCCGTAATGAAGTACCCTCTAGAAGTCGGCGGGGAACTAACGGGGCAACTTTGGGTCGTCGGCTTTCCTCGCGCGAATACTCTCAAATTTCGCCTTCAAAGAGTGTTGGACGCGCCGCTTTGCCGGCTCGACTACACCAACGAAACTCATCCAAATTCGATCGATGGTTATACCAACGGGCTGGTTCCAATGTTCGTCACCGGGCCTCATTATCATTCATGGCCTATTAACCAACGCTTCTTCCGGGGCGCAACGAGGCCCCCTAAGCTTCACGATGCCCTGCCATATATGGAGCCGGGTAAGACGTTTGATGCGGTTCTCCGTTGGTTTTGTACTGATACGAATATAGAATCTCTTCCCGGGAGCCATCTGATCGGACTGCCCGAACCAGGGACGCTGCTATGACTCCGAACCTAATCACGCTGGCATGCACGGGGCTTTCACAACTAGCGCCTCTTGAGCAGACCGAGGATGGCCTCGTTGTAACGACTCATTGCATGTATCCATCAAACGGACTCGTTCGCGTGACCGTGCGCGGCGGCGTGGAAACAATTGTTGCCTCCGACGAGGGCGGCGCGTTTGGCGAGGCATTGGCGGCCGGCATTGAAGTTAAGAACTATGACCGAGCGCTTGGCCACCTCGTGCGAGAGCAAGGGCTTATCATTCGGGATAGTGTAATCTACACACCAAGAATGCCCATCGCAGCCGCGCCTCTAGCAATATTGCATGTGGCAAATGCCTCCCAAGAGGTCGCTCGTTGGATGTTCGATCACGGGAAGGTCAAGCGCACGCGCGATTTTCGACTCTTGCTCGCTGACTTTTTATCGAAGCGCTTTGATGATCGCGTCACCCATGGCGAGTTTGTCGTCGGCAATAGCAACAAGCGCCATAAGTTCGCGAACGTAGTTAGTCTAGGTGGCGAGCGAAAATTGATAATCGATCCCGTTTCAAACGATGCATCCTCCGTCAACGCGCGGGTTGTGGCTAACCTTGACGTTAAGGCAATAGGAAATCCGAACCTCATTCAACGCATCGTATACGACGATGGGGACAACTGGTCCGCTGCTGATTTAAACCTGCTTCAAGTAGGGGCGGTTGCAGTGCCGTTCTCTCGCGCTGGCGAGGTAATTGAGAGGATAGCCAATGCTGCGTGATCAAGACGAGCGGTGTTCGGGAGCAATAGAGCGCCGCGCCACAAATGCGTCTCGCCACGCGCTGTTCTAATCGCCAAAAAATAAGCAAGATACAGTGGAAGATCGCTGCGGGCTTGAACCGGGACGGGTGTTGCTGCGACCCATGCACGCACGCCCGTGACCAAGGCAGCCTCCATTTCGCATCATGAGATATCGTAATCCACTGGCATTGTCATTGGCACTCGCCGTTGCAGTCAGCGCTTGCCTTAGCACGCCCTCGTCAGCGCAAAAAGCCGACGCGGCGGCGCGCAGCGCTGCAATCGCCGAGCTCAGCCGGGTCGGCAAATATTCCGAAGCGATTCCGCTGGCGCAGCGCCTGCTCGCGGACATGGAGCGGGCCCATGGTCCAGACCATCGCGATGTCGCGGCGTCGTTGAACAATCTGGCGCTGCTCTATGGCAGCCAGGGGCGGGACGCCGAGGCCGAGCCGCTGTTGAAGCGATCGATCGCGCTGGTGGAAAAGCTAGATGGTGCCGGCTCCTCGGAAGCCGCGCATCAACTGAACAATCTGGCTGCGCTTTACCAGAGGCAGCAGCGCTATGCCGAGGCCGAACCGCTGTTCAAGCGGTCACTGGCGATCCGCGAAAGGACGCTGGGGCCCGGGCATCCCGACGTGGCGCAGTCGCTGAACAATCTGGCCACCCATTACGAGAAGCAGGAGCGGCACGGCGACTCCGAGCCGTTGTTCAGGCGCGCGCTGGCGATTTACGAGAAAGCAGGAGGTCCGGAGCATCCCGCGGTCGCGACCGTGCTGAACAATCTCGGTCAGGTCGCCAAGGTCGGGGATCGCTATGCCCAAGCGGAACCGCTGATCAAGCGTTCGCTCGCGATCCGCGAGAAGGTGCTGGCAACGGATCATCCCGACGTGGCGCGATCTCTCAATAATCTGGCGGAGCTCTACGACGGTCGACGGAGCCGCGACGCCGAAAAACTGTTCGAGCGGGCGCTGGCGGTGCGTGAACGCGCGGTCGGTCCCGATCATCCCGATACCGCGCGGTCGATGAACAATCTGGCGGCGTTTTATGCAGGCACAGGCTACCCGGAAAAGGCGCTGCCATTGGCGCTGCGGCTGATCGCGAACGGGCGCGGCGAACTTCGCGCCGTGCTCCCGGTGCTGGCGGACGCCGAGCGAAACCAGTTGATACCGACCGGGCAGGCGGTCGATGCGATGCTCCATGCGATCCAGCGCGGCGCCCGGTCTTCGGCCGCCTCAGCCGTGAACAAGCTGGCGGTGCGGCTGGCCGCGGGAAGCGATCGCCTCGCCGAACTGGTCCGCCGCGATCAGGATCTCGCCGCCGAGGCCGAAGCCCTCGACAAGGCGCTGGTGAGCGCGGTCTCCAGGGAGCGGTCGAAGCGGGACTTCGCTGCCGAGCAGCGCACCCGGGCCCGGCTCGCCACCATTTCGAGCGAACGCCCGTCGCTGCAAAAGACCCTGTCGACGGAATTTCCGGATTACGCGGCGCTGTCGAATCCATTGCCGTTGACGGTGAAGGAGATTCAGTCGCTGTTGTCCGGCGAAGAGGCGATGGTGCTGCTCACCACCACCGTCAAGGAAAGCTATGTCATCGCGATCACGCGCGAGAGTTTTGACTGGAAGCCGATTCCGCGTGCAACCGAAGGGCTCTCGCGGGAAATCGCCGAGTTCCGCAGGGGACTGAATATTGCCGATGTCGGCGATGCCTCCGGCAAATCCGGGCTGTTCGATCTCGCCCGCGCCAACCGGCTCTACGAGACGCTGCTGGGTCCGGTCGAGTCCCTGGTGAAGGACAAGCGCAGCCTGCTGATCGTTCCCTCGGGTCCGTTGACGGCGCTGCCGTTTCAGTTGCTGGTGACGGCGGAGCCTTCGGCCGCGATTCCGGAAAAACTCGATGGCTATCGCGAGGCCGCCTGGCTGATCAAGCGCCACGCGGTGTCGGTATTGCCGTCGGTCGCCAGTCTGAAATCGTTGCGGGCCTTTGCGCGCCGGGATCACGGCATCAAGCCGATGACCGGCTTTGGCGATCCGCTGTTCGACCCATCCCAATCCGGTGGAGACAGGCGTGCCGCGATCAAGTCCGCAGCCAGGGGGGCGGTCACAGGCGCCTACACCGATTTCTGGCGCGGCGCCGGCGTCGATCGGATCCGGCTCGCGCAAGCCTTGCCGCAACTGCCCGATACGGCCGACGAATTGAACGCGGTGGCAAAAAACCTCGGCGTTGCCGCCGCCGATATTCACCTCGGCGGTGACGCCAGCGAGGCCACGGTGAAGCGTGCACCGCTGTCGGATTATTCGATCGTGTATTTTGCCACCCACGGTCTCGTGGCGGGCGACGTCAAGGGTCTCGCCGAGCCGTCGCTGGCGCTGAGTCTTCCAAGACAGCCAACCGAACTCGACGACGGATTGCTGACTGCGAGTGAAGTCGCGCAATTGAAACTCAACGCCGATTGGGTGGTGCTGTCGGCATGCAACACGATTGCCGGCGACAAGCCCGGCGCGGAAGCGCTGTCGGGCCTCGCGCGTTCGTTCTTCTACGCCGGCGCCCGCGCGCTGCTGGTCTCGCACTGGGCGGTCGATTCGGAAGCCGCCACGCGCCTCACCACCGCGACCTTCGACCGCCTCAAGTCCGATCCAAAGATCGGCCGCGCCGAAGCGTTGCGCCAGGCGATGCTCTTCTATCTCGGCGATTCCGCGTCGCCGAAAAATGCCTATCCGGCGTTCTGGGGGCCGTTTGCGCTGATCGGCGAGGGCGCGGCGCGTTGAAAATTGTGGATTGTGCGTCGCAATAAAAACTCGATCACGGCGGATGGTCGCGCTGTCATGGCCCCGGAATGCGCCAATACGCGGCAAGCATTGCGCCGCATCAATGACCCGGCCCAGGAATAAACCAAATATTACGGGATCGGCTTGGCAAGTCCGGCGTTCCTCAGTATTAGGTCGCCGGACCGAGGCCGCAAGGCTATAATGAAGGTCACCGCGATAGAGACGCGTCTGGGTGCATTCGCGCGATCGAGCTACGCGGGTTCCAGGAGGATTCTTCCAGTGCAAGAGACGGGTATTCGTAACGGTGCCTTCGGCGCCGACAAATTCGGCTTAAAAAATCTCAAGCAGGTGCACTGGAATCTGGGCGCGCCGCAACTCTATCAATACTCGCTGGCCGCGGGCGAGGCAGTGCTGTCGGCCGACGGCGCCTTGTGCGCCGATACCGGTGAGTTCACCGGCCGCAGCCCGAAGGACAAGTTCACGGTTCGCGACGCCTCCACCGAGAAGATGTGGTGGGCCGGCAACCAGTCGATCACGCCGGAGCAATTCGAGACGCTGTATCAGGATTTCCTCAAGCACGCCGAAGGCAAGACCCTGTTCGCGCAGGATCTCTATGGCGGCGCCGATCCGACGTTCCAGATCAAGACCCGGGTGTTCACCGAACTCGCCTGGCACTCGCTGTTCATCCGCACGCTTCTGATCCGGCCCGAGGCTGCCCTGCTGCGGGATTTCGTGCCCGAACTGACCATCATCGACATCCCGAGCTTCCGCGCCGATCCCAAACGTCACGGCGTGCGCTCCGAGAACGTGGTCGCGATCGATTTCGCCCGCAAGATCGTCCTGATCGGCGGGTCTTACTATGCCGGCGAAATGAAAAAGAGCGTGTTCACCACGCTGAACTATTATCTGCCCGCCAAGGGCGTGATGCCGATGCACTGCTCGGCCAACCATGCGATTGGAAACCCGGTCGATACGGCGGTGTTCTTCGGTCTGTCCGGCACCGGCAAAACCACCCTGTCCGCCGATCCGTCGCGCACCCTGATTGGCGATGATGAACATGGCTGGTCGGATCGCGGCACCTTCAACTTCGAAGGCGGCTGCTATGCGAAAACCATCA
>NZ_JAURXB010000097.1 GCF_030654605.1 Bradyrhizobium sp.
CGCTGCGCTGCCCGACTTCTCGAAGTATTCGCCGCGCGCACCGCACGGTATCGGGGCGAGGCTCCTGATCGCTTTGGTCGTTCTTCACGTCGGTGCTGCTCTCTATCACCAATTCGGTCGCCGCGACGGGTTGCTGAGGCGCATGTGGTTCGGAAAATGACGTTGGCCCTTGCGGCCGCGCGGGACGGTTTCGCCAAGCCTGAATTTGCCGCATCGATCATTGCTGAGCAGGAATTTCGGCAACCACTCCCGCCGGCGGTTCGAGCGCACCGTCCCGCAACGAATAAATGTGATCGAAGCGATCGAAGATCTTCTCGTCATGGGTGACGACGATGACGGCGCTTCGGTGTTCCTCGGCAACTTTCCGCAGCATGTCCATGACGGTGCCGGCGCGCTGCGAATCGAGCGCAGCGGTTGGCTCGTCGGCCAGGATGATGCGCGGGTCGTTGGCGAGCGCGCGGGCAATCGCCACCCGCTGCGCCTCTCCACCTGAAAGCTGCCCGGGCATGGCGTCCTTGCGGCGCTCGATACCGAGATATGTCAGAAGCTCGATCGCACGGATTTTGGCCTGCGCCGGACTCGCCCCGGCCAGAATGCGGGTGACCGCGATATTCTCCCAGGCATTGAGGAACGGCAGCAGATTATGCGACTGGAAGATGAATCCGATTTTCTCGAGTCGCAACCCGCGCAGATCGGCGCGCAGCCATTTGCCGTCATAGACCAATTCGCCGTTCAGCCGCATGCTCCCGGAAGTCGGCTCGAGAATGCAGCCGATCACGTTGAGCAGCGTGCTCTTGCCCGATCCACTGGGACCTTTCAGGCCGATCACGGTTCCCGGATAGACATCGAGCGAAACTCCGCGAAGCGCATCGACGCGGGTCGGCCCCTCGCCAAAATGCTTGCTGATCCCTCTCACTTCGACGACGGGCTGTTCGGCCATGGCTACCCCGCGAGTGCCGAAGCAGGATCGATCTTGAGCGCGGTGCGAACGCCGAGCGCGCTCGCAAGCAGGCACGCGACAATCACCACCCCGAACAGAGCCGCGGCGTCCGCCGGCTCGAGAACCACCCGGCGCGGAAAATAGCCGTGACCCGCGCTGATCAGCGCGGCGCCGGTAACGAAGCTGATGACTCCCATGGCAATGGCCTGCTGGACGATCAGCCCGACGATGCGTCGATCGGGCGCCCCGATCAGCTTGAGGGTCGCAATCGCCTTCTTCTTGTCGATCGTCATGGTGTAGATGATGAGGCCGACGATCACCGTAGACACGGTGAGCAGCAGGGTTGTGAACAGACCGATCTGGCGGCGCGCGCGATCGATGACGGAACGCGCAAGAACGGCTTCCTGATCCTCCTGGGTGAGCGCCGCAAGGTGCTTCCATCGCACGATGTCCTGCGCGAAGCGGTTTGCATCCACGCCCGGCAGCAGCCTGACCAGAATGGCGTTCACCGTGTTGGTGGTTCCGGTCGCGCCGGCGGAGCGTGCGAATTCTCGTCGCGCGGCCGGCGGCGCCAGGTCGAATTGCAGCTTCTGGGCGTCCCGCAGGGTGATGAACATGACGGGATCGCCGCCTGAGGCCACGAGGCCGCTGGTCAAGCCGACCACCGTGAACATATCGCGTCCGAGCCTGATCTGCTCTCCGAGCGCGAGCCCCGCGCCGCGGTCCGCGACCGCTTCGTAGCGGCTGCGCAGGATCGGCCGTCCTTCGACCACCGGCGGCGCCTCGCCCGGTCGCGCGATCTGCGCGCCAACGACCATCATGCGCTTGGTCTGGCCGCGGTGCTGCGCGTCGATATTCTGATAGGAGACGCCACCGGCCGCGGCCACGCCCCATTGCGCCGCTATCGCCTCCCGCGTGTCGCCCGGCAGCCGTGAAGCCTCCGCGAAGGGGCCGCGCGTACCTCCTTCCACGACCCAGACCTGCGCACCCGCGGCGCGGACGAGGCCGAGCGATTCCACGACCAGGCCGCGATAGATGCCGACCATGGCGAGGACGATCCCGAGCAGCAGGCTGAGCCCGAGGCACGTCAGCAGAAAACGACCGAGATTGTGGCTGATGTCCTTGAGAGCGAGGTTCACGTCACGATCCGTCGATCGGGCGCGCGGCGCGGCCGTCGCGCAGATCAGTTCGGTCGTCAGCCACGACCTGGCCCTGTATGTCGGATGTAATCTGGATGCGTCCGTCGAGCAGACGTTCGCCGAACTGCGCCTTTTGCCTCGCGAGCCGGCCGTTCTGCAGGGTCCAGATCGTGCCGGACCGGCCGTCATAGCCTTCCACGAATTTCAGCGGAACGAATACACCGCTCGGAATCGTCTTCTTGACGATCTCCACTTCCGCCTGCTCGCCGAGGTATCGGAGCTGGTGTTCCGAAATGCAGACCCGGCACCGCACATAGACGCGGCGCTCTTCGGTGAGCCGGTCGTTCTCCTGATCGATACGGACGACTTCCGTCTCGAAGGTGCGATTCGGCTCGGAGCGCAGGCGCACGAAGGCGCGCTGTCCGATGCTCAGTCCTCCGGCCAGCGCTTCGTCGACATAGGCTCTGACCCAGATCGAGTCGGGCGCGATCAGCGTGAATACGGGTTCGCCCGCATTCGCGATTCCGCCGAGCTCCTTGCTGCGCGCGATTATTCTCGCGTCGAAAGGTGCCCGCAGCTCATGCTGGTCCAGCACGACCGCATCGATCTGACGCTGGGACGCGGCATCGTCCTGCAGCACCGCGGCGACCCTGGTGTCCGCTTCGATGATCCTGGCATCGCCGAGGGCGATTTCCTCGGCAGCCTGCGCATCTTCGGCTGACTCCTGCGACACGCTTCCGCGGCCAACGAGGGTCTGCCGCCGCAGATTGATGCTCTTTTTCTGCTGGTAGGTGACTTCGGCGCGCGCGCGTTGCGCCTCGGTCTTGGCGAGGTTCGCTGCCGCCTGCTGCTGGGTTGCCTCGCTTTTCCTGAGTTTGGCGCGCTGGGCGGCATCATCGAGCTTTGCGAGCAGGGCGCCGGCTTTCACGACGTCCCCCTGATCCGCTTCAACGGCGATCAGCTTTCCGGCGATCTGAAAGCCCACCTTTGAGACCAGCTGCGCCTCGATCGTCCCGATTCCGAAGACGCGGACTTCGACATTTTGCTGCGGCGCAGCCGTCCGTACCGGAATTTCGCGCATGAAACGCCAGTAATAGCCGCCGCCGGCCAGAACCAGAGCGGCCATCAGCCCCGCCACGAGCTTGACAGCCCGCGAACTCATCTCGCCCGCTTCATGGGAAAGGTCGATACGCCGATGATCATGCCGTTTTCCTCTGACCGAAGACTCATATTCGTCAGGAGCGCTTGATCGACGTTGCGATAGATCAAGGTGGCCGGCTTGCCGGGGCTCTCTTGCCGAGGCTAGGGTTGGCCGGTCTTGCGGGATGAAAACGCCAACAGTCCCGCACTGACAAACGCCAGCACGGCCGCCAGCTGAAAGGTCCGCTGGAAGGCGTCGAAGAAATCATGCTGCAGATGCAGGATTTCAAACACCATCAGGACGATCGACGCCGCGGCTACGGTGCCCAGCGTCCGCGTCAGCAGCGCGAGGCTGCCCGCCACCCCGCGGTCCCGCAGTGGAAGTGCCGCCGTCACGATATCGGTGTAAGCGAGCTGGAACAGGCCGAGGCCGACGCCCTGCACGATCAGCCCTGCGACACGCCAAGCGGTTGAGGTCTGTTCGGTCCATGCGCTCAGCAGGATGAGGCCGGCGCCAATTCCCGCCGCGCCGGCAAGCGCCAGCCGTTCGGCGGACACTTGCTGTCCGATCAGGCGGCCGCCGATCGGCGCAGCCAGTGCCGCACCGGCAGCGCCCGAAGCCAGAATGGCGCCGCTCTCGCCCAGCGAATAGCCGGTCACGCGGGTCAGATAATAGGGCACCAGCAGCCAGACCGAAAAGGCCGCGAGATTGGCGAGCACGCTGACGAGGTTGAGGACCGCAAATCCGGGCAGGCGAAACACCGCGAAATCGATGATCGGCCGCGCCGCGCGGGACTGCCGGAAGATGAAACCCGCAAAGGCCAGGGCGGACAGCAATCCGAGCCAGATGGCGGAAAGCTCGCGAATGCGATTGAACGCCATCAGCATCGTCACCAGGCCGAGTGCCAGCGCGATGCCGCCGGGGATGTCGAAGGGCTCGCGTGACCCGTGCGGTTGCGACGCGGGCAGACCGCGCAACAGCAGCAGCGCCGCGATCGCGATCGGAATGCGGAACCAGAACACCGCCGGCCAGTCCCAGATCGCCACCAGCACACCGCCGAGCAGCGGACCGAGCATCAGGCCGAGCGCCATCATCATGGTGTAGATGCCGAGCGCCCGGCTGCGCTGTTGCTCGCCGTACAGGCTTGTCACCAGCGCCGCGCCGCAGCTCAGCACCAGGGCGGCGCCGATGCCCTGCATGCAGCGAAAGGCCAGCATCGCCCCGTAGCTCGGCGCATAGCCGACGAGAAGGAATGCCACCGCGCTGCAGACCAGCCCGGTCCGGTAGACGACGGCGTGGCCGATGGTGTCGCCGATCCGCCCCAGCGCCAGCAGCAGGCTGGCATAGGCCAGCACGTAGCAGATCACCACCCACTGGATGTCGCTGATCCCTAGATCAAATCCCCTCGTGATGGCGGGGAAGGCGATGTTGACGGCGGTGTCGAGCTGCGTCGTGGCCGTGCCCAGCCCGATCATCGCGATCTGCCAGGCTTTGGAATGGAGAATGCCGGGTGACGCGCCGCGGGGATCGGCCAACAACCGGTCCGATCAGTTCCGGTATGAGGGATCGACCCGATCGAGCTTCCGCAGCAGCGCGGGCCACGCCAGTTCACCGTTGCGGTTTGGCAGATCCACGCGAGGCTTCATCCTGTCGAAGGTTGCTTCCAGGACATTCTGCGGCGGGCGGATCAGCTTGGTATTGCAGGATAGCGCCATGACCTGCACCTCGCAGGCGCGCTCCATGCGATACAGCAGGTTGAACGTCGAAGGGACGGTTCGGCCGACCACGAGCAGCCCGTGATTGCGCAGCACCATGGCTTCGTGATCGCCGAGGTCGGCCACCAGCCGCTCGCGCTCCCCGACATCGTCGGCAATGCCTTCGAAGTCGTGATAGGCGACGTGGAGAAACCGCATCGAGGTTTGCGCCAGCGGCAGCAACCCGCATTCCATCGCCGAGACCGCCATGCCGGCCGGCGTGTGGGTATGCGCCACGCACTCCATTTCGGGCTTCGCCATATGAATCGCGCTGTGGATGACGAAACCGGCGGCGTTGACGCCATATTCCGACGCGTTGAACAGGGTGTTGCCTTCGATATCGACCTTGATCAGGCACGAGGCATCGATTTCCTCGTAGAGCATCCCGTACGGATTGATCAGGAACTGGTCGTGCGATCCCGGCACGCGGCAGGAGATGTGGTTGGCGATCATCTCCGTCATGCCGTACATCGCGGTAAGGCGATAGCAGGCGGCGAGGTCGACGCGGGTTTGCCATTCCTCGGGGCTGACCTGCTCGCGAACCGATTTGACGACTTTGATGGCAGGGGAATTCAATGGGCGGTTCATGGAGCCTCTCCGCTGGAACGGTCTTTATCGTTTGCGAGAATCCTGGGGGTGGGTCTCGCTTGCAGGTTACTTGCCTGAAGGGCAGCGCCGCAAGCGCGGGTCGGAGCATCCCTGCAATGCGGCCACCGCTAATGCGATGCAGCATTTTCAAAGCCGGGCGCAACGTTGCCGCCGCACGGCCGGTGAGACCCCGCACCGATCTGCTGCCAGGAATTTTCCGCTAGCTGAAATGACAGGGGCCTTTGCTGAAAGCGCGTCGCGGCAATCTGGCCGTATTGGCATCGCCCGCAATCGCGCATACACTTTCGCGACAAGAGCCGTAACGGCCGAGAAAAGATCATCATGGGGAGGATTCGCATGCAGAGGACGAGCGTACGCGCCTGTTTGGCGCGCAAGGTATCGGCGGCGTTGCTATTGACGGCTTTGCCGGTCGCGGCAGTCGCCCAGACCGCGCCGACGGCCGAGCCGGTCAAACTCGGGATCGTCAGCTTCCTGACCGGACCTGCCGCCGGTCCGTTCGGCATTCCCGGCCGCAACTCTGCGGAAATCATGATCGAAATGCTCAACGCCGGCAAAGTGCCCGCGCCCTATGCGACCCCCGGTCTCGCCGGTGCGAAGATCGTGCCGAAATACGTCGACGAGGCCGGCTCGACCGCCAACCAGGTCACCGAATTCCGCAACCTCGTTCAACGCGACGGCGTGAACGCCACCGTCGGATATGTCTCGTCGGGCAATTGCCTGGCAGTGGCGCCGGTTGCCGAGGAACTGAAGGCCCTGACCGTGTTCTTTGACTGCGGAACGCCGCGGATCTTCGAGGAAAAGCCGCTCAAATATGTGTTCCGCGCGACCCCGCACGCCACCATGGACAGCGTGGGCGCCGCTCGCTACGTGCTGAAGAAATTTCCGGACCTCGCTTCGTATTCCGGCATCAACCAGAACTACGCCTGGGGCCAGGACAGCTGGCGTGATTTTGTCGCCGCCATGAAGGCGCTGGCGCCGAAGGCGACCGTCGACAAGGAGCTGTTGCCAAAATTGTTCGCGGGCGAATTCGGTGCGGAGATTTCGGCGCTGCTGACCACCAATTCCAAGATCGTGCATTCCAGCTTCTGGAATGGCGATCTCGAGAGCTTCATCGTCCAGAATGGCGCCCGCGGTCTGCCGGCGCGCTCCACCATGGTCTATACCGCGGGTGAGACGGCGATGTTCCGGCTCGGCGGCAAGATCCCGGATGGCACGATCATTGGAGCGCGCGGCCCGCACGGCGTGATGGCGCCCGACACCCCCCTGAACAAGTGGTTCCGCGGGGTTTACGAGGATCGCTTCGCCACGGCGCCGACCTATCCGGCCTATCACATGGCGCAGTCGATCCTCGGGCTCAAATCCGCCTGGGACAAGGCCGCGGCGGCCAAGGGCGGCCAACAGCCAGCGATCGACGATGTGGTGAAGGCGTTCGAGGGTATCGAGTTCGAGGGACCGAGCGCCAAAATCCGCATGGCGATCGGCAACGGCCACCAGGGGATCGCCGATATCGCCTATGGCAGCTTCCGTTTCAACAAGGCGGAAGGCAAAGCCGAAATCGTCGACGTCGTCCGCTATCCCGCCGAATGCGTGAATCCTCCGGCCAACATGACCTCGACGGCGTGGCTCGAGGCCGGCATGCCCGGAGCCAAATGCAACTAGGCGCCGCACGATTGCCTGCAGCCGGCGCCGCCGGCTGCAGTTTTGCTGCATTTCACGATGTAAGGGACGGCATCCGGTGATCACAGTTATCGCCATCGTCACCGATGGCCTTGTTTATGCCGCCTGGCTGTTTGTCGTCGCCATCGGCCTGACGTTGATTTTCGGCGTCATGAAGATTCTGAATGTCGCCCATGGCGCCTTCTACGCCTTCGGCGCCTATGCGGCGGCCACCGCGATCGGCCTGTATTTCGACCGCGGCTGGCCCGTGGCCGGAGGCTATCTGGCGATTGCCACGGCCGCGATCGCGATCGGCCTGGTGATGGGCTACATCCTGGAGCGGGTGTTTCTCCGCCGCGTCTACGGCAGGGACGAAGTCGTCGTCGTTCTCATCACCTACGCACTGTTCCTGATCCTGGAGGACGTGCTGATTCTGATCTGGGGTACCGACGGCCGGTCTGCCTATCAGCCCTATACCGAGGCCGGCAGCTTCACGGTCGGCGGATTGCCACTGTCGGTCTACGACATCGGTCTGGTCGGGTTTGCCGGCCTGCTGGCGATCGCTGCCTCCTACACCATCAAGAAGACCACCTTCGGGCGACTGTTGACCGCCGTGATCTACGACCGCGAAACCGCCGCCGCGTTCGGCGTCGATGTCTCCAGGGTCTATACGGTGACGTTTCTGGTCGGCGCGGTGCTGGGCGCGCTCGGCGGCGCGCTGACCGCTCCCAAGATATCGGTGACCCCGGGCCTCGGGGTCGAAGTCATCGTGCTGGCCTTTGCGGTGGTGGCGATCGGCGGAATGGGCTCGATGGAGGGTGCGCTGGTCGGCGCCCTGATCGTCGGGTTGTTCCGCGCCGGTGCCGTGCACCTGATACCGCAACTCGAATTGTTCTCGATCTATGCCGTGATGGCGCTGGTTCTCGTGTTTCGTCCGCAGGGCCTGTTCAGTCGCGCTCAACCGAGAAAAATATGATGACCGGACTTCGCATTCTTCTGGGCGCGGCGATCCTCGGCGGATTGGGAGCGGCCGCGCCGTTCACGCCGCTGTGGCTGATCTCGCTGGTGACGCTTGCGATGTCCACCGGGCTCGTGGTCTGCGGTCTCATCATCCTGTGGCGCGGCGGTCTGGTACCGTTCGGCCAGGCGCTGTTCTTTGCGACCGGAGCCTACACGGTGGCTCTGTCGGGACGTTGGTTCGGAGTGACGGACGCGTTCCTGCTGATTGCGCTGGCCGTAATCATGGCAGCGCTGGTGGCCTTCGTGGTCGGTTTCCTGCTGGCGCAATACCGCGAGATCTTCTTCGCCATGCTCAGCCTCGCGCTGTCGATGATCCTGTACGGCGTGCTGGTCAAATCCGAAACGCTGGGATCGACCGACGGCGTCAATGTCGCCCAGGCCAGCTTCTTCGGCATGAAGCCGCGCGGTCCCGGTTACACCTTCGCACTGTTCTGGCTGGCGCTTGGCATGGTGTTTTTGGCCTGGGTAGGCGTCTCGGCCTATCTTGGTTCGATTGCCGGCCAACTCGCCGGCGCAATCCGCGATAATGAAATTCGCGTCGAATATCTCGGCATTTCCGTGACCAGGCTGGTGCATCTGAAGTTGACCATTTCGGCGGCTCTGGCGGGTGCCGGCGGCGCGCTCGCGGCGTTGTCGATCAGTCATGTCGATCCGCAGATGGCCTATTGGACCACGTCGGGCGGATTCGTGTTCGTGACCATCCTGGCGGGAGCGGCATCGGTTCCGGCGGCGTTTCTCGGCGCGCTGCTGTTCGAGATCGTCCGCACCATCGCGGTCGCCCTGCTGCCCGGCGGCTGGCAATTGATCCTCGGATCGGTGCTGCTGCTGACGATCCTGTTCGTGCCCGAGGGGCTCGGCTCCCTGATGATCCGCAAACGCGCCACCATTTCCGAAAAGGGTGCGGCATGAGCGCGCTGCTTTCCGTCAAGGGTCTCGAAAAGACTTTCGGTCAGGTGGTCGCCGCCCGCGACATCAATGTCGACGTGCCGCAGGGGCAAACCGTAGGGATCATCGGCGCCAATGGCGCCGGCAAGACCACGTTCGTCAACATGATCACCGGCCATCTGACGCCGTCGGGCGGCACCATCCAGTTCGAGGGCAGGGACATCACCGGGCTGCCGTCGCGCAAGATCATGCGGCTGGGCATTGCGCGTTCGTTTCAGGTGGCGCAGGTTTTTCCCACCTTCAGCGTGTTCGAAAACCTGTGCGCGGCCACCGCGATCGCGCGCTCCGGCAGCTCCGTGGTCGGTGCGGCGCTGTCGCGTTTTGTCTCGGCCGAGACATCCGCCGATGCCGAAACCGCGCTCGACCAGTTCCGGATGGGCCAGTTTCGCGACGCGCTGGCGTCAACGCTGCCGCAGGGCGTGCGCAAGCTGCTCGACATTGCAATGGCGACGGCGGGCAATCCGCGCGTCCTGCTGCTCGACGAGCCGACCAGCGGGATCAGCCTGGAAGAGAAGTTTGGCCTGATGGATGTCATCATGGGGGCGTTGAAGGCGCGCGGCACCACCATCCTGTTCGTGGAGCACGACATGGAGATCGTGCAGCGGTTCGCCGACCGCGTGCTGGCGTTCTACGACGGCACCGTGATCGCGGACGGGGCGCCCGCCGAGGCGCTCGGCGACGAGCGCGTGCGCGAGTTCATCACGGGAACGCTGATCCGGTCGAAGGACGGCAAACTCGCCGCCAGCAGGGCGTCCCATGCTTGAGGTATCCGCGCTGCATGTTTCGATCGGCGCCATCGAGATCATCCGCGATGCGCAACTGTCGCTCGGCGAGCGGCAGTTCTCCGGCCTGATCGGGCGCAATGGCGCGGGCAAGACGACATTGATGCGGGCCTTGATGGGGGCGCTGCCGGCGCGCGGCATCATGACCCTGGATGGCGTCGATCTGCTGGCGGAGCCGGCGCATCGCCGCGCGGCGCTAGGGCTCGGTTACATGCCGGAAGATCGCCGGCTGGTGCCGGAATTCGCGGTTGAGGAGAACATTCTGCTGCCGGCACTGGCGACCGGTTCGACCGATGCGCGGGAACGTCTCGATCGCATTTATACGCTGATGCCGGAGGTTGCGAATTTCCGGCGCCGCCGCGCCCTCGAACTCTCCGGCGGCCAGCAGAAAATGGTGGCTCTGGCCCGCGCCCTGATGGCGGGGCGCCGCCTGCTCGTACTGGACGAGCCGTTCGAGGGCCTGGCGCCGGCGCTGGCGCGCCGGCTCGGCGAAGTTCTCTCAAACCTCAAGGACGATGGCGTTTCGGTGCTGATGTCGGAATCCAACGAAACTCACGTCATCGATCTGCTGGATCGCACCTTCCGTATCGAGCGCGGTGCGGTCGTCGCGGGCTGACCGGGCGGGCAGGGGCCGGCCGTAACCGAACCGCTGGTCGTTGCTCCAGCCGGACGGCAACGGCGGATCAATTGATCGTTTCCCGATCGGCACCCAGAAATGGTGCTGGCGCGGCGCTTCGGAATCGGTATTGCTCCCGATTACTTTCACATTGCAATGGAGATGATCATGAAATCGATGGCCGCACTCTTGATTGCCGCTGGCCTGATGCTGTCGTCGGCGCCGTCCCATGCCGTTGTGCTCGACCTGTCGACCATGAGCTGCAAGCAGTTCCTCGAAGGCGGCGACGACACGATCAAGATGGTGCTGACCTGGATGGACGGCTGGTACAAGGGCGATTCCGACGAGGCCATCATCGACACCGACGTGTTCGTCGAGAACGCCAAGAAATTCGGCAGCTTCTGCGGCAAGAATCCGAATATCAGCATCGTCAACGCCGCCGAAAAGGTTCTCGGCAATTAATCCGCCGCAGATATCCGAAAGCTAACTCAGCATCGCGAACGCACTGGAGACCATCGCCACCGGCTTGTCGTCGCTGGCGCTTGACAGGGTGACACGGCCGAAGCTCATGGTGCGGCCGGTTCGAACCACCCGGGCATCCGCCAGAACGTCCGAGGCGGTCGCGGCCCGCATGAAATGCGTGGTCTGATCGACCGTCGTCATCGGCCGGTAGCCGCGGTTGGCCGCCTGAATGGCGATCACCATGGCGGTATCGGCGAAAGCCATCAGCGCCTGGCCGCAGACGATACCACCGTTGCGGCACAGCCGCTCGGAGAAGGGCATGAGAAGGATGGCGCCCGGCTGCCAGTCGGCGCCGGCGCCCGGCGGCGGAGCGCACTCAATGCTGGCGATCGACAGTCCAAGGTCCTGTACCCATGGTGCGAACACCTCGCGGAGCACGCGCCTGGCTTCCTCGATATCGAATTCCCCGGCGGGCGGCTGGTTCTGCATCAACATCGGTTCCCTCGCTGCAATCGGTTCCCCGCTTTTTTAAGTGCCTCCGCCGCAAATGAACACTCCCGCCGCGGCTTGAAAATGCCTGACTTCCGGCCGTATCATCATGGCATGGGGAGTGCGTATCCATGTTCAGGCGGTTGGTACTGATTTTCAGCGTGGTCGCCATGGGTCTCGCCCTCAATGGCTGCACCAAATGCGGCCCGATCTGGGACGATTGGGGGCAATCGCCGAAATCCTGCAAATCGGACCGCTAAGTCGGACCGCTCGTGACCCCAAACGGGCTGACGCGCTTGGCGTCGCGGCTGACGCGGTGATATATTGCCCGCAACAGGCAGGAGCTTCCGTGATGAGAATTCTTGGCGCCGCGGCTGTCATCGTGTTGCTGGCAGGGCCGGCTTACGCGCAAAGTCCCAACATCAACCTGATCCCGGAGTTGCAATCCAGGTCGCCGGAAGAGAAGGAAGCCGACGCAGTAAGGGAAAAGGCCTACAAGGAATCGTTGAAGAAGATTCCGGATGCCAAGGGATCTTCCGACCCGTGGGGCAATGTGCGCAGCACCGATACGCCGAAGACGGCGGCTCCCGCCAAGCCGCGCACCAAGACCGGCAGCACCACGAACTAGTCTGGAGCCTTGCCGGTTCTGATTGAATCGGAGCCGGGCTCTGGTCTTGGTCTTGAGAGCTTTCTCAACGCAAACCGCTATCCACTCTGCCGAAAAACGCTGTGGACGCAGCTATGGCCTGCGGCCGAGGCTCCGCACCGAGGCGGCCAGCCGGGCCATGAAGTTTCTGACCCAGATGTCTTCGGACGCGGACATGCCGGCATGCGCGCCGGGATTGAAGCCTGGTGCGTCGCGGGTTTCGTCGTCCAGAATTTGAAGTCGGCGTTGGCCTGATGCGGTCGCTGGTACTGTCATGATGGCTCCTTCGCAGGAAACCAACGGACGACTCTCGATAGCGTTCCAATCTCAATACAGTTAAAGGTTGAATAAACCCGAGGCTGCGGTCAGGCCAGCATGGCCGATTGATCGA
>NZ_JAURXB010000109.1 GCF_030654605.1 Bradyrhizobium sp.
CGACACCGCCGCGTCCACCGCATCCCCGACCCACGTTTCGTGACGATCATGATACGCCCCTCTGAAAGGGCCGGGATGGACGGGAATGTGCGGGTGATTTGGGGGAGGAGTCAAGGAAAATTTCTGAAAATCGGAAATTATTTTGACAAGACCATTCAGGAAGCTTCATAGCTGCGTCTGATCAGTGGCATCGCGCGTTCGAGGTCTTCCGGCTTAGAGAGCGTGATTTCCAGATCCCCCGTCCCGAAATGGCCAATATTTGAAACATCGCGCGTGAAGCCCGCTTCAAGTTGAACACTCGTGGGGTCAACTTTAACAAACATTAGTATTTTGGCTGTCGTCGGCCGGAATTCCACACAGGCGAAATTCTTGATCCGCTTGAAAGCGATGTACAGTCGAAGCGTTGCTTCCTGAACATCGTCGCCGAATGCCAACAGCGAGGCACGCAGTGCCTCCAACCGGTCGATCATAGCGGCATCGAGTTCTTCAATGACAGTACTGATTGTTTTGTATTTTCCGGGCGCTGCGCCGGCTCCGTCGCCGCTCGGTGTTGCTCCAGCAATAGACGGCGAACCTTTTGCCGAGGTCGCGGCGACAAGATCGAGCATCAACAATTCAGGTCCGAACCGACGGTAGCGGATAAGCTCAATGTTGCGCTGTATTTGCTTGACGGCATGATCGTCGTATCTGTTGAAATCGCCGGCGATGCAGATCAAGCGTGGCGCAGACCAGTCGACTCCCTCAGCATCTTTCTTGCCTAGCTTCTCCATCACCATCCACTGGAAGTCTTTGCGGTGATCCATCAGCCAATCGAGATAGAAAAGCCCTTGATTGATAACGTTTTCGTTCGAGGCTCTCTTGTATTCGAGTATGACTGGGCAGCCATTTTCATCCAACCCCAGCGTATCGATGCGTCCACCATTGGTCGTCGTAAACTCACTGGCGAGAAAGCGGACACCGAGCAGCGATTCCAGATTCTTTTCGAACAGAGTCTGAACCGACTTTTCGATCGTGTCTGTGGTGCCGGTCAACTCATTGACCGTGCCGGTGCCGATGCGAAAGAGTTTGATATCGCTCATGTCGGCCCCTCGCCAAGCGCGGATTCATTCATAATCAACTTCTAGGCGAAGTCTAGCCTGAGGCGAGCTCGAAGGTCCTCCCGGCCTTTGGCGAGGCCGACGGGCGATGTGCCGGACGATTTCGGCGGCGGCGAGATGCCCGCCCGTCACCTCGCGCCGGTCAGTTTCTTCAGATCGTCGTTGATCCGCGACTGCCAGCCTTCGCCCTGGGTGCGGTAGTGATCGATGACACGTTCGTCCAGCCGCAAGGTGATCTGCTTCTTCGTCGGCGCCTTCTGCGACCCGCGCTGCCCCGGCCGGCGCTTTAGCAGCACGGCCAGCAACTCCGCCGGCAGCACGTCGCCCGCCGGACGCATTCGGGCGATATCGGCCTTGGTCAACTGGCGGACTTCGCCATCGGCGCCGGTCAATGGCGGCCTCCTGGTTTCAGGTTTTTTCGGCATTATAGCGAACCTCGCGTCGACTGGCCTTGCGAAAAGGATGGACTTGCGTGACGGGCTTCCGTCAGGCCGCGTCGGCCACAGCGCGTACTTGCAAACGGACGCCCGCCTCCTGCTGCAGAACGCTGATAACTCCAAGCAGGTTTTCAGCCGTGGGATTGCCTGACGGTCCGAACATTCGCATCAGGCTCTTCGGCGACCGGCCGAGCGCGGCGCCGAGTTTTTCAAAACCGATCGTGGCGTTGATGCAGGAGCGGAGCGCCGCACGCCCCTCTTCCAGATTGCCATCGAGCAGCGCCTGCATGGCTTCGGCGAGCAAGGCCTGCCGAAATTTGATATCGCGACGCGCCCGCGCCTGCACGGTCTCGCGAAAACTCCTGGTCAGGGGCATGGTCACTTCCTCCTGGGCCGTTCGGCGGCCTTGCGCGCCTTGTAGCTGCGCCAGTGGCGCAACGCCGCCTCAATATCGTTCTGCTGTCGCTTTTTGGTGCCGCCCCCCAGCAGTATTACCAGTACCTTGCCGTCCCAGCCGAAATAGACGCGATAGCCGGGACCCCGATCGATCCTCAGTTCCGAGACCCCTTCGCCGAGCGCTTTCGCGTTCGAGGTATTGCCCTCGCCAAGCCGATCGATGGCAATGGTTACCCAGGCCGTGGCCTGATGATCCAAACCATCGAACCATCGCCTGAAAGGACTGATATCCTCCTCGGTGAGGAATTCTTCGATCCGGATCATATGGTATCACTTATGTTACTATATGCAAGCGCGTTTCCGGCTGGAGCGATTTGAGGATCAGCGGGTCATGCACGGCATGTATAGTGCAACCCATGGGCAGCACGACATCCCATCGACCATTTTTGCCCGGACGATCACGGCTTCGGTTGAGGTAACTTCCACGCCTCGTTGACGGCCGCCCCCCACCACGTCATGGAAAAGACCACGTAACGGAGAAGCCGTGATGAACACGCCCATGCCGGAAGCGGCCGAGGAAGCCGCGAGCACGCCACTGCTCGATATCGCCGGCCCCCGCGCCACCATCCGCCTCAACCGCCCAAAACATCTGAACCGGCTGCAGCCCGACGACCTCGACGCCCTGATGGCGCTGTTCGACCGGATCGAGGCCGATCCTGAAATCAGGGTGCTGGTGCTCACCGGCACCGGACGCGCCTTCAGCGCCGGCTACGACCTCGGCTCGATCGCGGAGCGCGCCAGTGGTGCTCCGGAGGAGCAGACGGCCGGATCGGCGTTCGAGGTCGTCGTCAACCGGCTCGAGGACCTCGCGGTGCCGACTATCTGCCGGCTCAATGGCGGGGTCTATGGCGGCTCCACCGATCTGGCGCTGGCCTGCGATTTCCGCATCGGCGTCGACAGCTGCGAGATGTTCATGCCGGCGGCAAGGCTGGGCCTGCATTACTACAAGAGCGGAATCAAACGCTACGTCTCGCGGCTCGGCGCCGACAACGCCCGAAAGCTGTTCCTGACCGCCGAGAAAATCGACGCCGCGGAGATGCTGCGGATCGGCTATCTGACCGCGATGGCGCCATCAGGGGCGCTGGACCGGGAAGTCGACAGGCTGGCCGCGGTGCTGGCAGGCAACGCGCCGGTCGCGATGCGCGGCATGAAACGCGCCATCAACGAGTTCGCCCACGGCCGGCTGGATGAAGAGGCCGCCGACCGTCGCGCCCGCGACAGCATGCGCGGCGCCGAGATCAAGGAAGGCATCAGGGCGTTTTCGGAAAAGCGTCCGCCGAAATTCTAGCGGATGCGGGTCCCGGCTCTGCGGAGCAGCGCACCGGACGATGCTTCGCATCGCCGGGAGAGCGCTGCGCCGCGTCCGGGACACGAGCGCGATCTTCTGAGCCGTTATGTCGCACAATCAGGCTTGATGTCGTACAATCAGGCTTGATGTCGTACAATCAGACTTGATGTCGTACAATCAGACTTGGGCGGTTCGCTCAATTGAGCTAGATCAACCTGTCCACTCACCGAAACCATCTACTGTCAGGCTCGATAGGAGACATTCATGCCGTTCAAAGATATTCTTGTCGCGCTCAACAGTTACCCGGATCCGACACCGGTGTCGGTGGTCGAGGATGCGGTGGCGGTCGCCGCCACACTCGGCGCGCATCTCGCCGCCATTGCCTGCGAGACCCACGTTCAGTTGCCGGGGCACTTCATCTCGGCCCCGATGGTCGATGGAATGATTGCCGGCGAAGTCGCCAAGAGCCGGAAGAGCGCCCATGAACTGCTGGCCGCGTTCGATGCGGCGGCGACAAAAGCCGGCATCCTGCACGAAGCCATCTTCGAGAAATGCCTCACGCTGGAAATTCCGGACCTGCTGGTGGAATATGCGCGGCTTCGCGACCTGACCATCCTGCCCGCGTCATCCGATCAATGGTACGCCGAATCGGTCATTTTCGGATCGGGCAAACCGACCCTGATCCTGCCGGTAAGTCCGAGCCGCCGGCCGTTCCAGGTCGGAACCGTCGCGGTAGCCTGGGATTTCAGCCGCGCGGCCGCGCGCGCCATATCGGACGCCCTGCCGATTCTCGAACTGGCGAAGCAGGTTCGGATCGTGACGGTCGACAACGAGAAGGCATTGGGCACCAAGCGTTCGGGCGAAGAGCTGGCCAAGAATCTTTCCCGGCACGGAATCGATGTCGTGCTGGACAAGGTCGATGCCAAGGGCCGTCCGATCGGCGAGGTCCTCGTCTCCTACACCTCGTCGCAAAACGCCGACCTGCTGGTGATGGGCGCCTACGGACATTCGAAGTGGCGGGAGTTCGTGCTGGGCGGCGCGACCCGCAGCCTGCTGTCGAAGCCGCCGCTGCCGATCCTGCTCTCGCATTAGAATGCTGTCGAGCTTGTCCGAGGCCAACGCGCTTTCTTTCCTCCTTCTCCCCTCTCCCCGCGCGCTCTTGCGCGTGGTGGGGAGGGGAGAAGATTATTCGTCGAAAAACGTGACGGTATCGGCGATGCTGGCGCGCGAGGTCCGGTAGCTGTTGACCCTGGCCGCGTTGTCGGCGAACCCGAATGAAATGCCGCAAACCACCTTGCGGTCGTCGCCGAGCTTGAAGTGGCGGCGGATCAATCCGGAATGCCGCGCCAGCGCGGCCTGCGGAATGGTGCCGAGACCGAGCGCCTGGGCGGCCAGCATGAAATTGCCGACATAGGCGCCGCAATCGACCGCGCCGTAGACGCCGAGCGGCTCGTCGGTATGAATGATGGCGACATGCGGCGCGCCGAAGAAATTGTAGTTCTCCAGCGCCTGCTTGCCGTAGGCCGCCTTGTCGCCTCTGGCGATGCCGAGCGTGTTGTAGAGCTGGAAGCCGCTCTCGCGGCGGCGCTCCTGATAGACCCCGAGATATTCGCGCGGCGGCGGAAAATCATGGCCGTCCCCGGCGCCGGAAGCAGCCTCGGCATAGATCAATTTGCGAAACCGCTCCTTGGCCTCGCCGCTCGCGATCAGCACCTGCCACGGCTGGCTGTTGCACCAGGACGCAGTGCGCTGCGCGATGGTGAGGACATGATCGATGGTTTCGCGCGGGACCGGCTGGGCTAAGAAGGCGCGGACGGAATAGCGCTCGTTCAGGAGCTCCTCGAGCACGCCGACACGGTCTTGTTGCGATGTCATGGATACGGCTTTCTGGTGATTCACATTCGTGCCCCGGACGCAGCGTGAGCCGCGAAGCGGTGCGCTGCACCGCGTCCGGGACATGAGCTATCTTCCCCTGGTCGGGATCTTGTTGAACGGCACGTCCTTGTCGACGCGGATGTCGCCGGGCAGGCCGAGCACGCGCTCGGCGATGATGTTGCGCAGGATTTCATCGGTGCCGCCGGCGATGCGCATCGAGGGCGCCCCCAGCAGCATCTGCTGGAACTGGCCGGCCGCTTCCTCCTCCGCGGCGCCCGTCAGTGCGCCGGCCGCGCCCTGCAGATCCATCGCATAGGCCGCGATGTCCTGCAGCATGACGCCGGCGACCAGCTTGCCGATCGAATTCTCCGGACCCGGGCGCTCCCCCTTGGAGAGCGCCGACACCGCGCGGTAGCTGGTGTATTTCAGCCCGCTCGCCTTCACCGCCCAGCTCGCGAGCTTCGAACGCGTGGCGCGATCCTCGATCGCGGGACCGTCCTCGGTCATCAGACTGGAGCAGAATTCGAACATTTCGGGGAAGCCGGTGGCCAGCCGCGAGCCGATCGACATGCGCTCGTTCATCAGCGTGGTCAGCGACACGTTCCAGCCGTCCCCGACATTGCCGAGGCGCTGGCTGTCCGGAATCACCACGTCGGTGAAATAGACCTCGTTGAACTCCTGCATGCCGTTGGCCTGCTTGATCGGGCGCACTTCCACGCCCTTGCTCTTCATGTCGAGGAAGAACATCGTCAGGCCTTTGTGCTTCGGCACGTTGGGGTCGGTGCGGGTGATCAGCAGCCCGTAGTCGGAATAATGCGCGCCCGAGGTCCAGATCTTCTGGCCGTTGACGATCCAGTTGTCGCCCTGCTTCTCGGCGCGGGTGCGCAGGCCGGCGACGTCGGACCCGCCGGCCGGCTCCGAAAACAGCTGGCACCAGATCTGTTCGCCGGAGGCGAGCTTCGGCAGGTAGTGACGCTTGTGTTCCTCGCTGCCGAACGCCATCACGGTCGGGCCGCACATGCCCTCGCCGATCTGGAACGGCTGCGTCAGCTTGCCGTAGACGCCCTCTTCCTGCTGCCAGATCACCTTCTCGATCGGCGTGGCGCCGCGGCCGCCATATTCTTTCGGCCAGTGCAGGCAAGCCCAGCCGCCCTCGGCCTTCTTCTTCTGCCAGGCCTTGCCGACGTCGACGATGTCGTCCTTCTTCAGGCTGATGCGGCCGAGCGAGGATTTTGACAGTTCCGCCTCGTACTGCTTCGGCGCGTTGGCGGCGATCCATTGCCGGGCCTCGGTGCGGAACGCGGCTTCCTGCGGGGTGTCATCGAAATTCATGGCGAGCCTCTCAACGTTTGATTCCAGTATGCGCTCTCTCGACCTCATGGTGAGGAGGCGCTCTTGCGCCGTCTCGAACCGTGAGCTTGCTCCCATCCTTCGAGACGCCGCGCTTCGCGCGGCTCCTCAGGATGAGGTCTGTGTTTATCCCCGTCCCCTGGTCGGTATCTTGTTGAACGGCACGTCCTTGTCGACCCTGATATCGCCGGGCAGGCCGAGCACGCGCTCGGCGATGATGTTGCGCATGATCTCGTCGGTGCCGCCCTCGACGCGGGTGCCGGGCGCGCGCAACAGCATCGCCTGGAATTTACCCGTCGCCTCGGCGTCCTCGGCTCCAACAAGCGCGCCGGCGGCGCCCTGAAGGTCGAGCGCATAGGCCGCGACGTCCTGGATCATCGAACCCGCCACCAGCTTGCCGATCGAATTCTCCGGCCCCGGACGCTGGCCCTTCGACAGCGCCGAAATCGCGCGCATGCTGGTGTATTTCAGCCCGCTCGCCTTCACCGCCCAATGAGCGAGTTTCGAGCGCACATTGCGGTCCTCGATGGCGGGACCGTCGTCCAGCATCAGGCTGTTGCAGAACTCGAACAATTCCGGGAAGCCGGTCGACACCCCGGCGCCGATCGACATCCGCTCGTTCATCAGCGTGGTCAGCGACACGTTCCAGCCGTCATTGACGGCGCCGAGCCGCTGGCTGTCGGGGATCTTCACGTCGGTGAAATAGACCTCGTTGAAGTCGGACGCCCCGTTGGCCTGCTTGATCGGCTTGATCTCGACGCCGGGGCTCTTCATGTCCAGGAAGAACATGGTGAGGCCCTTGTGCTTGGCCACATTGGGGTCGGTGCGCGTCAGCAGGATGCCGTAGTCCGAATAATGCGCGCCCGAGGTCCAGATCTTCTGGCCGTTGATGATCCAGTCGTCGCCGTTCCTTTCGGCGCGGGTGCGCAGGCCCGCGACGTCGGATCCGCCGGCGGGTTCGGAGAACAGCTGGCACCAGACCTTTTCGCCTGACGCCAGCGGAGGCAGATACTTCTTTTTCTCCTCCTCGCCGGCAAACGCCATCATGGTCGGGCCGCACATGCCGTGGCCGATGATGAAGATGCCGGAGAGTCTTCCGAACGGACCCTCTTCCTGCTGCCAGATCACGCGCTCGATCGGCGTGGCGCCGCGGCCGCCATACTCCTTCGGCCAGTGCAGGCAGGCCCAGCCGGCGTCGGCCTTTTTCTTCTGCCAGACCTTTGCCACTTCGAGAATGTTGGCGCCCTTCAGCGCAGTTCGGCCGAGCGAGGACTTTTTCAGCTCGTCCTCATACTGCTTCGGCGCGTTGGCAGCGATCCAGGCCCTGGCCTCGGCGCGGAACGCGGCTTCCTGCGGGGTGTCGTCGAAGTTCATGGACGTGGTCCTCCAAACTCTATCGTCGTCCCCGCGAACGCGGGGACCCATAGCCACCGGCGCCTGATGTTATTCCGGACTTTGGCAGCTTCTTTTCATCGAGAATTCCCGGCGTATGGGTCCCCGCGCCACGTGCGCAATTGCGCACTAGGCGGGGACGACAAACTCACGCCGCATTGCGCTTGCGCATGCGGTCGATCAGCTGATCTTCCCAGTACGACAGGCTGCCGAGCCCGAGTGCGGTGGCGTTGGCGCGGCGGTAGTACATGTGGCAGTCGAATTCCCAGGTGAAACCCATGCCGCCATGGACCTGGATGTTGTTCTTGGCGCAATGCTGGAACGCCTGCGTCGCGCTGATGCGGGCGGCGGCGGCGGCTTCCGGCAGTTCCGAGGCGTTGGTCGAGAGCGCCCAGGCGCCGTAATAGCAATTCGAGCGCGCCAGCGTCGCCGAGACATACATGTCGGCCAGCATGTGCTTCACCGCCTGGAACGAGCCGATCGGGCGGCCGAAGGCGATACGGTCGAGCGCATAATCACGGCCCATCTCCAGCGCGCGGTCGGCGCCGCCAACCTGTTCGAACGCCATCAGCACCGCGGCGCGGTCGAACACTTGCGAAAGAACGCTCCAGCCCTCGCCGGCGGCGCCGAGCGGCTCGGCCTTGCAGTTCCTGAAAGTGAGTTCGGCCTGGCCGCGCGACGGATCGAGGTTGGTCAGGGCCCTGGCTTCGACGCCGCCGGCCTTCAGGTCGACGAGGAACAACGAGATGTCGGAATCGCGTCCGGTCGAGCCGGTGCGGGCGGCGACCACGGCGAAGTCGGCGATGGCGCCGTCGGGTACCGGCTTCTTCACGCCATTCAGCATACCGCCGGAGGCCGCGAGCTTGATCGCTTCGGGCGACGGATTGCCCTTGCCTTCGAACAGTGCCAGCGTGCCGATCGCTTCACCGGAAGCGATCGCGGGAAGCCACTTCTTCTTTTGCGCGGCACTGCCGGCGAGCAGGATGGCCTCGGCCGCCAGATACACGGTCGACGAAAACGGCACCGGCGCCAGCGCGCGGCCCATTTCCTCCGCGATCACGCAGAGTTCGAGATGGCCAGCGCCGGCGCCGCCGAATTCCTCGGGGATCGCGACGCCGAGAAAGCCCATCTCGGCGAGGCCCTTCCACAGATCCTTGTCATAGCTGGCATTGCCGTCGAGCACGGCGCGCACCGCCTTGGGCGGGCACTTTTCAGCGAGGAATTTCCGCGCTTCGTCGCGCATCTGCTTTTGTTCGTCGGAGAAATCGAAGTTCATGGCGTGTTACTCGGCTAGTGTGAGGAGTGTATTCTTCTGTTTCGTCGTCCCTGCGAACGCAGGGACCCATAGCCACCGGCGTTTGAGTTTGATCTGTATTTAGCTCCAACCTGACATCGATAATTCTCGGCGGATGGGTCCCCGCTTTCGCGGGGACGACGTTGATAGGTCAATTCAAGACGATCACATCTTCTCCCGGACGATCGGCGTAGAGCTTCTCCACCAGCGCCGCGCGGCGCTCGAGGCCGGCGCGCTGGTTGATGTAACCCTTGTCAGTGAGTTCGTTGCCGTCGATCGAGGGCGGCTCGACCATCAGCATGGCGCGCGCGATCCGCATGCTGCTTCCCGTGCAGGACGCGTTGTGCGCCTCCAGCCCGCGCTTCAGGCAGGCGATCACGTCGGGATGTTTCGCGACATCTTCGAAGGTCGCGTCGGGATTGCCGACAATCTGCCGGCATGCATGGAGGTTCGGCCAGGCCAACAGGCCGACGAACGCAAGATCCTGTCCGGCGACCAGCGCGTCATGCACCACGGGTGTCGCGGCGGCAATCGCATCCGTGCGCAACGAGCCGACATGAACGAAGGTGCCGGTGGTGAGCTTGAAATCTTCCACCACGCGGCCGGCGAAGATGATGCCCTGCAGGGGATCGGCGGGATCGACGAACACGCCGGCATCGCCGATGCAGTAGAATCCCTCCTCGTCGAACATCTTGCTGGTGAGTTCGGGTTGGCCAAAATAGCCTGGCGTGACGTTGACGCCGCGCAGTCGCAATTCGTATTTCGACCCGCACGGCACCATCTTCAGTTCGACGCCGGGAAACGGCAGGCCGATGAGGCCGACGCGCTCGGTGTCCCAATAGGTTCCGGTCGAGGTCGGCGCGGTCTCGGTCGAGCCCCAGCCGGTATAGAACACGATGCGCTCGCCGGTGGTGCGCACGGCGAGTGCCTGCATCCGGTCGTAGAGATCGTCGGGCAGCCGCGCGCCGCCATAGGCCATGACCGTCAGATTCCTGAAGAAGCTGCGGCAAAGCGCATCATCCTTCTCCATCGCCGCCGCCAGCGCCGCATAGCCCGCCGGCACGTTGGCGTAGTAGGTCGGAGAAACATCGTGCAGGTTTCGCAGCGTCTCGTCGAATTGCCCGGGTATCGGCCGGCCGTCATCGATGTAAAGCGTACCGCCGTCGACCAGGATCGGATGAAACGCGGCGTTGCCGCCCATGGTGTGATTCCACGGCATCCAGTCCAGCATGGTCGCGATTGGGCCGTTCGGATCGCGCGGCCGCACCTGCATCATCATCGCCGCGTTGGCACACATCATCTCCTGGGTGTTGATGACCGCCTTGGGCATGCCGGTGGAGCCCGACGTGAACAACAGCTTTCCAACGGTATCCGGCGTGATCGCGGCGACCGACTGCTCGACCTCTTTGGTCACCGGGGTTGCCGCGAGATCGGCAAAGGATACGCTCTCGATCCCTTCGCAGGGGCGCACGACATGCACCACGGTAACGCCTTTGAGATCGAGCGCCTTCAGCGCCTTCTCGAACACCGGGCCGTCCTGCACCATCACCACCCTGGGCTTGATCAGGTCGAACAGGTATTTGAGCTTGAGATGGTCCTGGCTCATCAACGAATAGGCAGGAGATACCGGGGCGGCCGGAAGCCGTGCCTGCATCGCAGCTTGCGTCATCAACGCATGCTCGATCGAATTGCCGGAGAGGATCGCGACCGGGCTGCCCGGCTCGAGCTTCAGATCGAGCAAGCCCTGCGTCAACCCGTCGACGATTTGCCTGGCTTCGCCGTAAGAGACTTTTCGCCATTGCCGGTCGGCGCCTGTGCGCTGCGCCAGCCAGATGCGGCTCGGCGCTTCCGTGGCCCACTTCGCCAGCGAGGCCGGAATGTGCTTCTCGTACGGCTGCAGCGGAATCCGCGACTTCAGGATGATGACGCCGTCGGGCCGCCGCTCGACCGCGATATCGCGCGCCAGCCATTCGATCTTGCGAAAGGCCGGTTTTGTCAGCACCGCGGCGGCGTTCCCACTCATTATTGCGTCTCCCGGAATTCAGGCCTTTGCGACCGCTTTCTTATCGCCTGATATAGACAGGCTTTCGCTTTTCGAGAAAGGCCCTGATGCCCTCGTTGAAATCTTCCGAGCGGCTGCATAGCACCTGATTGCGGTCTTCCATCGCGATAACCGCCTCGATCGAGCCGGCATCGACGCTCATGTTGAGGCATTCCTTCGACAGCCGCAAACCGACCGGCGATGCCGTCATCATCGCTTCGACATAAGGTGCCGCCGCGGCATCGAGGCCGCCTTCCTCGACGACTTCCGAAACCAGTCCGACTGCCAGCGCGCGCTCGGCATGGATGAACCGTCCGGTCAGGATCAGTTCGGAGGCAACGGAGACCCCGACCAGCCGCGGCAGAAAATAGCTGGTGCCGATGTCGCAGCCGCCGAGCCCGAGCTTGATGAAGGCGCAGTTCATCCGCGCAGATCTGGTGGCGATGCGGATGTCGGCGGCAAGCGCCAGCGCAAAGCCGCCGCCGGCGGCGGAGCCCTGCACTAACGCGATGATCGGCTGCGGGCAGCGCCGCATCAACAGCACGATGTCGGCAATCCGGCGCTGCGAATCCAGCGACTCGGTCACCCCGGGCGGTTCCTGCTGCCCGGCGCGGCGCGCCATGGCGTGCTTGAGATCGAGCCCGGCGCAGAACGAGGCGCCGGCGCCCTTCAGCACCACCACCCGGGTGGCGCGGTTGCGCTGCAGACCTTCGAAATAGCCGTTGAGCGCGTCGATCATGTCAGGGTTGAGCGCATTGAGGTTTTCCGGGCGATTGAGCGTCACCCGGTCGACCCCGTCGTCATGCTCGATCAGCAGCGGTTTTGTCACGCAGCGCTCCCAACCATCGTCGTCCCCGCGAACGCGGGGACCCATACGCCGTGCCGTTTCGTTTCTCGCATGGTCGCAGAGACCTTCCGAACAATTACCGCCGCGGAGTATGGGTCCCCGCGTTCGCGGGGACGACAGTGGTGGCTACCTCGGCGCCATGCGGATGGCGCCGTCGAGGCGGATGGTTTCGCCGTTCAGCATCGGGTTCTCGACGATGTGCACCGCGAGATTGCCGTATTCGGAGGCGTCGCCGAGCCGCGCCGGATGCGGCACCTGGGCGCCCAGGCTCTTGCGGGCTTCCTCGTTCAATCCCATCAAGAGCGGCGTCAGGAACAGGCCGGGCGCGATGGTGTTGACGCGGATCTTCAAGCTCGCGAGATCGCGGGCCGCCGGCAAGGTCAGGCCAACCACGCCGCCCTTCGAGGCCGCATAGGCGATCTGGCCGATCTGGCCTTCATAGGCCGCGACGCTCGCGGTGTTGATGATGACCCCGCGCTCTTCGCCGACCGGCGCTTCGGTTGCGAGACGCTCCGCGAAAAGGCGTAACACGTTGAAGGTGCCGATCAGGTTGACGTTGATGATACGGACGAACTTGGCCAGCGGATAGACGCCGTCCTTGCCGACCGTGCGCTGCGAACCGCCGATGCCGGCGCAGTTCATCAGCACGCGCGCGATGCCGTGGGCCGCCTCGGCCTTGGCGATCGCTGCCTTGACCTGTGCCTCGTCGGTGACATCGGCATGCAGGGCGACACCCTTCACTTCCGCCGCGACCTTCTCGGCGTTCTCCATGCTCTGGTCGAGCACGCCGATTTTCGCGCCCTTGGCGGCCATGGCGCGCGCGGTGGCGGCACCGAGGCCGGAGCCACCGCCGGTGATGAGAACGGCAACGTCTTTCAATTGCATGGGTAAGAACCTTTCCTTGAACTTTTCCTTGGGCGTTTCTTCTCTAGGCTTGGTCGTCTCGAAGCAAAGTCATTCGGCTGCAGCGGCAGCCGATTCATTCGTAGTCAGCATGCCGCCGCAGATCAGCGCTTCCATGTGCTTGATATACTGGCGGCAAACCTCGTCGGTGACCGGCCCGACGCCCGTGGCGCGCGACATCGCGTGGCGGCCGAAGAACAGATGGTCGCAGGCGCCAATCAGGCTGGTGTAGAACAGCACCGGATCGATGCTGCGGAACTCGCCGGCCTTGATGCCTTCGGCCAGCAGCCGGCGATGAAAATCGAGCAGCGGGGCGACGAAGAATTTCGAGACCTCGTCGGCGGAATCCACGCTGCTTTCATGCAGCAGATAATGGATCAGCCGGTTCATATAGGGGAACTGGTGGTAGGCACGGATGATGCCGGCGATATGCAGCTTCAGCTTCGCGGTCGGCGCGATCGGCTGCGCCAGCAGATATTCCAGGTTCGCCACCTCGGTCGCGGCATCGCGCGCCAGCAGGGCCAGCAACAAACCGTCCTTGTTGCCGAAATGATATTTCACCAGCGCGGCGTTGACGCCGGATTTCTGCGCGATGTCGCTGAGTGAGACGTCGATCGAGGAACGCTCGATCATCAACTCGCTGGCGGCGACCAGAAGCTTCTCGGCCGTCGAGTTTTTTCCGCTCGGGAGCTTTGTCGGTACGCTGGTGTTCAACTGCGATTCCATGACTTACTCAGGGCGTCCTGCCTGCCGGAAATCCGGGGGCAGATAACCCGATGCCGTGGCCGCACTCAAGAGTTAATTGATTGATTGACTAAATCCCCCAGCGCCACTTAAATCCCGGCCATCATTCAAACCCCACCCAAAACCAATCAGGGAGAACGCTCATGGCCGAGGCCTATATCGTCGCCGCAGCACGTACCGCAGGCGGCCGCAAGGGAGGACGCCTCGCCGGCTGGCATCCGGCCGATCTCGCCGCTTCCGTGCTGGATTCGCTGGTCGAGCGCTCGGGCGCTGCTCCCGACCAGATCGAAGACGTCATCATGGGCTGCGTCATGCAGGTCGGCGAACAGTCCAACAACATGGCGCGCAACGCCATCCTGGCCTCGAAACTGCCGGAAAGCGTGCCCGGCACCTCGGTCGACCGCCAGTGCGGCTCGTCGCAGCAGGCACTGCACTTCGCAGCGCAGGCGGTGATGTCCGGCACCATGGACATCGTGATCGCCGCCGGCGTGGAATCGATGACGCGGGTACCGATGGGCCTGTCGTCGCAATTGCCGGCCAAGAACGGTTTCGGCACCTCCAAGAGCCCCGGCATCGAGAAGAAGTATCCGAACATCGTGTTCAGCCAGTTCACCGGCGCGGAAATGATGGCGGAGAAATACGGCCTCTCCAAAGACGATCTCGATAAATTCTCCTATGAGAGCCACCAGCGCGCCATCGCCGCCACCCAGGCCGGCAAGTTCAAGGATGAAATCATTCCGCTGCAGATCACCCGGGCGGACGGTTCGACCGACACCCATTCGATCGATGAAGGCATCCGCTTCGACTCCACGCTGGAAGGCATCCGCGGCGTCAAGCTGATCGTCGAGAACGGCAAGCTCACCGCCGCCAGCTCCAGCCAGATCTGCGACGGCGCCTCCGGCGTGATGGTCGTCAACGAGCGCGGCCTGAAGTCGCTCGGCGTCAAGCCGCTGGCGCGGGTCCATCACATGACCATGATGGGCGGCGATCCCGTGATCATGCTCGACGCACCATTGCACGCCACCGAGCGCGCGCTGAAGAAGGCCGGCATGTCGATCGACGACATCGACCTGTTCGAGGTCAACGAAGCCTTTGCCTCGGTGCCCACCGCCTGGCTGAAGACCACCGGCGCCGATCCGGCGCGGCTCAACGTCAACGGCGGCGCCATCGCGCTCGGCCACCCGCTCGGCGGCTCCGGCACCAAGCTGATGACCACGCTGATCAACGCCCTGAAGCAGCGCAACAAGCGCTACGGCCTGCAGACCATGTGCGAAGGCGGCGGCATGGCGAATGTGACGATCATCGAGCGGCTGTAAGAGAAGGCCGCAACAGCGGCAACAACAACAGTGTCGTCCCTGCGAACGCAGGGACCCATAGCCACAGGTCTTCGGGATGATACCGGGCTGGAGCACCAGTTCGTTTCAACATTTGAATTCGGTGGTTATGGGTCCCTGCGTTCGCAGGGACGACGGAAGAATGAAACCTTCAGGAAACCCCATGACCCATCCGTCGATCCACGCCCTCACGCAACCCGACAAGATAGCCTACCAGATGGCCGGCACCGGCAAGGCGATCACCTATCGCGAGCTCGACGAACTGTCGAACCAGGGCGCGCAGCTGTTCCGCGCGCTGGGCCTGAAGGAAGGCGACCACATCGCGTTCCTGATCGAGAACCGGCTGGCGTTCATGGAGATCTGCTGGGCGGCGCAGCGCTCGGGGCTGTATTACACCGCGATCAGCCGCTATCTCACCCAGGACGAGATCGCCTACATCATCAGGGATTGCGGCGCCAGGCTCGTCATCACCTCGCCGAAATGCGCCGAGCAGATCAAGGGGCTGGTGACCGGCGCGCCCGGCGAGCCATTGTTCTACATGCTCGACGAGCCGCTGCCCGGCTTCCGCTCGTGGGACAAGGAAGCGTCAGCCCAGCCAACCACGCCGATCGCGGACCAGGTCGCCGGCTACGACATGCTGTATTCGTCAGGCACCACGGGACGGCCGAAGGGCATCAAGCGCGAATCCGAGCACAATCCGATCGACCTGCCGAACCCGTTCCTGAGGATCCTGTGCGCCGGCATGTGCGGCATGAGCGCCGACAGCATTTACCTTTCGCCGGCGCCGCTCTATCACGCCGCTCCCCTGCGCTTCAACATGATGGCAATCACGCTCGGCGGCACCTCCATCATCATGGAATCCTTCGACGCCGAGGAATTCCTGAAGCTGGTCGAGAAGTACAAGATCACCCAGTCGCAGCTGGTGCCGACCATGTTCGTGCGCATGCTGAAGCTGCCCGAAGAGGTGCGCAAGCGCTACGACGTCTCCTCGCTGAAGGGCGCGATCCACGCCGCGGCGCCCTGCCCTGTCGACGTCAAGGCGAAGATGATCGAATGGTGGGGACCGATCCTGATCGAGTACTACGCCGGCTCCGAGGGCAACGGCGTCACGGTGTCGACCTCGCAGCAATGGCTGGATCATCGCGGCACCGTCGGCCGCGCCGTGGTCGGAAAGATCAAAATTCTCGACGAGAATGATGCGGAACTGCCGGCAGGACAAATCGGCACGGTGTATTTCGCCGACGCGCCTGTCTTCACCTATCACAACGATCCCGAAAAGACACGGAAGGCCTACAACGACAAGGGCTGGTCGACGCTCGGCGATGTCGGCTATCTCGACGGCGAGGGTTTTCTCTATCTCACCGACCGCAAGTCCTACATGATCATCTCCGGCGGCGTGAACATCTATCCGCAGGAGACCGAGGACGTGCTGATCACCCATCCCGGCGTCGCCGATGTCGCGGTGTTCGGCGTGCCGAACGAGGAGATGGGCGAAGAGGTCAAGGCGGTGGTGCAGCCGCACGACATGGCGAAGGCCGGCAAGGAACTCGAGGCCGAGCTGATCGTGTTCTGCCGAAAGCACCTGTCGCCGATCAAATGCCCGAAGAGCATCGACTTCGAGGCCGAACTGCCGCGCACCCCCACCGGCAAGCTGGTGAAGCGGCATCTGCGCGACAAGTATTGGCCGAAGGCGGCGGTGAAGGTGTAATCACCGCCCATTCCAACAAACTCCGTCATGCCCGGCCTTGTGCCGGGCATCCACGTCTTTACAGTTCTGGGAAAGAAGAGACGTGGATGGCCGGGACAAGCCCGGCCATGACGAGGAAATCGCATGACCTCCCTCCCCGACATCCCGCTGCCCTCTTCCATCCGCTCGCGCCATGTCGACGGCATCAACGGCCTGCGCATGCATGTGCTGGAAGCGGGCTTCGAGACACGCGGCCGGCCCTGCGTGCTGCTGCTGCACGGTTTTCCGGAACTGGCGTTCAGCTGGCGCAAGGTGATGCCTGCGCTGGCTGCCGCCGGCTATCACGTCATCGCGCCGGACCAGCGCGGCTATGGCCGCACCACCGGCTGGGATCCGAGCTACGACGGCGACCTGAACTCGTTCCGGCTGCTCAACCTGGTGCGCGACGCGCTCGGGCTGGTGGCGGCGTTCGGCTACAACAGCGTCGATGCGGTGGTCGGACATGATTTCGGCAGTTCGGTCGCGGCCTGGTGCGCGCTGGTGCGGCCGGACGTGTTCCGCTCGGTCGCGCTGATGAGCGCGCCGTTCGCCGGACCGCCGCCACTGCCGTTCAATACCGCCGATGCGCCGCCCAGGCCGAAGCCGGAAGATCCCGTGCATCGCGAACTCGCCGCGCTGCCGCGCCCGCGAAAACATTATCAATGGTACTACTCGACGCGGCAGGCCAATGCCGACATGCACCGCGCCCCGCAGGGCGTGCATGATTTCCTGCGCGGCTACTATCATCACAAGAGCGCCGACTGGAAGGACAACAAGCCCTACAAGCTGCAGGGCTGGACCGCCAGCGAACTTGCAAAGCTGCCGACCTATTACGTGATGGATCTGGCCCGCGACATGGCCGAAACCGTCGCCGGGGAAATGCCCTCCGCTGAAGCCATCGCCGCCAACCAATGGTTGCCCGACCGCGAGCTCGCCTTCTACAGCGCCGAATATGCCCGCACCGGATTCCAGGGCGGCCTGCAATGGTACCGCTGTGGCACCTCGGGCGAATTCATCGCGGAATTGCAGACCTGGTCCGGCCGGACCATCGATGTTCCCTCGTGCTTCATTTCCGGCCGGCAGGATTGGGGCACCTACCAGCGCCCCGGCGTGTTCGAGGCGATGCAGAAGACAGCCTGCACCAACATGATCGGCTGTCATCTGGTCGACGGCGCCGGCCACTGGGTGCAGCAGGAGCAGCCGGCCGAGGTGAGCCGGCTGCTGCTGGCGTTTTTACAGTCGGCCCGCGCTGCCGGCTAGACCGGGATGTGCCCGGATGCGGCGCCCTCGCGCCGTCTACAAAATTTCGAATACAACCCCATGTACAGTATGGGTCCAACCCGATTGACCCGGTGACATGCGCCGCCTATTCTTTTTTTAGAATTATTCTAAACTAGAAAGAATGCTTCGCCGTGAAGAATTTCGCCGATCTGACCGAACGCGAAGTGCTGGCGGTTGCGATCTCCGCGGAGGAGGAAGACAGCCGCATCTATATGAGCTTCGCCGAAGACCTCGCGGAGCGTTATCCGGAATCGGCCAAGATCTTCGAGGAGATGGCCGAGGAGGAGAAGGGCCATCGCCACATGCTGCTGGAGATGTACGAGCAGCGTTTCGGCAAGAACCTGCCGCCGATCCGGCGAGAGAACGTCAAGGGATTCCTGCGCCGCCGCCCGGTCTGGCTGACCAAGAACCTGTCGCTCGACACCATCCGCAAGGAAGCCGAGACGATGGAGTTCGAGGCCGAGCGGTTTTACGTCAAGGCCGCCGAGCAGACCCGGGATGTCGGCGTCCGCAGGCTGCTCGGCGATCTCGCGGCAGCGGAAAAAGGCCACGAGAATGTCGCCGCCAGACTGACCGACCTGATCCTGAGCCCGGACGTGCGCGAGCAGGAGGACCGAACCCGCCGGCGCATGTTCGTGCTGCAATATGTCCAGCCGGGTCTGGCCGGATTGATGGACGGCTCGGTGTCGACGCTTGCGCCGCTGTTCGCCGCGGCCTTTGCGACCCACCAGAACTGGCCGACATTTCTGGTGGGAATGGCCGCCTCGATCGGCGCCGGCATCAGCATGGGCTTTGCGGAAGCGTTGTCCGACGACGGATCGCTGACCGGGCGAGGGTCGCCGTGGCTGCGCGGATTGACCTGTGGACTGATGACGACGCTCGGCGGCGTCGGCCACACCATGCCCTATCTGGTGCCGGACACATGGGCCAACGCGTTCTGGATCGCGACCGCGATCGCCGGCATCGTGGTGTTCTTCGAATTGTGGGCAATTGCGTGGATTCGCGCGCGCTACATGGACACGCCCTTCATGCAGGCGGCATTCCAGATCGTGCTCGGCGGCGCCATCGTGCTCGCGGTGGGGATCCTGATCGGCGGGGCGTAGCAGTACCGTTCCGCCAGCTCCGGCAATTCCTGCCAGGAGCAGAGGCCATAAAGGACCTCCGTCAAACATCGGGCCGAGGTTCGCACCATGCTTTGATGCATGACGCCCGTCTTGCGGCTCCTACGCAAACTGCGCATCATCCCTGCCAGGCAACATCAGCAGGAGAACATCTTGGCCAAATCGCAATGGAGCTTCAAGAGTGCCACCGAATTGTCGGCAGCCCTTGCAGCGAAGCAGGTCTCCGCCGTCGAACTGGCGCAGGACGCCATCGGCCGCATCGAGCGCCACGACGGCAAGATCAATGCGATCTGCGTGCGCGATTTCGCCCGCGGCCTGGAAGCCGCCCGCGCCGCCGACGCGGCGCGCGGGCGCGGCGAAACGGGGCCGCTGCTCGGCATCCCCGTGACGGTGAAGGAATCCTACAATATCGCCGGGCTGCCCACGACATGGGGTTTTCCGCCGCAGAAGGATTTTGTGGCCAGCGAAGACGCGCTGTCGATTTCGCGCGTCAAGCAGGCGGGCGGCGTGATCCTCGGCAAGACCAACGTGCCGGTCGGACTCGCGGACTGGCAGAGCTACAACGAGATCTACGGCACCACCAACAACCCGTTCGACCTCGGCCGCACACCCGGCGGCTCCTCCGGCGGATCGTCGGCGGCGCTGGCGGCCGGTTACGGCCCGTTGTCTCTGGGCTCGGACATCGGCGGCTCGCTGCGGGTGCCGGCGTTCCACTGCGGCGTCTACGCGCACAAGCCGACCTACAACATCGTGCCGCCGCGCGGACATACCCCGCCGCCGTTCCCGCCGATTCCGATGGAACGCGACCTCGCGGTGATCGGCCCGATGGCGCGCTCGGCCGCCGACCTATCGCTGTTGCTCGACGTGATGGCCGGACCGGATCCGCTGGACAATGGCGTCGGTTACCGGCTCGCGCTGCCGCCGTCACGTCACACCGCGCTGAAGGATTTTCGCGTGCTGGTGATCGACAACGATCCGGTGCTGCCCTCCGACAAGGACGTTCGCGGCGCGATCGAAAGACTGGCAGGCAACCTTGCCAAATCGGGCGCGAGCGTCGCGCGGCACAGCCCGCTGCTGCCCGATTTCGCGGAGTCGTCCCGTCTATACATGAGGATGCTGATGGGATTCCTCGGCGCGTTCTTTCCGCCGGAGGCCATCGCCGGCGCGCAGGCCGGCGCCGCCCGGTTGAAGGCCGACAACAGGAGCCTCGCCGCCGAGCGGCTGCGCGGCATGACGCAAAGCCATCGCGACTGGGTGCTCGACGACGGCGCCCGCGCCCGGCTGCGCGCGCAGTGGCGCGAGCTGTTCAGGTCGTTCGATGCGGTGATCTGCCCGATCATGCCGACGCCGGCCTATCCGCATGATCATTCGCCGGACCAGGAAGCCCGCCGCATCCGGATCGACGGCACGGAACACGTCTACGTGGATCAGCTGGCGTGGCCCGGGATCGCCACCCTGCCCGGCCTGCCCGCCACCGCGATCCCGCTCGGTCTGTCCGGCGAAGGCCTGCCGGTTGGCGTGCAGATCGTCGGCCCCTGGCTGGAAGACCGCACGCCGCTGAAACTGGCGGAGCTGATCGAGCGCGAATTCGGCGGCTTCGTGCCGCCGCCGATGTTTGATGATTAGGTATACTGCCGAGAACCGTCATTGCGAGCGCAGCGAAGCAATCCATGTTGCCGCGCAAAGAAAGTATGGATTGCTTCGCTGCGCTCGCAATGACGGAGAAAAATGAGAGACCGGAGGATGAAGCATGCGCGACGACCTTGCCGAACTGACCAGTCTCAATCGCGACTACATCGATTCCGTGCAGCATTCCGACGTCAAACGCTTCGACGAGATTCTCGCCGACGAATTCTATTGCTCCAATCCCGACAAGTCGCTGGTCGATCGCGCAGCATTCCTCAAGCAGACCGCGATTCCGGTCTCGATCAGGAATCTCGAAGCCCATGACGTGAAAATTCGCGTGATGGGCGATTTTGCCATCATCCACGCGGCGACGCGTTACACGACGGCGGATGGGCAGCAGGGCTCCGGCCGTTACACCGATTGCTGGGCCCGGCAGAACGGCCGCTGGCTCGCGGTGTCGGCGCATGTGTCGAGGTGATTTATCCCTCCCCCCGCGCAGCGGTGGGGAGGGTCGGCCGGAGCGAAGCGGAGGACGGGGTGGGGGGTCTATCGGCTAGCGAGCTCTGTGAGACACCCCCCACCCGTCACCTCGTTCGCTGCGCTCACGAGGCGCCACCCTCCCCCCCGCTGCGCGGGGGGAGGGATGAAGATCACGCATCGAACATAATGACGCTGCGCACGGTCTTGCCGGCTTTCATCGCGGCGAAGCCATCGTTGATCTCGCTCAGCTTCAGCTTGGCCGAGATCCAGTCCTCCAGATGCAGCTTGCCGCGCATGTAGAATTCAATCAGCCGGGGCATGTCGACGCGGAAATGGTTGGAGCCCATCGACGAGCCCTGGATCTTGCGCTCGCGCAAAAAGTCGAAGCCGTGCAGCTCGATCTTCTGGCCGAACGGGATCATGCCGACGATGGTGGCGGTGCCGCCGGGGGCGAGCATCGCAAACGCCTGCTCCGCGGTCTCCTTGCGGCCGAGCACCTCGAACGAATGATGCACGCCGCCATTGGTGAGGTCGCGCACCTGCTGCACCACGTCTCCGTTCCTGGGATCGATGATGTCGGTGGCGCCGAGTTTTGTCGCCAGCTGCAGCTTGGCCGGATTGGTATCGACGGCGATGACGCGGCCGGCGCCGGCGATCTCGGCGCCGTTGATCGCGGCCATGCCGACACCGCCGCAGCCGATCACGACCACGGTCTCGCCGGGCTGAACCTTGGCGGTGTTGACCACTGCGCCATAGCCGGTGATGACGCCGCAGCCGATCAGCGCCGCCAGATCGAGCGGCATGTCCTTGCGGATTTTGACGATGGCGTTCTCATGCACCAGCATCTGTTCGGCGAACGACGACAGATTGAGGAACTGGTTCAGCTTCTCCGAGCGCGCCCATGACAGCCGGTTGGAGGCGCCGGGCAGCATCTTCACCGTGGTGTCGGTGCACAGCACCGGCCGTCCGGTCGAGCAATTGTCGCAGGTGCCGCAGAACACCGACAGGCACGTCACCACGTGATCGCCGGGTTTGACGTAGGTGACGTCGGAACCGACCTGCTCGACGATTCCGGCCGACTCGTGGCCGAGCACCGCGGGGAGCGGATGCGGATAGAGCCCTTCCATGAAATGCAGGTCGGAGTGGCACAGCCCGGCGACCGACGTGCGGATCAGCACCTCGCGCGGACCCGGCTTCTGCAGGCTGACGTCCTCGATCACGAGCGGCTTGTTGACTTCAACCAGGACGGCGGCCTTCATCGGGGTTTCCTCGTTTTGTTGTGTTCTTTTTGGTTACGAACGGTATTTACCCTCCCCTGGAGGGGGAGGGTCGACGCGACTGAAAGGAGCGGCGGGGTGGGGTGAAGGTCTTTCATCCCCGACACCGCCCGAGTTGAAGGACTGTCACCCCACCCCGTCTCGCATTTCGCTGCGCTCATGCGAGCCGACCCTCCCCCTCCAGGGGAGGGTAAGAGACGTTCGCTGCAGCAGCGAGCCTACGCCGCCGAAATCAATTCGCCAACCTCGGCCATCCCGACCGCGCGATCGCCGAGCAGGTGACCGGTGATGGCGCGCTGCGCAGCATTTTCCGTGAGTCGGAATGGATCGCCTGCCGCGACCCGGTGATCGATCACCATCCGCGACAGCAGCAGCCGGCGCGCATCGCCGCGCATCTCGTGGATGCGTCCGCCTTCCCACGCCAGCGCGACGGCGCTTGCGACATGATAGAGCAGGCTGGTGGCGCGCCGCGCCTCGGCCTCGTTGTCCATGCGGCTTGCGACCTCGCGCGCAAAGCCGATGGCGCGGTCGGTAAGGTCGCGCAAGCGGCTGCGCCAGGCCTGCGGCACACTGGCGCTGTCGTCGAGGCGGGCATGCAGGTCGGCTGCCAGTGCCGCCTCGGCGCCATGGCGGCCGACCGCGCGCTTCAGCGCATCGATCGCCACGATATTGCCGGTGCCTTCCCAGATCGAGCCGAGATGGGCGTCGCGCAGCAGCCTGCTGGTGGCGAATTCCTCGATGTAACCGATGCCGCCACGCATCTCCAGGGCATCGCCGCAGACCTTGCGGGCGTCGCGGGTGGCGCGGAATTTCAGCGTCGGCGTCAGGATGCGCAACAAGGCCGCCGCGTCCTGGCTGCCGGCCTCGGCGCGGTCCAGCGCGTCGGCCGTGACAAAACTCATCGACAGCGCCTGCTCGGTCGCCAGCATGATCTTCATTAACTGCCGCCGCGCCAGCGGCAGGTCGACGATGCGGCTTCCGAACACCACGCGATTGCGAGCCACCGTCATGGCGTCATGATAGGCGCGCCGCATCAGCGCGGTGGATTTGACGCCGTTGGAAAGCCTGGACGAATTGACCATTTCGGCCATCTGCACGAAACCGCGATCGAGCTTGCCGACCGCGTACGCAATCGCGCCCTCCAGCTTGATCTCGCCCGAGGCCATCGAGCGGGTGCCGAGCTTGTCCTTGAGACGGACGATCCGGTAGTGATTGGGCGTGCCGTCATCGAGCGTCCGCGGCATCAGGAACAGGCCGACGCCGCGGGTGCCCGGCCCCGCGCCTTCCGGCCGCGCCAGCAGCATCACGACTTTCGCATCGGCATTGGAGCAGAACCATTTTTCGCCCGTTAGCCGCCAGTGGTCGCCCTCCTGCACCGCGGTGGTGGTCAGGGTGCCGACGTCGGAGCCGCCTTCCTTCTCGGTCATGAACTGGCCGCCCTGCGTGAGCTTGCTCATGTCGGTCTGCGTCAATCCGTCGAGATATCTCGCCTTCAGCGCGTCGCTGCCGAAATTCGAAAGCAGTTTGGCGCAGCCGTCGGTGACGTTGATCGGGCAGCCCAGCCCGAACTCGGCCTGATTGAACAGGAACGTGAAGGCGTGTTTGGCGACCACGGGATATTTGTCGGGCCACCCCAGAACGCCCTTGCGGACCGACATCGCGTGAATGCCGAACTCGCCGAACGCGGCGGCTTCCAGCTCGCGATAGGCCGGGTGATATTCGATCCATTGCGCGTCGCGGCCGAATTTGTCACGCTGGTGCAACACCGGGGTGTGACGGTCGGAGAGCCGCGCACATTCGTCGAGATGACCGCCGGCGAGCGCGCCGAGCCGGTCGAGATGCGGCTCGATATGGCGAAGCAGCGGTGACGGCAGGTGAATGCGCAGCAGGTCCGTCAGAGCAGGATCGGCGCGGTAGAAATTCATGCCCGACGTATCCGGCGCGAGCAGGCCCGGCTGGTCGGCGGGCAGCGTTAACTCGCTTTGTCTGGCTGGCTGGTGCATTTTTGACTCTTGTTCGTTCCGCCCGATATCCTGACGATATCGACCAGCTACCGATACTGCAGGCGATGACGCCGTCAACAAGCATAATTGGAGGATCACCCTGTGGCTGAGGGATACCGCATCATCGGCGCCGAGATGTCGCCCTACTCGGTCAAGATCCGTTCCTATTTCCGCTACAAGGCCATTCCGCATCAATGGCTGCTGCGCAATGCGGCAAGCCAGGCGGAATACGACAAATACGCCAGAATGCCGATCATTCCGCTGGTCATCACGCCGGAGGGAACTGGCATCCAGGATTCCACCCCTGTTATCGACGCGATGGAGAAGCTCCATCCGGAGCCGTCGATCCATCCCGGCGACACGGTCGCCAACTTCATCTCCGCGCTGATCGAGGAGTTCGGCGACGAGTGGGGCAACAAATGGATGTTTCACTACCGCTGGGCGCGCGACGTCGATCAGCGCGCCTCGGCCGGGCGGATCGCGCGGATGCGGGGTCCCGCCGCCAGCGAGGAGAAGCATGAGGCGTTCGCGGCCCAGGTGCGCGTCCGCATGGTCGACCGGGTCTGGTTCGTCGGCTCCAACGAGATGACCGCACCGCAGATCGAGACCGGCTTTGTCGAGATGCTGGGTCTGCTGGACAGCCATCTCGCCAGCCGCCCCTATCTGTTCGGCGGCCGGCCGGCATTCGGCGACTTCGGCCTGTGGGGCCAGTTCTACGAGCTGTGGACCGATCCAACCGCCGGCGCCCTGATCGAAGGCAACACGCCGCATGTGCTGGATTGGGTGCACCGCATGCTGTGGCCGCGCGCGGAAGGCGCGTTCGAGAGCTGGACCGAACTCGCGCCGACCCTGATGCCGATTCTGGTCCGGCAGGTCGGCAAGCATTTCTGGCCCTGGACGCTCGCCAACGAAACCGCGCTGAAGCAGGGACTCGAGGAGTTCAGCGTCACGCTCGGCGACAAGGTCTGGACCCAGAAGCCGCAAAAATATCATGCGCGCTCGCTCGGGATGCTGCGCGCCA
>NZ_JAURXB010000115.1 GCF_030654605.1 Bradyrhizobium sp.
TCCTGTTGCTGGACATCGCGGCCCAGCACGCACGCCAGATAGCGAAGCGAACAGACAATCAAGCGGTGAAAAAGAGCCTTTGCGATCAGGTCAGTCTTGTCGAACAGCTGCTCCAGATCGCCCGCGAGATGGCGCTGAAGCTCTAGGCGTCGCCGAGCGCGCGCAACATTCCGTCCCTGCCGGCGGACGGCAGCGAGCATTGCCGAGGTGGACGAGTTTCTCGCGACGGTCCGGGCCGCGTAAGCCCGGGCTATTGCAATCCGGTATCGCCGCTGGTGCGCTTCTTGGCGAGATCCATCTCGGTCACCGCGACCAGGATTTCGGCGCGGGTCTTGAGGTCGGGGGCTTCCAGCATCGCCTGCTTTTCCGGCGCGCCGTAGGGCGACATCATCGCCAGCGCGTTGACCAGCGCCTCGTTCGGCGCGCTTTCGACGCCTTCCCAGTCCACTTTCAGATTGTTGGCTTTGAGAAAATCCGTCAGCACCGTCAGCAGCGCCTCGCGGTCGACTTCGTCCTCGCCCTTGCGCGCGGTGAAATCGTCGATGTAGGGGAAATAGTCCACCTTGCATTGCCGGTAGGCGGTCAGCACCGTCAGCTCCTCGATCACCTTGAAGCGGGCGATGCCGGTGAGTTCGAGGATGTAGCGGCCGTCGCCGGATTCGGCGAGCTGGGTGATGCGTCCGACGCAGCCGACGCGAAACAGCGCCGGCTTCGCCTCATCGCGCGAATGGGAAAAATCCGGCTGGATCATTCCGATCAGCCGGTGGCCGTCGCGCAGCGAATCGTCCACCAGCGCGAGATAGCGCGGCTCGAAGATGTTGAGCGGCATCTGGCCGCGCGGCAGCAGCAGCGCGCCCGGCAGTGGAAACACCGGGATCACCTCGGGAAGGTCGCCGGGCCCGCGATATTCGGCATTGATCGGCATTGGCAGTCCCGCGAGTTTGCTTCACAAATCGGAGTTGCGGCCCATCCTTCGAGACGCCCGGCATCGCTTCGCTTCGCCGGGCTCCTCAGGATGAGGTTACACTTGTTGAAACACAACAACCTCATGCTGAGGAGCCGAGCGAAGCGAGGCGTCTCGAAGCATGGGCAGCAAGCGACTCATCTCGCCAGCCTACGAAAACAGAATGGTCGACAGCCGCTTCCGCCCTTCGATGGTGGCTTCATCGGCCGGACCCCATGCCTCGAAGAACTGCACCAGCTGCTTGCGCGCGCCGTCCTCGTTCCACTTGCGGTCCTTCTTGACGATGGCGAGCAGCTGTTCCGTCGCCTCGGCACGCTTGCCGCCGGCATTGAGCGCGGTGGCCAGATCGAATCGGGCCTGATGATCGAGCGGGTTTGCGGCGACTTTCTGTTCGAGTTCGGTGACCGGGCCGACCGCCTTGGCCTGCTCGGCCAGGTCGATCGAGGCCTGCACCGCCTTGACCGCGGCGTCGTTGCGCTTGGATTCCGGCACCATGGCGATGGTCTGCCTGGCCTGCTCGATGGCGCCTGTCGTGACATAGCATTTGGCCAGGCCCGCCAGAGCGGGGATGTTGGTGGCATCCGCCGCCAGCACCTCGGCATAGATCTGCGCCGCGGTGGCGGCATCGCCTTCGGCCAGCACGGCTTCGGCCTCAGCCAGGATTTCCGCGATATCGGGCTCGCCGGCGTTCGGCATGCCCGCGGTCAGCTTGTCGATGAAGGCGGTGACCTGGCTTTCCGGCACCGCGCCCATGAAGCCGTCGGCCGGCTGGCCGTTGACGAACGCGATCACGGCCGGGATCGACTGGATGCCCATCTGGCCGGGGATAGCCGGATGCTCGTCGATGTTCATCTTGACCAGCTTGACCTTGCCCTTGGCGGCGCGGACCGCCTTTTCGATAATCGGGGTAAGCTGGCGGCAGGGGCCGCACCACGGCGCCCAGAAGTCGATCAGCACCGGCTGGCGCTTCGATTCCTCGATGACGTCCTTCACGAACGTCTGGGTGGTGGTTTCCTTGATCAAATCGGGCGCCGCCTGGGGCGCCGGTCCGCTGCCCTGCTCAATGATCGTCACGGGGGATCCTCGTTGGATGTCTTTTTCGGATTGGGAGTTATTCTAGCACGGTCTGTGCCCTAATTGGCCCCTGGAGGGCCAATTTGCAATCGGTGGAACCCGAACCGGGGGCTTTCGGGCGGAAATGCCGCGAAATGCCGCCGATACCCCCTGAACGGCCTGATTTCCGGTCATTCCTGGCGTCGTGCGGCTGTTGCATTCATGGGCGGCATTTGGCATAGCTCTGCGCGTTGCCGGCGCGTGCGCCGCCAATCTCTCGGATGCGGGTGTAGCTCAGTGGTAGAGCACGACCTTGCCAAGGTCGGGGTCGAGGGTTCGAATCCCTTCGCCCGCTCCAGATTTTCTAAATTGGCAAAGCGATCGAACGACAAGCCGCCCCTCGGGCGGCTTTGTTGTTTGGTGGCTCGTCGCTGAACCGCCACGGTCTTTCCCGCGTCAAACCGGTGTGCAAGGTTCCGCACCGATGGTTGCAGGCGTCACGCCGCGCGCGAGGATGAGGATAACGAGTGTTCGAACGCGGCTATCGGCAACAGCTCGAGGCGGATCTGGTCAAATGGGTCGCCGCGGGGGTGATTTCGGGCGACGCCGCGCAGTCCATCCGCAAGGCACGGTTTAGCGACGAGGCGAAGTCGCGCCTTCCCGGCATCTTCGCGATGCTCGGCGCGTTGATGCTGGCGGCCAGCGTCAGTGCTTTCGTGGCGGCGAACTGGCAGGAAATTCCGCGCCTGGTGCGGCTGGTCGGCATTCTCGCGATCATCGCCGGCTGCTTTCTTCCCGCGCTGCTGCTGCAGCGGCGCGGCCACCCGGCCGCCGCCGATGCGGCGATCACCTTCGCCACGCTGTGCTTCGGCGCCGGCATCGCCCTCGTCGGTCAGATGTATCATTTGCCGAGCGACTGGCCGGCCGGCGCGATGCTGGTCGCGATCGGCGGATTGATAGCCGCCGCGCTGACGGGCAAGAGCGGCCCGCTCGTCGTTGCCTTCGTGGCGATGACGTCGTGGTCATGCGGACGGTTCGAGGCGGCGCATTTTCGCGAAACCCATTGGTCTTTCCTGCTGCTGTTCGTGCCGGGTTTGCTGCTGGCTTTGGGCCGCGAAAATCGGCTGCTCGCGCACACGGCCGTGGTGGCGCTGAGCTTCTGGCTGGGGGCGCTGTTGATGCCCCAGGGCGGCGCCAAGGTTTTCTTCAACCTGGTCGATGGAGGCCTCGCGATCTCGGCGGCCTATATCGCGATCGGGCTATTGGCTTTGGACCGGGGCTGGCCCGCCGCCATCAAGGCGCTGCTGCCGTGGGGCGCGGTGGTTTTCGGAATATTGCTCTGCGTCGAGATCGCGCTGGTTCTGGAAAAGTCGAGCCTCGGCGTGCATGCCGCCACTTCCGCCGTCTATCCGGCCTATGGCGCGGCGCTGGCCGCACTGGCGGCCCTCGCGGTGCTGGCGCGGCAACGCGACAGCGGCAGGCTCGTCATCATCGCGGCCTGTGCCGTCGGCCTGATCATTCCGGTGATGTTCGCCGGTCTGGCGGGAGCCGATGTGCTCCGGCGCGCGCTCGTCTCCATCGCCGTCTTCGTCAGCGCCGTGGGCTTGATCGCGGGCGGACTTCTCATCGGTTTCAGGACATTCATCGTCGTCGGCTACGCGGTGTTCGGTGTGTCGATCCTGATCCTGCTCTGGCAGACGATTGGCACGCTGCTGAGCCAGTCGCTGTTCTTCCTTGTCGCCGGCGTGGCGCTGCTGGTGCTGGCGGCGGGGGCGCACAGGCTGGCGAACTGGTCCAGATCCGCCGTCGACACAGTGTCAGGGAGTGCAGCCTGATGCCTGTGCTGGACAACATCATCGCTCGCGTGCCGTTGCTGCTGCGCTATCTCCTTGCCGCACTGGTGCTCTGCGGACTGATCCTGGCCATGATCCTGCCGCGCGCGGCGATCCTGCGAAGCGGACAGGAAGTGCGGCTCGAGATCGCGCCGGTCGATCCGCGCGATCTGTTTCGCGGCGATTACGTCGTGCTCGCCTACCGGATCGGCACGGTAAACGTGGAGTCGAATCTCACGACCTCTTTCAAGCGGGGGCAGCAGGTGTTCGTGACGCTGCGACCCGACGCAAACAACAAGGCGAAGGCGGTCGCCATTTCTGCCGAGCGGCCCACGGTCATCGGGAACGACATCGTCATCGCGGGTTTTGTGACGGCCAGCTCGACTTGCCGGCTGAACGAAGCCGGGACGCGGGATTGCAAGCTCGGAACCAACGCAGTCGGCGTGCGCTATGGCCTTGAAAGTTATTTCGTGCCGCAGGGCGAGGGCAGGAAAATCGAGCTGATGGAAAAGGCGCGGCTGGAGGTTGTCGCAGCGGTCGCGCCTTCCGGCCAGGCCGCGATCAAGCGCCTGCTGATCGATGGCGTGCCTGTCTATGATGAGCCGCCCTATTGATGAAGGTGTGATGCCGTTCGTTCACGGCAGCTTTGCCCGATTTCGCAGCCGAGATATCCGGCCGCGCCGTGCACCCACGCACGACGGCGGACTTTTTCTCTTCGTCAACGACGCGGCGATCGGCATCCCCGGCCTCTACGATTACTTCTATCGCAACAATCGAGGCGTGGCCAAAACTGACCGTCACGCGGAAATGATGCCTTCCCACTGATTGCCAGGCGTCACGGCGCCCGCGCTGCAATGGGACGTTGCCGCAATGCAGCGCGACCCGGCGCGACGCCTTCCGGCTGACCTGACCTCAATAAGAATTTTCGTTCGATTTGCGTTCGCCTGACAGGACCGCGCAACACACACTTCTCACCCGTGGAAGATGTGCTAGCATTGTTGCGTCTGACCTACCTCACCACAGACCAAAGTTCGTCTCTCGAAACGTTCAAAATAAATAACACGCGCGGCCGCACCGGCTGCATAGGGGAGTGACGCGATGAAATCGGCCTTCAATCGATCCATTCTTGCGCTCGCGACGATTGCCCTTGTTGCGGGGGCCAGTCAGGCCAGCGCGCAGCAAAAGCCACTGAAGAAATACGAATCCGGTACCAAGGACTTCTGGGCCAATCCGCCGCCCGACTGGTTCCTCGGCGACGAGATCGAAGCCCAGAGGGGGCAGGCGCCACCGTCGGGTCCGCCGACCGGCGCATCCGAAGCCGAACTCGCGGCGATGATGAAGAAGATCAAGCTGCCCGCGGGCTTCAAGATCGAAGTCTACGCGTCCGGCGTGCTGTCCGCGCGGCAGATGGCCTGGGGCGACAAGGGCACGCTGTTCGTCGGCTCGTTCGGCGTCGGCAACGTCTACGCGATCAAGGACGTCGGCGGCAAGAAGGAGGTCAAGACCGTCCTCAAGGGAATGAAGATGCCGACCGGCATCGCGTTCCGCGACGGCGCGCTCTACGTCGTCGATATCGACAAGCTGATCAGGTACGACAACGCCGAGGCCAATCTCGACAATCTCGGCGCCGGCAAGGTGGTCTATGACGACATGCCGCCCTACGTCCCTCATGGCTGGAAGTATATCGCGGTCGACAAGGATGGCTGGTTCTATTTGCCGTTCGGGCCTCCCTTCAACATCGGGATTCCGCCGACCGGCCTGTCGCAGATCCGCCGCGTCGACCCCAAGACCGGCAACGCCGAACTGGTGGCGCTCGGCGTCCGCAACAGCGTCGGCGGCGACGTCGATCCGCGCAGCGGCAAGTACTGGTTCACCGAAAACGCCCGCGACTGGCTCAGCGACGACACTCCGAGCGACAAGCTCAACATGATCTCGAAACTGGGCGAGCACTTCGGCTATCCCTACTGCCACCAGGGCGACATGCCGGATCCGAAGTTCGCGATGGGTCACAAATGTTCGGAGTTCACGCCGCCGGTGCTGAAACTCGGCGCGCATGTGGCTCCGCTCGGCATGAAGTTCTACACCGGCGACCAGTTCCCCGCCGAGTACAAGAACAACATCTTCATCGCCGAACACGGCTCCTGGAACCGGGCCAAGTACCAGGGCGCGCGGATCAAGCGGGTGATCGTCGGGCCCGACGGCAAGAACGCCAAGCAGGAGATCTTCGCCTCCGGCTGGCTCGAGGGCGACAAGAACTATCTCGGCCGGCCCGCCGATATCGTTCTGGGCAAGGACGGCTCGATGTACGTCGCCGACGACTGGGCCGGCGCGATCTATCGCATCAGCTACAGCAAGAAGTAAGGCTGGATAACGCAGGGCTGCGGTTGCTCGGGAACGAGTGGCCGCAGCTTTTTGTTGTAACCCGGTGCTGGCGGTTGAGCTCGGAGGGAAATCAGGATGCGGATTGCGTTAGCCGGGACCATGCTCGCCGCGATGATGGCCTGCGGATCGTTCGCCCACGCCGCCGATGTCACCGCCGGCAAGCAAAAGGCCGAAATATGCATCGCGTGTCACGGCGAAGCCGGCATTTCCCAGCTCGAGAACATTCCCTCGCTCGCCGGCCAGCCCGACCAGTTCATCCAGTGGCAGCTGGTGTTCTTTCGCGCCGGCACCCGCAAGAACGAGCAGATGCTGCCGGTCGTCGATCAACTCAACAATGAGGATATCCGCAATCTCGGCGCCTATTTCGCCTCGCTGACGCCACCCAGGGCAAAGCCTGACGATAACCCGGATCTGTCATCCAAGGGCGCGCAGGCCGCCGCGGGCCGGCGCTGCACCTCGTGCCACACCGACAACTATGCCGGGACCAAGGCGATTCCCCGCGTCGCCGGCCAACGCGAGGAGTATCTCGTGAAGGCGCTGCACGACTACAAGTCCGGCGTGCGATCCGGCGGCGGCATGGCCGCGATGGCGAATGTCGCCTATTCCCTCAGCGAGGAGGAAATCGAGGCGCTGGCGCATTATCTCGCGCATCTCTGAAGCTTGCGCATTTCCATCGTCGTCCCCGCGAACGCGGGGACCCATAACCACAGATGTCAAACTTCGAAAGAGCTGGAGCAACAGCTCTGTATAACCACGAACGGCTGTTGTTATGGGTCCCTGCGTTCGCAGGGAGGACGCAAGATAGAGATTCACCCCCGCTGCTTTTCATACGCCTTGAGATGGGTGTAGGCGATCCGCAGCCGCGGCACCGGCATTTTGGCGGCGTCGCCGCGCGCGATCAGGTCGCCGATCACGTGATCGGCTTCGACCGCCGCACCCGTCTTGATGTCGCGGAACATCGACGCGGTCATCTGCGAACCCTCCGTGGTCAGCAGCCCCCTGGTGCGCTGGAAGAACGGGCCGCTCGGCGCATGGCCTTCCGCTGACGCCACCGCGCTGCATTCATCGAGCATGCCGAGGATGAAATCCTTGCCGCCTGGTACCGCCAGGATATTGCCGACCGAGGTCCGCATCAGGCAGGTCGAGGCCGCGAGCGAGGCCAGGAACACCCATTTTTCCCACATCTCCTGCACGATGTTCTCACTGGCCACCGAGCCGAGCTTGCCGCTCGCCATGACTTCGGCGATGGCGCGGACGCGTTCCGACAGCTTGCCGTCGCGTTCGCCGAAATTCAGCGACTGCATCGGGTTGAGCTGCGCCACCTCGCGGGCTTCGTTCAGGGTGGCGGCGATCGCGCAGAGGCCGCCGAGCACGCGCTCGGGCCCGAACCTCTTGTCGAGCACATCCAGGTGCAGCATGCCGTTGAGCAGCGGGACGATCGAGGTCTGCGGTCCGACCGCCGGGGCAAACGATTTGATGGCGTCGTCGAGGTCGAATGCCTTGCAGCTCAACAGCACGACGTCGAATGTTTCGGCGAGCTTGCCGGCTTGCACGGTCGGCGGGTTTTTCAAGGTCACGTCGCCGTTCGGACTCTTGATCACGAGGCCGGCGCTGGCGAGCTCGGCGGCGCGCCGCGGCCGCACCAGGAAGGTCACGTCACGGCCGGCCTCCAGCAGCCTGCCGCCGAAATATCCGCCGATGGCTCCGGCGCCGACCACGAGAATGCGCATGGGAGAGATCCTTGTTGTTGTTGCTGTTGTTGTCCAACCTCATCCTGAGGAGCATCGCTCTTGCGATGCGTCTCGAAGGATGAAGAACAATACGGACCTGATGGTTCGAGACGCCGCGCAAGATGCGCGGCTCCTCACCATGAGGCAGACGTGGGTTATTTCCCCGAAACCAGTTCCTCGACGTCGCGCAACTGTTCCTTGCCGAAGAACATTTCCTTGCCGACGAAGAAGGTCGGCGAGCCGAACGCGCCGCGCTCGACTGCGCTTTGCGTGTTCTCGATCAGCTTGGCCTTGACGTCCGCCTCCTGCGCGCGCGCGAACAGCTTTGCGGCGTCGAGACCGGACGCCGCAAGAGCCTTCATCGCCACTTCCGGGTCGTCCATCTTCTTCGGCTCGACCCACATGTGATGGAAAGCGGCGTCGACGTATTGTTCGAACACGCCCTCGAACTGCGCGGCAACGGCGGCGCGCATCAAATTGAGGGTGTTGACCGGAAAGAACGGGTTCCAGACATAGGGCTTGACCTGAAACCGCCTGACGAAGCGTTCGGTCTCCAGCTTGTTGAACTCGGGCTTGTTCTTGACGCCGGCCAGGGTTTCGCCCGGCGATCTGTTGTTGGTGGCCTTGAAGATGCCGCCGAGCAGGATCGGCACGTATTCGAATTTCACACCGATGCGCGCTTCGATCGCCGGGATCGCTTCGTGGCTGAGAAACGCATTGGGGCTGCCGAAATCAAACAGGAATTGCGGGGCGGTCGGACTCAAAGCGGCGGTCTCCCTGATGCGACGGTTCTTATATGATCCTTGTCATTCCAACAGCCTAGCGGTTCGCCCGGGCGGGATCAACCGGAGGCGCCCGGCTGCGCCGCGAGACGGAATGCCCGCTCCGCCAGCCCCGATGTGTGGGCGCGGATGTCGTCGGGCCATTCGGCGATCCGCTGTTCGAACCGGATGGCGTCGCCGGCAAACAGCGCGCGGATAGCTTCCTCGTAATGAGGTCGGTTGCCCGAGGTGACCGACATGAAGCGATAGGCCGCTTCCTGGGCCTGACGGATGCGGTCCTTGTCTTCACCGGTCCGGCTCGCCTGCTCGACCAGTTTGCGGATCGCGACCGAGGCGCCGCCCGGCTGCCTGGCCAGCCATTCCCAGTGCCGCGGCAGCAGCGTCACTTCGCGTGCGACCACGCCCAGTTTCGGCCGGCCGGGACCGCGCGGGGCGGACGCCGCGGCGGCTTCCGCGGGGATCTGCGCCCGAGCATCGTCCGGCAGCCGCGCCAGGACATCCGCCATGGAGCCGCGGAAATCGATCTCGATGGTCGCGCTGGTGTTGCCGTCGAAAACGATGATCGAGGCATCCCTGGCGCGGTCGAGCGTCGCCTTTGCCGCACGGACGACCGCGCGCAGATCGCCGGAAGCGATGCGCCGGTCGCCCTCGAAGGCGACGCAAGCCGGATCAGATTCCGGATTCATGACAAATCTCTCAGTTTCTGATGGGATTATTATCCGGGTAATATGGCGGCGTCAATAATGCCCGGGTAATACAGTCATACAGTCCGTCTGGGTATCTCGACTTTCGGGCGTGCGGCTGGCACCACCATGCGCCGCCGCTACCGTCGCGCCACGCCACGCCCCTTGGGAGACGCCATGCTCACCGTCCATCACCTCAACAACTCCCGCTCCCAGCGCGTGCTGTGGCTGCTGGAAGAACTTGGCGTTCCCTACGAGATCGTCCGCTATCAGCGTCAGCCGGACATGCGGGCGCCGGCGGAACTGCGTGCGGTGCATCCGCTCGGCAAATCGCCGGTCATTACTGACAACGGCAACACGGTCGCCGAGTCCGGCGCGATTGCCGAATACCTCATCGAGACTTATGGCGAGGGCCGCCTGATTCCACCGGCCAAAACGCCGGAGCGGCTGCGCTATAGCTATTGGCTGCACTACGCCGAGGGATCGGCGATGTCGCCGCTGCTGCTCAAACTGCTGTTCACGCTGATGCCGAAGCGCGCGCCGGCGCTGCTGCGTCCGCTGGTGCGCAAGGTCTGCAATCAGGCGCTGACCGCGCTGGTCAATCCACAGATCAAGCAGCACATGGCCTGGTGGGAGAGCGAGCTCGGGAAAAGCGAGTGGTTCGCCGGCCATGAATTTTCCGCCGCCGACATCCAGATGAGTTTTCCGCTGGAGGCCGCCGCCGCGCGCGGCGGGCTCGAGCAAGGCCACCCCAGGGCCATGGCGTTCCTCGATCGCATTCACGCCCGTCCGGCCTACAAGCGGGCGCTGGAAAAGGGCGGGCCGTACACGGTTGGACGGTAATGGTTGGCCGTCTGCCCCCGTCGTCCGCTCAAGCCTTTACCAGAACTGAATAATTAATATTACCCGGAGTAAATTGACGGCCAACGGGGCGTCTGCTATCGCCATTGCCAACGGGCAGACTTTCCCCCGAGGGCCGTCATGAAAAGCGAAGACAAGAAGGCGGCCATCACCGCTTACAAGGAGCGCAAAACCGTCGCGGGCATCTATGTCGTTCGCTGCGGCGCCTCCGGCCAGGCCTGGGTCGGCCAGACGCCCAATCTCGACACCATCCAGAACCGGATCTGGTTCGGCTTGCGAATGGGCAGCCATTCCAACCGCGACCTGCAGGGCGCGTGGACCACGCATGGCGGCGACACCTTCACCTTCGAGGCGGTCGAACGGCTGAAGGACGAGGAACTCGCCTATGTCAGGGACACGCTGCTGAAAGAGCGCGCGGCGCATTGGCGGTCGATGCTGAACGGATCGGTGGTCTAGGCGGGCGTGTGACTCACCTCGCCCCGCTTGCGGGGAGAGGTCGGCGCGCAGCGCCGGGTGAGGGGGACTCTCAACGAGTCGAATGCGCGGAGAGCCCCCCTCACCCCAACCCTGTCCCCGCAAGCGGGGCGAGGGAGAAGTAAGAAACGGCCCCTCCGCAACCTCGTTACGCCGCGCGGATCTTGTCGAGGAAGCCGTTCACATTGGCCCGGAGCTTGTCGGCCTGACGGCTGAGATCGTCGGCCGCGGTGAGCACCTCGCCGGCCGCGGTGCCGGTCTCCTGCGCGGCCTCGTTCACCCCGGCGATATTGACAGCCACGCCACTGGTGCCTTGCGCCACCAGCTGGATGTTGTTGGAAATATCCCGTGTCGCGGCGCCCTGCTGCTCGACCGCCGCGGCAATCGCCGACGCGATTTCGTTCATCTGGCGGATGGTGCCGCCGATCGCCTTGATCGCCTCGACCGCGTTGCCGGTCTCGCCCTGAATGGCGGCGATCTGCGTCGAGATATCCTCGGTCGCCTTGGCGGTTTGAGTAGCCAGCGCCTTGACCTCGCTCGCCACCACCGCAAAACCGCGGCCGGCCTCTCCGGCCCGCGCGGCTTCGATGGTCGCGTTGAGCGCCAGCAGGTTGGTCTGCGAGGCGATGTTCTGAATCAGCGCGACCACGTCGCCGATCTTCTGCGCCGTGTCCGCCAGCCCCTGGATGGTGGCGTTGGTGCGTTCCGCCTCGACCACCGCCGTTGAGGCGAATTCGGCCGACTGCGTCACCTGACGCGAGATCTCGTTGGTGGAGGCGTGCAACTGCTCGGTCGCCGCCGCCACGGTCGACACATTGGACGACGTCTGGTCCGAGGTGGTGGAAACCGCAGTGGCCTGCCGGCTGGTTTCCTCGGCCGTGGCCGACATGCTGCCTGCCGTCGCGTGCATCTCCGTCGACGCGGCGGTCAGGGTGTCCAGTGCCTCGCAAACCTGCTCGTCGAAGACGGCGATGTAACCTTCCACGGCAAGCTGCCGCTTCTGCTTTTGCTCCTGCTGTTCGCGCTGCTCGGCCTCGAGCCGGCGCGCCGTGATCGCGTTCTCCTTGAACACCTGCAACGAGCGGGCGAGTCCGCCAACCTCGTCGGCGCGGTCGGCGCCCTCGATCTGGATGTCGAGATCGCCGTTGGCGAGCTTGGTCATCTCGCCCGTCATCGCGGCGAGCGGTCGGGAAATCTGATAGAGCGCGATCCAGCCGAGCACGCCGAAGGCGCAGACCAGCCCGGCGGCGGCGCCGATCACCAGCCATGCCCGGGTCTGCGCGGCCATGGCCACGCTGGCGTCGCGCGCCTCCCGCATTTTCTCCACGTTCATGGCGATCAGCTTGCTGACCGCACCGATGGCGACCTGGCGATGCTTGGCGGCGACGCCGCGCGAATGGTCGAACGCTTCCTTCACCTTGCCGGCGAGCGCCAGTTGGAACACCTGGGCGCTGGCTTCCCGCCGGCCGATGACGGCGGTGCGGAAGGTCTCAATCAGGGCGCGCTGTTCCGCTTCCTGGGTAATGGCCTCAAATCGCTTGATGGCGTCGAGGGTGGCAGCAGTCGCCTTGTCGTAAAGCGCGATATGTCCCTTCGCCACCTTTTCCTCGTCGCTGAGGATCACATTCTTTTCGCTGATGGCGGCGTTGTTGAAGGCGCTCTCGGCCTGAAGCGCAAGCTGCACCCGCGTGGCGTTGCCATCCACCAGCGCCGCCGCGGTGTCCGACAACTGGGTCACCGCCAGCGAGGCATAAAGCACGATCCCGATCGAGACGATGGCGACGATCGTCGCTGGAACCGCAATTTTGGCTATGATCGCGATGTTGCGGAACCCAATCATGTCGTCTCTCCGATTAAGAAAGACTGACCAATACCGCGCAGATCTTAAGAACTTTCGGGCGATTGTGCCCCGTAGTATTACGGGATCGGAGTCGGGTAAGGCGAGCCGTTAGCGACGGAGCAATGACGCGAGGCGCTGCGCCGGCTCGTTCAGCCTGCATCAAGGCCGCGTCGCAGCAATCACTTCGCTGACCAGGCGGCCGAGCCCCCTTATGTCGCCGGTGGGGTCGGCGGAGTCGCCGAGCCGGACGATCACGAGGTTGTGCGATGGCAGGATGACGACGCGCTGGCCGAGATCGCCGGACGCAAAGAACGCGTCGTGGGGAATCCCGAGCCTGATGCGCCCTTTCGCGTCCGGGTGCTCGCTGCGATTGGTCCAGAAGCCCGCGGCGTAGTCCGAGCCGGGTGAGGCGGCGATGCAAAAGTCCACCCAGTCCTCGTGCAGGAGGCGTTTGCCGCCGACCACGCCGTCATTGAGGTAAAGCAGGCCAAATCGCGCCCAGTCCCTGGCGCTCGCCAGCATCCAGTTCGATCCCTGCAGCGTGCCGACGCCGTCGAACTCCAGCGTCACGTGACGCATTCCCAGCGGACCGAACAATTCGCGCCACGCGAAGGCCAGGGTCTGCTCGGGGCCACCGACGGCGTCGCGGACGATCCGCGCCAGCAACTGCGTGGTCGCGCTGGAATAATGCCATCGGGATCCCGGCGGCGCGATCAGTTTCGCCCTCACGGCAAAACCGGCCATGTCTTCATGCAAGGACATCTGGCTCGATGGATCGAAGCCGGAATTGGTTTCATCGAGCGCAAGGCCCGATGTCATGCGCATCAGATGCTCGACTTCGATCTCGCGTCGCGGGTCGGAAGCCGCCCGCCATTCCGGTATCGGCGCCGGCATCGACGGCGTGACGAGGCCTTGCTGGGTCAGTATCCCGATCAGGGCGTTGACCACGGACTTGGTCATGGAGAAGCCGAGCAGCGGCGTATCGACACTGACGCCGGCGGCATAGCGTTCGGCGATGACGCGGCCGTCATGCACCACGACCACCGCCTTGGTCCGCCGCAATGGCGGTGCGGTGGGCTCCTCGAAGGCATGATCGAGTGCGGCCCTCAAGGCGGGGTCGGATGGCTCCACAACGCCAGGTCCCGCGATCTCGGGGAGAAGCGGTGGCGTTTTCGGCGCCTTCAACGCCTGCAGATCGCTTCGCAGCAGGTAGGGCGGCTTAGATCCATGCAATTCGATGCAGCCCTGGCCTTCGTGAAACGCCGCGCGACTGCGGAAGAATCCCAAAGTCGAAGCTTCGACGGTTTTTGCGGTTGCATCGAGACGATAACCGAGCAGATAGCGCAGCCGGCGGATACCGGCGCGATCGTTGGCTTCCACAAACACCGTTTGCGGATCGAGGCCGGAGACGAAGACCTTGACGCAGAGATTATGGGCGACGAAACCGGTGGCGACGCGAATGGCGCGATCGGGACGGAAGATGACCGCCGCCACCGCGACGCCTGCCAGCAGGAGCGCCGTGACCACAACGCCCGCAATGAGTTTTCGCAGGACCACGCGCCCCCCGATCAGCGTCCCTTCTGCGCGTCGCCCACGGAAGGCAGCGCCCTCACGCTGACGCCGGGCGGCGGCAAATCGTCGTCGGGTACGAAGAAATCCGACATCAGGGGCACCGAAGGATCGACCCGGTAATGCTCGAAGTCGCGCACGCCGCTTTCATACAGCACCTTGTCGTCGATGCAGAACTGCCCGGTGAATTCACGCGATGGCTTGGTGAAGATGACATAGGCGGCGTCGCCCATGATGTCAGGGGTGCGGCTGGCGCGCATCATGGCGTCGCCGCCGAGGAGATTGCCGACAGCGGCGGTGGCGATGGTGGTGCGCGGCCACAGCGCATTGACGGCGACACCGGCTGATTTCAATTCACCTGATAGCCCCAGCACGCACATGCTCATGCCGAACTTCGCCATGGTGTAAGCGGTGGAATGCTCGAACCATTTCGTCTGCATGTCGAGCGGCGGCGACAGCATCAGGATGTGCGGGTTTTCCGTCTTCTTGAGGTGCGGGATGCAATATTTCGATACCATGAAGGTGCCGCGGGTATTGATGCCCATCATCAGGTCGAACCGTTTCATGTCGGTGCCCTGCGAATTGGTCAGGCTGATGGCGCTGGCATTGTTGACGCAGATGTCGATGCCACCGAATTCGGCGACAGTCTTGTCAATTGCCGCCATCACCTGGGCTTCCTCGCGGATATCGCACAGGATCGGCAGCGCCCTGCCCCCGGCGGCGCGGACCTCTTCGGCGGCGGTGTAGATGGTGCCCTTGAGTCTTGGGTGCGGCTCCGCGGTCTTCGCGGCGATCGCGACATTGGCGCCGTCGCGCGCGGCGCGCAGCGCGATCGCGAGCCCGATGCCGCGGCTGCCGCCGGATACGAATAGCGTTTTGCCCTTGAGTGATGTCATGTTTTTCTCCCCTGCCGCGGTCTTTGCCAGCGGTGCTTGCGACCCATCCTTCGAGACGGCCACTTTGTTGCCTCCTCAGGATGAGGTTTAGCTTGTCGAAACACAACAACCTCATGCTGAGGAGCGGCCTCTTGGCCGCGTCTCGAAGCATGGGCAGCAGCTACCGATTGTCTGATCCGAACTACTGTCCCGAGGCTTCCGCGCCACGGGTACGCGGATCGGGGGCGCCGAGCAATCCATTCGGCGTCACGCCGATCGAATTGGCCGAGGTCTGGCCGAGCGGTTCGATCACCTCATGGCCCCGGGCCCGCAGCCCAGCCAGGGCGTCGTCGGCGAAACCCCGCTCGATCCGCACCACATCCGGCAGCCATTGGTGATGCAGGCGCGGCGCCGCGACGGCAGCGGCGACATCCATTTTGTAATCGAGCACGTTGACGATGACCTGCAGCACCGTCGAGATGATGCGGCTGCCGCCGGGCGAGCCCGTTACCAGCACGGGTTTGCCGTCCTTCAGCACGATGGTCGGCGTCATCGAGGACAGCGGCCGTTTGCCGGGTCCCGGCAAATTGGCTTCGAACCCGACCAGGCCAAAGGCATTGGAAGCGCCGGGCGCGGCGGTGAAGTCGTCGAGCTCGTTGTTGAGCAGCACGCCGGTGCCGTCGGCGATCAGGCCGACCCCATAGGGAAAATTCAGCGTATAGGTGTTGCTGACGGCGTTGCCACGACTGTCCACCACTGAATAGTGCGTGGTGTTGCTGCCTTCGCGCCGCGGCGTCACCGACAACGCATCCAGCGCATCGGTCCACGGCGTGGCGCGGTCGAGGTCGATGCTGGCGCGCTGTGTGGCGGCGTATTCCTTCGACATCAGCGTCGCCACCGGCGCGCTGATGAAATCGGGATCGCCGAGATAGCGCGCGCGATCGGCATAGGCGCGCTTCATCGCCTCGATCATGACATGCAGCGAGGGCGCTGCGCCCTGCTTCATGTCCGGCAGCGGAAATCCTTCCAGAATGTTCAGCGTCTCCAGCAGCACGACACCGCCCGATGACGGCGGCGGCATCGAGATGATCTCGTAGCCGCGGTAGCTGCCGCGCACCGGCGCGCGGATCACCGGCTGATAGGATCTGAGATCGTCCACCGTCATGATGCCGCCGGCGTCGCGAACCCCCGCCGCCAGCTTTTCCGCGACCGGCCCATGGTAAAATCCGCGGGCTCCCTGCGCCGCGATCGCCGCGAGCGTCGCCGCCAGATCCGTTTGCACCAGGGTGTCGCCTTCCCGCAGCGAAGAGCCATCGGCGCGGGAAAATATCTTTGCCGAGGCCGGCCAGCGCGACAGCCGCCGCGCAATGCCGGGCAACGTGTCGGCCATGTCGTCGGCAATGACAAAGCCGTCGCGCGCGAGCACGATGGCCGGCTTCAGCAGGTCCGCCAGCGTGAACTGGCCGGAGCCGTATTTCTCCAGGGCCAGCGCCAGGCCCGCGACGGTGCCGGGGACCCCGATGCTGAGCGCGGAATCGCGCGACTTGGCGATGTCTGGCTTGCCGTCAGCGCCGAGGAACATGTCGCGCGTGGCTGCGGTCGGCGCGGTCTCGCGATAGTCGATGGCGACGTCCTCGCGACGTTCCGCGGAGTGGATGATCATGAAGCCGCCGCCGCCGATATTTCCCGCGCGCGGATAGGTGACGGCCAGCGCAAAGCCGGTGGCAACCGCGGCGTCGACCGCATTGCCGCCCTGCCGCAGGATATCGGCGCCGATCCGCGCGCCGATTTTCTCCTGCGCCACCACCATGCCCTGCTTGGCGGAAACGGCGTGAGCAGCACCCGTGGGGATGTAGGCGCGGCGCTCCTGCGCGCCTGCTGGCACGACCAACACGACAACCAGTGCGATTGCGGCGAGCAACGTGCGCCGTTCGGCTGTGAACGAAACCATCAAACCATCCATTGTGGGCTGCGATCAGCGAAATGACGCAGTCTCTTTGCCGCCACGAATGCTATATGAGTTCCGATGTCAGGGGCAAAACGCCTCTTCGTGATTCGACAGAAGATTTTGAGCATGACAATCATTGCCTCGGATGCGCGCATTGCGGATACCAAGACCTATCCGCGACGCGCCGCCGTCGTCAGCTGGATCTTCTTCGACTGGGCCGCGCAGCCTTATTTCACGCTGATCACCACCTTCGTGTTCGCGCCTTATTTCGTCACCCATGTGGCGTCCGATCCCGCCAGCGGGCAGGCGATGTGGGGCTTTGCCACCGCGGCGGCGGGGCTGGTGATCGCGCTGTTGTCGCCGGTGCTGGGGGCGATTGCGGACGCCAGCGGCCGCCGCAAGCCGTGGATCGCTGTGTTCGGCGCGCTGCTCGTGATCGGCTCCTCGCTGATGTGGTTCGGCAAGCCCGGCGATCCCAGCGTGATCCCGGCGCTGCTGCTGGCCTTTGGTATCGCGACCATTGGCGTCGAATTCGCCATGGTCTTCAACAATGCGATGATGCCGTCGCTGGTGCCGCCCGACAAGATCGGACGATTGTCCGGTACCGGCTGGGCCACCGGCTATGTCGGCGGCATCATCAGCCTGATCCTGGTGCTCGGGTTTCTGGCGGCCAACCCGGCCACCGGGCGGACGCTGTTCGGGTTCATGCCGCTGTTCGGTCTCGATCCCCTGACACATCAGGGCGATCGCATCACAGGTCCGCTAACGGCGATCTGGTTCATCATCTTCGTGACGCCGATGTTCCTGCTGACGCCGGACTATCCGGCGAAGCTGCCGGTGCGCGAAGCGTTGCGCACGGGTCTCACCGAACTGAAGGGAACGCTCGCCGAGCTGCCGAAACGCAAGTCGATGGCGGCATTCCTGCTCGCCAACATGATCTACACCGACGGACTGGTGTCGCTGTTCGCATTCGGCGGCATCTACGCCGCCAGCACCTTCGGCTGGCACACCATCCAGATCGGCACGTTCGGGATACTGCTCGCGATCGCCGGTACCTTTGGCGCGTGGCTCGGCGGCAAGCTCGACGATACGCTCGGGCCGAAGCGGGTCATCACGGGCAGTACGGTGGTCCTGCTGTTGTCGATCATCGCCATTCTGTCTGTCGACAGGGATTCGATCTTCCTGGTCAAGGTGGCGCCGCCGGTGCCCGGCGGGGCGCTGTTTTCCGGTGCCGCGGAGCGCGCCTATCTGGTGCTGGGCTGCCTGATCGGCATGGCCGGCGGCCCGCTGCAGGCGGCGTCGCGCTCGCTGCTGGTCCGCATGGCCCCGAAAGACCGCGTCGCGCAATATTTCGGACTGTTCGCGCTGACCGGAAAGGTGACGTCCTTTGTCGGCCCGCTATTGGTCGGCGCCATCACCGCCATCACCGCAAGCCAGAAGGCCGGCATGGCGGTGCTGGTGCTGTTCTTCGTCGCCGGCCTGGCGTTGCTGTCGCGGGTCAAGGAAGAGTAATCTCCCTATCGTCCCTGCGTTCGCAGGGACGACGAGAGAATGAATCCTGCATCAGCCGGCATCGCTCCGATACTGCGTATTGACGGTAATGGCGCCGACGGCGCGCGACACGCAGGGGCAGATCTTGCCGTTGGTCTGCTTCTGGTGGTCGCTGAAGAACACATCGCGGTGATCGATCGCGCCGTCCACCGCGACGACGTCGATCGCGCAGACGCCGCATTCGCCGCGCCGGCAATCCGACATCACCTCGAAGCCGGCCTCGCCCAGCGCATCCAGCATCGATTTGTTCTCGGGCACCAGAATCTCCTGACCACCAGGATCGATCCGGATCCGGAACGGTTCGGTCGGCAACAACCCGCTGGAGCCGAAGGTCTCGTAGCGCAAATCCTGGGGCGCGCGCCCGGTCGATGTCCAGCTGCGCCGTGCCGCACCGAGCAGCCGCATCGGGCCGCAGATCGCGGCCATCGCATCCGGCGGCAGGCGACCGAAGCTGTGCTCGAGGTCGATGCGCCGGCCTTCGTCGCCGGCGTGGACGATCAGGCGATCGCCGAGCAAGCCGGTGAGTTCATCGAGGTACGCGGCGTCGCGCCGCGATTTCACGGCGTAGTGCAGCACCACGTCGGCGTTGCGGCGCATCAGCGCGCCGGCAATGCCGAAGATCGGCGTGATGCCGATGCCGCCGGCAACCAGGCACCAGGATTTTCGCGACCAGTCGATCTCGAACAGCGAGGCCGGGCTCGAAACCTCGATCCGCGCGCCCGGCTGCAGCGACCACATGTAGCGCGAGCCGCCCCGGCTGTCGGGCGCGCGCCGAACCGCGATGCGGTAGCCGTCAGGGCCGGCGTCGCCGACCAGCGAATAGCTGCGGGTCTCCGGCCGTCCGTCGATCGCCACGCCGACCGTGACATGACTGCCCGGCGAATAATGTTCGATGAAGAATGGCTCGGGCCGCAGCACGAATTCGCGAGTTGCTGATGCCACGTCGCGAATGGCGTGAACGGTGCACTTCGTCCATTTGCGCTCGAACCGCATGATGTAGACTCTTTGTCTTGACGCGTTTTCTCGACGCGAACCGGTATCCACTTCGCTTGAAAACGCTTTGCTATTCAGTAACAGGCGAACGGATCAGCGCCAGCGCCGGCAGCAGATCCAGATGGGTCCGGTTACGCAGCGCCAGCCGCAGGTTTCGGGCGGCGAGCCGCGCATGCTCGCGCATCACTGCCTCTGCCCTCGCTCCTTCGCGATTCTCGATGGCGTCGACCACGATGCGGTGATGGTCCTGCGCGATGATGAGGATCTGATGCGCTTCCGGCAGCGCCGATTGCGCCATCACGAAGCCGCTGGGAGAAGCGAACGGCAGCGCGGAGGCGCGGTCGATCTGCCGGATCAGGGGCGCGCTGCGGGACAATTCCGTGAGCAGGGCATGAAAGCGGGCGTTCATGGTGACGTAGGCGGAGAATGCCTCCACCGAGACCGCGTCGCGCGCCACCAGCTCGTCAAGCTCCGCCAGACTCTGCTTCAGCGGCTCCAGATCGCGCGCGGAAACCCCGCGCTCGGCGGCGAAGCGCGCGGCCAGGCCTTCGAGCACGCCGCGCAGCTCGATGGAGTCGAGAATGTCGCGTTCCGTAAAGGCCTTCACCATGAAGCCGCCGGAGGGAATCGCTTCCAGCAGCCCCTCCTCCTCGAGCCGGACCAGCGCCATGCGCACCGGCGTTCGCGATACGCCGGTGGTCTCCACCGCGCCCAATTCCGAAATTCGCTCGCCTGGCCGCAACCGCCCGGACAGGATCAGGTCGCGCAGCGCGAGCTGGGCGCGCACGGTGTGCGATACCGCGCGGTCGGGGTCGCGTTCGTTCATCGCTTCACTCCGCCGCCTGCATAGCTGCCGGGGGATTTTCGCGCGCGATCATGCGGTCGATCATGCGCCGCGCCCACATCGCGCCGGCGTCGATGTTGAGATTGTAGAACACGCGGTCGGGATTGGCGTCGATGGCGCGCTGCTGCGCTTCCAGAATGATTTCGTCTTCATGAAAAATACCGGCGACGCCTTCGCGGATTTCCGTAGTCAGCCGCTGTTCGGTCCGGCGATAATTGCGCGCAAACGCCCAGAAGTAATGGCACGTCGTTGCGGTTTCCGGCGTCATGGTATTGAGCACGTAGCCGTTGACGCCCTGCGAGCGGTCGCCTTCCGGCGCACCGGTGCCTGCGGGCGCGACCCCGACATCGATGTTGACGGTGCCGGGCGCCTGAAAGTGAATGATCTGCCAGCGATCGACCGGTCCCGGTTTTTGCAGCTGTCCGGCCCAGAATGGCGGCGCCTCGATGCCGCGCATCCAGCGGGTCACGGTCACGGTGGTGTCGCCATGGGTAACTTCGAACGGCGCCTCGGCGACGGCGTCATTGCCGATGCTGCCGCCATGCACGAAGGTCTCGTGCGTCAGGTCCATCAGATTGTCGACCACCAGCCGGTAGTCGCATTTGACGTGAATGGTCTTGCCGTCGCCGGCCCAGGCTGGATCGTCGTTCCAGTGCATGTCCGGCACCAGCGCGGGGTCGGCCAATGCGGGATCGCCCATCCAGAGCCAGATGAAGCGGTGGCGCTCGACCACGGGGTAGGCGCGCACGCAGGCCGACGGATTGATGGTCTCCTGCGACGGCATGAAGGTGCAGCGGCCGGACGCATTGAATTTGAGGCCGTGGTAGCCGCACACCACGGTGTCGCCCTCGAGACGCCCCTTCGACAGCGGCACCAGCCGATGCCAGCAGGCGTCTTCCAGCGCGCTCACCTGCCCGTCGGCTTGCCGGTACATCACGACCTGCTTGCCGCAAATGGTCCGCGGAAACAGCGCGCGCTTGATATCGGCATCCCAGGCGGCGGCGTACCAGGCATTTTGGGGGAAGGATGGGGCCATGACGGCTTGCTCGGCGTTGATTGGATGCCGATTGTATACATCAACCCCGAGGAAGCGACAAGTATGACTCGAATAGAGGTATTATAGTCCTTTTATGTATCCAGGTTCTGGTTCAAAGGCCGCTTAGTGCCGGAAATGCCTGACGCCGGTGAACACCATGGCGATCCCGGCATCGTCGGCGGCCTTGATGACTTCATCGTCGCGGATCGACCCGCCCGGCTGGATCACCGCGGTGGCGCCGGCCTCGATCGCGACCAGCAGTCCATCGGCGAACGGAAAGAACGCGTCCGAGGCGACCACGGAGCCCCGGGTCATCGGCGCGGCCAGCTTCAATTCGTCGGCGGCATCCTGCGCCTTGCGCGCGGCGATCCGCGCGGAATCCACCCGGCTCATCTGGCCGGCGCCGATGCCGACGGTGGCGAGGTCCTTGGCATAGACGATGGTGTTGGACTTGACGTGCTTGGCGACGCGGAACGCGAACTTCAGATCGCGCATTTCGGCGTCGGTCGGCGCACGCTTGGTTGCGACCTTCAGCGTCATGCCGTCGACCACGGCGTTGTCGCGGCTCTGCACCAGCAATCCGCCGGCAACGGTCTTGGCGGTCAGGCCCACCGTACGCGGATCGGGCAGCGCGCCCGCCAGCAACAACCGCAGGTTCTTCTTGGTGGCGACGATGGCGATGGCCTCTTCGGTCGCATCCGGCGCGATGATCACCTCGGTGAAGATTTCGGTGATGGCGCGCGCGGCGTCGGCATCGAGCGTGCGGTTCAGCGCGACGATGCCGCCGAAGGCGGATGTCGAATCGCAGGCCAGCGCCTTGCGATAGGCGCTGACCAGGTCGACGCCTTCGGCGACGCCGCAGGGATTGGCGTGCTTGACGATGACGACAGCCGCGGTGCGCGCGGCATCGAACTCGCCGAGGCATTCATAGGCCGCATCGGTGTCGTTGATGTTGTTGTACGACAGTTCCTTGCCTTGCAGCTGCCGCGCGGTGGCGACGCCGGGACGCTTGTCGGGCGTGCGATAAAACGCGGCGGTCTGGTGCGGATTCTCGCCGTAGCGCAGCGCCTGGATCAGCCGTCCGCCGAAGGCGCGGAAATCCGGCGCTTCGGTCTTGAGTTCGTTGGCGAACCAGTTCGAGATCGCCGCATCATAGGCGGCGGTGCGGGCATAGGCCTTTGCTGCGAGACGGCGGCGCAGGGTCAGCGTGGTCGCGCCCTTGTTGGCGGCGAGTTCGTCGAGCACGGCCTGATAATCGGCGGCTTCGACGACCACGGCGACGTCGTCGTGGTTCTTCGCCGCGGCGCGAATCATCGCGGGGCCGCCGATGTCGATGTTCTCGATGCAGTCCTCGTAGCCGGCGCCTTTGTCGACGGTGGCCTCGAACGGATAGAGATTGACTACCAACAGGTCGATCGGCGCGATGCCGTGCGTCTTCATCGCGTCGGCATGTTCGGCATTGCCGCGGATCGCCAGCAATCCGCCATGCACTTTCGGGTGCAGCGTCTTGACCCGGCCGTCCATCATTTCCGGAAAACCGGTCAGCTCCGAGACGTCCTTCACCGCAAGGCCCGCGGCGGCGATCGCCTTCGCGGTGCCGCCGGTCGAGACCAGCTCGATGCCGTGGGCCGCCAGCGCCCGGGAAAATTCGATCAGCCCGATCTTGTCGGAAACGGACAACAGAGCGCGGGTTACGCGGCGCGGATGGTCGGTCATGGGGGAGTATCCTGGCTGGTAAGCCAGCCCGGTAGCATGGTTTTGGCGATCACGAAACCGCAAGCGCAGAGGGGGCCTGCGTTGACCACAGGGAGTGTTGCGTGAGGGGTGGGGCTGGCAGCGGCCGACCCTGCTGCATGAAGCAAACACCGCTGTCATCGCCCGGTTTAACCGGGCGACCCAGTATCCCAGAGACGCCAGAACTTGAACCGAGATGCCTCGGCGTACTGGATCGCCCGGTCAAGCCGGGCGACGACAGTCCTGTTGTGGCGAGTAAAGCTAGATTGCTTCACGGAGCCAGTCATCGGGCGACGGCTTCGCGCCGACTCGTTGGCTCGCAATGCCAGCGCCTAAAGTTCCTACAGCGGCTATTCCGGCTCCCGGAGTCTCAAGCTGCCTTTGCCTTGATGGTCGGGATATGACGGACATCTTCGGACCGCTCCGCATGCCAGGTATCGTACGCGGCCTGCATCCGGGTCCAAATTCCCGCGCCGTCGCCAAGAAGCTTGCCCAGCCGGACCGCAATAGCAGGGGACACCGGCTTTCGTTCCTGCAGGATGTCGTACAGATGCTGCCGTGAAATCCCGAGCAATCCGGCGATCTCCGCCTTGGTGCGGCCGGTGGCTGAAATGATGTCTTCGCGAAGCAGCGCACCGGGATGGGTGGGGCAGCGGTTCTTGCCGCGCTTTGCCGCATAGACCATGTTTGCTCCTCTTTCTTTTCACTAGCAATGAGCAAGGCGTGGCCCTGCCACAAGTAGGCAACCGGCGAATATCCGCGGCACTAGGCGTTTCATTCGCGCGTTTAGTGGCGACCGAACTATCCAGTCACTTGGTCGTCGTTGCCATTGTAAAACCTCCGTCGCCATTTGATTTCCAAATGTGATTTCGTTTGTCTGGCAAGCTTGGATCGTGAATCAGAAATGCGCGACCTGTCGATGAATCGAAACTAACGTCCCAGTTTCCTAAATTCGCGTCGTAGCCCGGGATCAGTTGCCTGATTTCCAGGGTTGTTGGCGAGCGGAAATTGCCGCCGACCTCTGCAAAATGAATGTGGATACGACCAATTGGTCGAGCGACGTGAGCTAGATCGGTCAAGCCGTCGCCATTGAAGTCGCCGGGCAGCCATTTCCCTATGGACGCATCGTACTGGGGATTGTTTTCCGGAATCGAAGTTTGCCTACCGCTCCCAAATCTAATAAGGGCACGACGACCGCTGATTTCATAGTTGTCCCCGCAGTTTGTTCCGTCGAAATTATACGGCCCGGCCTTGGCGGCGCATGGCGGACGGGGAACGCGCCTTGGCAAAGCCGCTACAGGAATCACTCCGCCTCCAGCATCACTATTGAAAGCGATTTGCTGAGAGACGGCTGGCTGCCGAAAAACAATATACTTGTCTGCACCAGAACTCAGGGTGTTAGGTAGAGGAGAACCGTCAATTGTGCGAAGGTTGGTCGTCCATTTCATTGCAATTGGGTCGGGTTGCCCTCCTGCTTTAGTATATCGAACGACAAATGATACGTCGGTATTTGTTGCATACACTGCCGCTATCGTCACCTTTCCGGGCGACATGGCCAGAACCGTGTTCAAGCACTGCCTGTAAGCGCTGCTGGCAATCTGATCCAAGCCCGTCCATTTGACGCTTAATGCTTGATCTCTATTAAGAGATTCTGACCGGCGTTGGTTTAGCGTGTAACGTCGCACGTTGTCCTTGAACTGGTTATAATCGGCTCCAACAGGAACTCCATAGATCGGAACGGATATACCACCGCCATGCTTCTCTTTGATCTTCTTGTAGGTTTCTTCGTCCACTGATTCTGCAAGTCGATAGTCAAGCCGATCCGATGCAATTGAGTCGTACGTTGAGATTACTAAGGCTTTGTCGCATTCTTGCACTCCGGCAGCAGAGATCGGCACCGCACTTGTCAACGCCCAAGCGGCACAAATAGCGCCAAAATAAAAATTTCGCATACTTCCCATTTTTTCCTCCTGCTCAATCAGGGGTAGAATGGAGTCGTTTGGTAACTATCGTCAACAGCATTCTGAGCTGAAGGATCGGTTGGGAGGCCTCTCTTTTTTGCTTCTGTCTGAACCGCTCATTCTGCGGACACGTAAATTCTCGCACCCGCCGGTCAAACTCGCGTCGAATAACAATGGCGCCAAGCTTGCTTCCGTTATGGAAGCTCGGCTCTCCCACTCGTTGACTTCACGCCAGCCGCGTGATCGACCAAAGATTGTAAAGCTTCGGATAATGTTTCGATGGAGATTTTGGATCACAATCATAAGCTTCGAGCTGCTGCCGGTTTGATGGACACCGAGATTAAATGTTTCATGAAGCCGTTCGATTGAAGCCGGACACTTAAACTATACCCCGTCATTGCGAGGAGCGAAGCGACGAAGCAATCCAGCTATGCTGCGGTAAAGCTGGATTGCTTCGCTGCGCTCGCCATGATGACGCTTAGACTCCCTACAGCGGCAATTCCGGCTCGCGGCGGGCGTTGCGCCTGGCCGTGGTGGCCGAGGCCGACGTGGTCGAGCGGACAAAACTCCAGCGGATCGAGGCGGCGTGGCGGGATTCCTGCCGGATCACGATCTGGGCGGTGCGGCGGGGACCGTCATTGCCGGCCAGGAACACGCTGTCCTCCAGCTCGACCTTGTCGTCGAGCGCCTCGAAGGTCCAGACGTCGCGGTTCGGCAGCACCAGCATGACGCCGCGGGCGTCGGAAAGCCGGCTTGCCTTGACGGCGGGATGCAGATGAAACCGCAACGCATAATCGGTCTCGTTGCCCTTGATCCGGCCGCCCGGCGCCGGCGACAGGGTATCCTCGCCGTCCAGCCTGGTGCCGTCCTGCGCCACCATCAGCACCCGGCGATGCACCACACCGAACCGCGACAGATATCCGTCATGCGAGGTGGTCAGCAACACGCCGTTGGCGACCATCTCGCGATAGCTTTCGACAGTGGTCGGACCGCTCACCACGGGCGAGCCGCGCAGCAGCCGCTTCATCGCCGACAGTTCGACAAACTGGCAGGACGAGGTATCGTGATAGCACAGGGTGGAATGCGCCGGGGTGCCGCGCGCGAAGGCGCGCCAGTTGTCGCGGCCGGTGGATGGCATCCCGCAATTGATCACGATGCGGCTGAGACCCGACGACAGTTCGAACGACAGGCAGCCGGCATGGGCGTCGTGGCTGACGCTCGGCGGCGGCGGCGGGCCGGTGTCCATGATGATGGTCATGGCGCCGGCATCGAGGCGCTGAAAGCCGGTGTGCGGCATGTGTGCCATCGGCGCGCCGTGGGTATCGTCATAGGCCAGCAGCGTCGCCAGCAGATCGGATGGCGCGCTGCTCATGCCGTTGAACAGCGCAAAGCTGCCGTCGCCGTGGCGGAAGAAACGCAGCATCGGCATCATGCGGTCGATCGCGTTCAGCAGCGCCGGCGGCGGCGCGATGTTGCGGGCGGCAAAGGTCTGCCGCAGCGGCAGCAGGTCGATCAGGAGTTCGATCAGCGCGCCGGGATTGCGTGAAAAATGCCCGCCGTCGGGAAGAATCTGGCGCTGCAGCTCGTCGGACAATTTTTTCGTGGCGGTGCGGATATGCCGGGCCTGGTTCTGCAGGCAGAGCGAGGCGTAGCACAGCGCGATCAGCACCTGCAGCCGCGGCACGCCGTCGGGAATGTCGAGCATGGTGTAGCGCAGATAGCGGATTTCGCGGGTCAGCCCGCGCAGATAGCGCCGGTAGAACTTGCCGTCGGTATCGCCGAGCACCAGCGGCGCCTGCGACAGCAGCGAGATGACGCGGCGCGCCAGCACGTCGGCGCGGCGGCCGACCGGGCGCTTGTGCGCCGGATTGGAAATCCAGTCGTCGACCAGCGAGCGGGCATTGGCGCGGGTCAGCGCGGTGTCGGCGGCGCGCAGATGGCGCAGCCAGCCGAAGCCGAGCAGCGCCACTTCCCAGTCTTCCGACGGCGGCTCGAGGTCGAAGATCGAGCGGCCGTGGCAGGTCACGATCTTGCCGGCGAACACGAAGCGGCCGGCATAGATCTCGGCGGCGCGGGTGGCGTCGGCGGTGCGCAGATCGTGCGGGGCGATGATCAGCCGGTCGGTGCGACCCGGCCACAGCCGCGACACCGCGACCGAGCCGCCGCTGACGCGCGAGATCATGTTCCGCGCGAAGCGGCCCAGGATCAGCGTCGAGATACGTCTGCGTTGAGCGACCGTCACGCCTTGCCTTGATTGGGAGAATTAGATGCGAATCCTTTTAATCCGGAAACGCCGCCAAGACACCATCTTGAAACCGGGCGAATCAGCGCCGGAACGCGAAAATGCAGTGCAAAATCAGGATTTAACCAATCGGGCGGCGTAAAAACCGTCGAGACCGCCCAGGCGGGGGTCCTCGTGCGGCAAATGGCAGGGCAGGGTGCGCAAATCGCCGTCCGAATTAAGGATTTCGCTGAGGCCGGCGACCTCGCTGGCGTCGATCGGGGCCCGGCGCATGGCGGGCTCGGCGGCCAGCAGCGCCGAAATGGCCTGCTCGCCTTCTTCCGGCTCCAGCGAACAGGTGCAATAGACCAGCGTTCCCCTGGGCTTCAGCAGCGCGGTCGCCCGTTGCAACAATCGCTTCTGCAGCGCCATCAGCGCGCCGATATCGGCCTCCGTCCGCAGCCAGGCGACGTCGGGGTGGCGGCGGATCGTTCCGGTCGAGGCGCAGGGCGCATCGAGCAGGATGCCGTCGAAGCCTTCGCCCGGACTCCCACCAATGTCGCCGCCCTGCCATTCGGCGGCGTCGGTCACCACGGTCGCAGCTTCCAGCCCCAGCCGGGTGAGATTGTCGTTCAGCCGCGCCATGCGGCCGGGCGAACGGTCGACCGCGGTGACCTGGGCGCCGGCCTGGATCAATTGCGCGGTCTTGCCGCCGGGGGCGGCGCAGAGATCGGCGATGCGCTTGCCGGCGATGTCGCCGAACAGCCGCGCCGGCAGGGCGGCGGCGGCGTCCTGCACCCACCACTGGCCATCGGTAAAGCCCGGCAGCATCTTCACCGAGCCCTGCAGCAGCGTGCGCACGCTTCCCGTCGGCAGCGTTTCGCCGTGCAGCCGCGTCGCCCACTGCTCCGCGTCGGACTTCACGGTGATATCGAGCGATGGTTCATGGCTCAGCGCCACCGCGATCTCCCGCGCGGTGGTCTCGCCATAAAATGCGATCCAGCGCGCCAGCAGCCATGGCGGAACGTCCAGCGTCTGCGACTTGACCTCGTCGATCAGCGACGGTCCCTCGCGCGCGCAGCGGCGCAGCACCGCGTTGACCAGCCCGGCATATTTGGCGGCGCGCCGGTCCGACTGCACCAGCCGCACCGAAAGATCGACCGCGGCGTGATCGGGCACGTCCATCCAGAGAATTTGGGCAGCGCCAATCAGCAGCGCGCTCTGCGCGCGCGGCGCGTCGGTCGGAATACCCCTGTCGAGCAGCCGCGACAGCACATGGCCGAGGGTGCCGAGCCGCCGCAGGATGGTCGCCACCAGCCGTCGCATCAAGGCGCGGTCGCGGTCGGGCAGCGTCTTCAGCCCGGGATGGGCGCCGGCGCCGTCGAGCTGGTCATCGAGAGTTCGGTGCTTGTGCAGTACGCCGTCGAGAATATCCGCCGCGATCCGCCGCGCCGCGAGGCCGGGCACTTCGGATGGCAGGGCGAATCTTTGAGGAGGCATGGAGCGGAAACATCTCAGGAGATAAGGAAAGGGACGACCGTTCAACGCGATTTCGGCGCTGATATCGAAAGGACAGCACCTCTGACATGCGAATATGCCAAATATAAGAATCGCCTTTATGATTTCACAGTTCGGGTGTGAGCTTTATTCTCGAAGTCCGGATTGAGCAGGGATTGGGCAATGGCTGGAAACGCTGACACGACCGACAAGCCACCACTGCCCGAACCAGCTGCTGGGGAACGCAAGCCACTGCCGGCGGCGGCCCAGCGTGCGTTGGCCGAGGCCGAAGCGCGCCGGCAAGCCGCCGCGGCCAACGCACGGGTCGCACCGAAGGAATTGCAGGGCCCGAAGGGCCCGGAACCGACGCGCTATGGCGACTGGGAGAACAAGGGCATCGCCTCGGATTTTTGATCCGGTCTATCTTTGAACTCGGAAGCGCTTGCCGGTTCGGCGCGACTCACCCCACTTTTGGGAATATGTCCCCATTTGACAGAATAAATACTCATCGGTGCAAGACCTGCGATCCGGGCAGGCCCTGGCGCCGTCGCTTTTCAGCGCTCCTGCCCTGGATCTTCATTCTTGGCGTGGCGCCGGCGACGTTGTTGCCGCTGCGGCAGTGGGTGAATTGGCCGGCACCGGTCTCGCAGCCATCAGCCGATAGCCAGGCGGCGCGCGACGCCGAAATGGTCTGGCGGCGCGCCGGAAATTCCAGCGTTCGGCATCCGGTCGACGTGCTCAGGACCATCGATGGCGACACGTTTGAGGCGCGGGTGCATCTGTCGCCCGGGCTCGAGCCGACCACGCGGGTTCGCCTGCGTGGCGTCGATGCGCCGGAGTTGAAGGCCGCCTGCGCGCAGGAGCTGGAACTGGCCGAAGCCGCAGGTGCGGCCTTGCGCGGCCTGCTCGGCGAAGGCGGGGTCGCGATCTACAATATCGGGCCCGACAAATATAACGGCCGCGTCGTCGCCGATGTCGCGACGCGGCGGACCGACAATGTTTCGGCGGCGCTGCTCGCCGCGGGCCACGCGCGCGGCTATCGCGGCGGCCACCGCAATTCGTGGTGTCCGGGTTGAGTCCTCAAACGAAAAGCCGCGCAATTGCGCGGCTTTTGAGCCCTCAAGCGCTGAAGGATGGATCAGCGCGTCACGACCACCGTCGTGCCGACGGAGACGCGCTGGTAGAGATCGGTGATATCGGCGTTCAGCATGCGAATGCAGCCGTAGGAGACGAAGCCACCGACCGAACCCGGCGCGTTGGTGCCGTGGATCGCATATTCGCCGCCCGCCAGTGTCATCGCGGCAACGCCCATCGGGTTGCGCGGCGAGCCGCCGGGGATGACGTTCGGCATCGAAGGTCTGTCGCGCTTCACTTCCGCCGGCGGCGACCAGGCGGGATTGGTGTACTTGCCGTCGATCCTGGTGGTGCCGGCCCATTGCTTGCCGGCGCGGCCGACGCCGACGGGATAGCGGACCGCGCGACCCTGCTCGACGACGAGATAGAGCCGGCGCTCATTGGTCTTCACCACGATCGTTCCCGGCGAATAGTCGCCGCGGAAACCGACGATGTCCGGGCGCGCCTCGGCCGCGGTCGACAGCAGGGCCCCCGCCCCGATGGTGGCTGCCAGCGCCACCGCAATCCTCAACGACATCAATCTCTCCACTTTAACTCGGGACGCCCCTGGGGCCGTCAAATTTCCGAAAGGCCTGCAAAATATCGGTTCGCCCGCGCATTCTTGACCGCGCGGCTTAACCAACCGGTTTCGAGGCCGGGCTCTGAGCCCGTTCAATGCGGACCAACAAAGGAAATGTTGAGAACAAAGTAAATGACTTGAAAACAACACTCGGCAGGAAAGCGCAGGCGCGAAGCGGTCTTCCCTGACGATCGTGTGAGGAGGCGCGAAAATCCTCGTGTCCCGGACGCGACGCGCCACGAAGTGACGCGGCGCAGAGCCGGGACCCACGGGACAGAAACGGTGCTGCGAGATGGACCCCGGATCTGCAGCGCATCGCTGGCGCGCTGCGCTTTGCCCGGGGAACGGGTCTTGGAGACCCCGCCCCCTATGCCCCCGCTTCCTTCTTGTTCTGCCGCTGCGCGACGAGGTCTTCCACCACGGCGGGATCCGCCAGGGTCGAGGTGTCGCCGAGACTGCTCGGTTCGTCCTCGGCGATCTTGCGCAGGATGCGGCGCATGATCTTGCCGGAGCGGGTTTTCGGCAGGCCGGGCGCGAACTGGATCAAATCGGGCGAGGCGATCGGGCCGATGTCCTTGCGCACCCACGCCACCAGCTCCTTGCGCAGCGCTTCCGAGGGTTCGGTGCCGGTCATCAGCGTCACATAGGCATAGATGCCCTGGCCCTTGATGTCGTGGGGATAGCCGACGACGGCGGCTTCCGAGACCAGCGCGTGCGCCACCAGCGAACTCTCGACTTCGGCGGTACCCATGCGATGGCCGGAGACGTTGATGACGTCATCGACGCGGCCGGTGATCCAGTAATAGCCGTCGGCGTCGCGGCGGCAGCCATCGCCGGTGAAGTACTTGCCCTTGTAAGTCGAAAAATAGGTCTGTTCGAAGCGGGCATGGTCGCCATAGACCGTGCGCATCTGGCCCGGCCAGGATTTGGCGATGCACAGATTGCCGCTGCATTCGCCCTCCAGCACCTTGCCGTCGGCATCGACGATCTCGGGCACCACGCCGAAGAACGGTTGCGTCGCGGAGCCCGGCTTGAGTTTGGTGGCGCCGGGCAGCGGCGTGATCAGGATGCCGCCGGTCTCGGTCTGCCACCAGGTATCGACGATCGGGCAGCGCTCGTCGCCGACGACGCGGTAATACCATTCCCAGGCTTCCGGATTGATCGGCTCGCCGACGCTGCCGAGCAGCCGAAGGCTCTTGCGCGAGGTCTTCCTGACCGGATCGTCGCCGGCCTGCATCAGCGCGCGGATCGCGGTCGGCGCGGTGTAGAAGATGTTGACCTTGTGCTTGTCGATCACGTTCCAGAACCTGGACATGTCGGGGTAATTCGGCACGCCTTCGAACATCAGCGTGGTCGCGCCGTTGGCCAGCGGCCCGTACAGGATGTAGCTGTGGCCGGTGACCCAGCCGACGTCGGCGGTGCACCAGTAGACGTCGCCGTCGTGATAGTCGAACACGTATTGATGCGTCATCGACGCGAATACCAGGTAGCCGCCCGAGGTGTGCAGCACGCCCTTGGGCTGGCCGGTCGAGCCCGAGGTGTAGAGGATGAACAGCGGATCCTCGGCATGCATCGGCTCGCACGGGCATTCCGTGGTCACCATCTCGGCGGCCTCGTGATACCAGAAATCGCGCGACGGGTTCATGTCGACCGCGGCACCGGTGCGCTTGACCACGACGACCCAGTCGACGCCGCCGCATTTGGCGACCGCGGCATCGACATTGGCCTTCAGCGGCACCTTCCTGCCGCCGCGCAGGCCTTCGTCAGCGGTGATGATGATCTTGGACTGGCAATCGGTGATGCGCTGGGCAAGGCTGTCGGGCGAGAAGCCGGCGAACACCACCGAATGGATGGCGCCGATCCGCGCGCAGGCCAGCATGGCGTAGGCGGCTTCCGGAATCATCGGAAGATAGATGGTGACACGGTCGCCCTTCATGACGTTACGGGTGCGCAGGATGTTGGCCATCTTGCAGACTTCGTCGTGCAGCTGCCGGTAGGTGATGTGCTTCGACTGCGAGGGGTCGTCGCCTTCCCAGATGATGGCGGTCTGGTCGCCGCGGGTTTCGAGATGCCGGTCGATGCAGTTCCAGGCCACATTCAGGACGCCGTCCTCGAACCATTTGATCGAGATGTTGCCGGGCGCAAACGACGTGTTCTCGACCTTGTGGAACGGCTTGATCCAGTCGACACGCTTGCCCTGTTCGGCCCAGAACCCGTTGGGATCGCTCACCGAGCGCGCATACATCTCCTGGTACTTGGCCTGATCGACAAAGGCGCGCTTGGCCCATTCCGCCGATACGTCGTAGATTTTCTCGGACATGTTACCCTCCACCCATGCGGCCAGTGAACGCGAGCACTGCAGGCCGTCCCGTTTGTTGCAACGATTATGCGTCGGGCCTAGCGGCACCGACAAGCGGAAGAAATAGGACATTAGGCGGGGTTCCCCCGCCATGCGCAGGATCAAGCCGCCGCCGGTCGGCCCCGCCGCAGGCGCCGGGCTCCATCACGATCGCGTTGGCCGTTAGCCAAAAAACCTCTGCATGGCGCCCATTCCGTCTCTAGCGGTATTTACGAACCGTTCGGGCCAGGGGACGGACTAGCGCTGCCGGCGATTACCCCCTAAATGGCCTCCCCGGGGGTCAGACCCCCGCCGGAACCAAAGACCGATAATCGGCATTACCGGACGAACAGTTGGAGCAAGGCGTCTAAAGCCATGATGGATCAGCAGAATTTCGAGGCTGCGCGGCCCGTTTCCGCCGATCCTGCCGTTGAACTGGCGAAAGCGCTGGGCCAACTGCCGAAACTGGCACCCGCCGCCAGGCCGGCCCCCGCTGCCAAAACTGCCCTCAAGACCACTGCCAAGACCACTGCGAAGACGTCGGTGGAAGACCTCGCCGAGGAGCATGGCCTCAAGCTCGGCGACCAGAACGAGCTCACCATCCGCCGCATCAAGCGCGGCAAGAACTATTCCTTCGTGCGCGCCAACGGCACTGCGGTCCGCCATGCCGGCACTATCAAGCGCCTGCATTCGATGGCGGTACCGCCGGCCTATGCCGAGGTTCGCTATTCTCCCGATCCCTCCTCGCACCTGCAGGCGGTCGGCCGCGATGCCGCGGGCCGGCTGCAATACCGCTATCACTCGGACTGGGAGAAGGTCCGCGAACGGCGCAAGGCACACCGGCTGGCGCGGCTGGTCGGTGCCCTGCCGAAAATTCGCCGCAACGTCTCGATGCACCTCTCGGGCGATACGCCGACCCGCGAATTCGCGCTTTCGGCGGTGATCGAGCTGATCGCGCGTACCGCGATCCGGCCCGGCAATGAATCCTACGCGAAGCTCAATGGCACCCGCGGCGCCACCACGCTGTTGAAGTCCAACGTCGTGGTCGAGGACGACAACCTCGTGTTGACCTTCAAGGCCAAGGGCGGCAAGGCCGTGCGCAAGGAATGCGACGCCGCCAAGCTGGTGCGCGCCATCGGCATCCTGCGCACCGTGCCCGGCAAACGCATGTTCCAGTATCGCGACGGGTCCGGCACGGTTCGCGCGGTCTCCACCACCACCGTGAACGCGTTCCTGCGCGAGATCGCCGGCATCAAGATTTCGCTGAAGGATTTCCGCACCCTGATGGCATCCGCCGTGGTGCTGGAATCGCTGTCGCGGATTTCGCCGGCCGCCAGCGCGCACGGCCGCAAGAAGCAGGTGCTGGACGCGGTGCGCGCCGCCGCCGACGAACTGTCGAATACCCCGGCGATCTGCCGCAAGAGCTACGTCCACGACACCATCGTCACCGCCTTCGAGGACGGCATCCTCGAACGCTTCGCGGCGACCATGAAGGGCTATCGCTCGCAGTCGAAGCGCGAGCAGCTGCTGGCGCAAGTGGTCGCGACCGCGGCGGCTTGACCTTTCTTCCTTCTCCCCTTGTGGGAGAAGGTGGCGCGAAGCGCCGGATGAGGGGTCTCTATCCGCGGGCAAACTATCCGTTGAGCCAACCCCTCACCCGTCTCGAATGCGCTAACCGCGCATTCGATCCACCCTCTCCCACAAGGGGAGAGGGGAAGCCGGTCAGCCGCCAACTAAGTCATCATTCTCGGAGAATTGGGCGCCGAATGGCCTGACGGCGCAGCGAAGGGCTGCGCGTGAATCATTCCCCCGGCGGCGTGGGCGTTGGACAGGAACACGACATTCCTGCCGCCCCGCTTGGCGTCGTAAAGGGCGTCGTCGGCCCATTTTGCGACCATCTCCGGCGCGGCATCTTCCCGCGCGAACGCGACGCCGAGGCTGATCGTCACCACGCCGCTGGAGCCGTCCGCGGGATGAATTCCGGGATTGACGATGGCGAGCGCTTCCACCGAGCTGCGGATGCGTTGCGCGATGGCCCAGGCGCGATCGGGCGAAGTGTCGGCGAGCACGACGAGGAATTCCTCGCCGCCATAGCGGAAGACGGCGTCTTCGCACCGATTCCTCGATCGCCTTCGCCACCCGTCTGATGCAATCGTCGCCGGCAGCATGGCCGGCGGTATCGTTCAATAGTTTGAACAAGTCGATATCGGCCATGATGAACGCGATACGGGCTTTCGGGATCGCCGGGTCACGCCAGAGCCGATCGATGAGATCGGTCGCCGAACGGCGGTTGGCCAGCCCGGTGAGGGGGTCGCGCGTCGCCAGTATTTCCAGCTGGCGATTGGCGCTTTGCAGCGCGTCGCTGCGATACTGGTTGCGCAAGGACATCAGGAAGGCTTTTTGACCGAGGATCGATTGGGTCTTCCGCGCGATCGTCGCCGCATACATTCCAATCGCATAAAAGATCGACGTTCCGATCGCTTCCTTGAGTTCGATCTGGGGGTTGAAGATTTCAAAGCCAAAAAAAATCGCCGCGGAAGAGACCATCAGGGACAGCGTCCAGATATAGTCGACGTTGAGAACGACGAGGGCGATCGTGTTCACGAACATGACGCTGATCAGGATACGCTCATAACCGGCGCCGCCGGCCGCGACGGCGAGCAAGCCGTAAGCAAGCATGACGCTGCTCATCAGCAGCATGATCGACAGGCCCAGGATGGAGGCGCTGCGGGGCTTTCGCCAGACAAGGTAAGTACAGGCGTGCAACGCCGGAACCAGCACCCCGCTGATGGCGGCAGTGAGCCAAAGCAGGTGGGGAGCGAGAAGGTAGCTGACCGGTACGAAGCTGATGCTGATCAGCGCGACCCAGACCATCCATGAGCGGGCAATCTTGCTTCGTTGCGGCCAGTCCTTGGCGCGATACAGGCGATCCATCTCGGGAGAAAACCGGATGTCGCGCGTGCGCTGTGACAGCAGCCGCTCGGTCTCGGCTTCGAGAGCAGGCGTCATGGACACGGGCGCCGTGTCGTCGCACGGCGTCGGATTCCGGCGGCTGGCACCCGATTTCAAAACCTGGTCCTCCTCCCGCCCTGCTTGCCGCACGGTCCGGAGTAAGCGCCTGAATTGCTAAATTTCTCCTGCAGCGAGGGCAGAGGAGTAGTTACACGGCAATGAGCGGTTTTATGATACCGATCTCGGCGTGAAGGGAACTGCTACATCCCGCCCATCTTGCAGACGATCTTCCATTCCTCCGCCGTCACCGGCTGCACTGACAGCCGCGAATATTTCACCAGCGCCATCTCGGTCAGCCGCTTGTCGGCCTTGATGGCGGCCATCGTCACCGGAATCTTCAGCGGCTTGCCGGCTTTGATATCCACGCAGACGAATTTTTCGCTTTTGTCGGTGGGATCCGGATAGGCTTCCTTGATGATCTCGGCGATGCCGACGATCTCCTTGCCCTCGTTGGAGTGATAGAAGAAGGCGAGGTCGCCCTTCTTCATCTTCACGAGATTCTGCCGCGCCGTAAAATTGCGCACGCCGGTCCAGGCTTCGCCCTTTGCGCCCTTGGCCACCTGTTGGTCCCACGACCAGGTCGAGGGTTCCGATTTCACCAGCCAGTAGTTCATGACACCTACCATCCATCCGTCATGGCCGGACTCGTTCCGGCCATCCACGTCTTCTGCCCGATCCCAATATCAAGACGTGGATGCCCGCGGGGTCAAGCGCGGAGACGCGCTTCGCGCTTTTGCGCGGGCATGACGAAGGGTACGTCATCCCTCTGCCTTGAACGGGCGCGTCAGCAGGCTTTCGATCGCTTGGTCGATCGAAGCCTGGCCGCTCAATATCGCCGCGACCGCCGACGATACCGGCATATCGACGTTCTGCGAAGTCGCCAGCTCGATCAGAACGGGCGCGGTAAACTCGCCTTCGGCGAGCTTCCCCGATGGCCGTGGCTCGCCGCGTCCCAGCGCTGCGCCGAGGGCAAAATTGCGCGACTGCACGCTGGAGCAGCTCAGGATCAGGTCGCCGAGGCCGGAGAGGCCCGCCATGGTTTCGCTGCGCGCACCGCAGGCGCGGCCGAGCCGCACCAATTCGCTGAAGCCGCGCGTGGTCAGGGCCGCCTGCGCCGAGGCACCGAGCTTGCGGCCGACCACGATGCCGGCGGCGATCGCGAGCACGTTCTTGGCGGCACCGCCGATCTCGACGCCGCGGACATCCGAGGTGTGATAGGGCCGGAAGGTCGAAGACCCCAGCGCTTGCACCAGCTCACTGGCAAGCCGCTCGTCCTTCGCCGCCAGCGTCACCGCGGTGGGAAGGCCGCGCGCCACGTCGTCGGCAAAGCTCGGCCCCGACAGGATGGCGGCAACCGCAGCAGGTGCGGCTTCGGAAATCACCTCGGTCATGAAGTGATGGGTGCCGCGCTCGATACCCTTGGCGCAGGCGATCACGGGCGTGCCGTTGGCCAGATGAGGCGCCAACGTGGTCACCGCCGCTCGCAGATGCTGCGCCGGCGTTGCGATCAGCAGGATGTCGGCGCGGGCGGCAACCGCCATGTCGGCGATCACTTCGATGCCTGCATTCAGACGCACGCCGGGCAGGCGCGGATTCTCCCGCGTCGCCGCGATCTGCGCGGCGATCGCGGCATCGCGCGCGCAAAGCACGACCTCGCGGCCGGCCCGCGCCGCGACCGCGGCCAGCGCCGTCCCCCAGGCGCCGGCGCCGATCACGCTGATGGAGTTAAAGGACGGCATGGCGGCGGGCCTTGGCCAGAGCGGGATGGATCAATTCAGGTTGCTGCACGGTATCGAGATACGGCGATTCTATCTTTGCATGGGGTTGTTTTCGATATTTTAGAATGCCGCCCGCGTCCTGCCATATCCGGCCGGTGCCGTGGCGTTGGCATCGAGCAGCCAGCGCGCGCGGGGGGCGGCGTCCATGGTGTCGACCATGCCCAGCGCCAGCCGCTCCGCGCCGGCCCAGGCGATCATCGCGCCATTGTCGGTGCAGAGCGCCGGCGGCGGAATGATCAGCGTGGTCTGCGCTTTGGCGGCGACATCCTGCAGCGCGCCGCGGATCGTCTGGTTGGCGGCGACGCCGCCGGCGGCGACCAGCGCGCGCGGCGGGCCGAACTGCTCGTGAAACAGCCGCAGGCCGACGCTCAACCGATCCGCCGTCGATTCCAGCACCGCGGCCTGGAAGCCGGCGCAGAGATCGCTGATGTCCTGCGGCTCCAGCGGGACCAGCCGGCTGGCTTCGTTACGCACCGCGGTCTTCAATCCCGACAGCGAAAAATTGGCGTCGGCGCGTCCGAGCATCGGCCGCGGCAAGGCAAACCTCTTGGCGTCGCCGCCGACCGCGGCGCGCTCGACTTCCGGCCCGCCCGGATAGGGCAGGCCAAGCATTTTGGCCACCTTGTCGAAGGCTTCGCCCATGGCGTCGTCGACGGTGGTGCCGAGCCGGACATAATTGCCGACGCCGATCACGGCGACGATCTGGGTGTGGCCGCCGGAGGCGAGAAACAGGCAATAGGGAAACGCCAGCGCGCAGGTCAGCCGCGGCGTCAGCGCGTGGGCCTCGAGATGGTTCACCGCGATCAGCGGCGTATCGTGCACCATCGCTATCGCTTTCGCGGTGGTGAGGCCGACGATCACGCCGCCGATCAGGCCGGGCCCCGCGGCGGCGGCGACCGCCGAAAGTTTGGAGTAGGCGACCCCCGCCTGCTTCATCGCGCTGTCGACGATGCCGTCGAGCACATCGACATGGGCGCGCGCCGCGATCTCCGGCACCACGCCGCCGAAGGCGGCATGTTCCTCGGTCTGCGAGCGCACGATATTGGACAGAATGCGCCCCGACCCGTCGCTCAGGCGCTCGACCACGGCGGCTGCGGTTTCATCGCAGGTGGTCTCGATTCCCAGCACCAGCATTGACGTGTCGTTACCCAATTTGAGCCCTTGCGCTATCGGCCAAAGCGGCGTTTGCCTATCCTCGCGTAGCACTGCGGGGTCTCAAAGTGCAATCGTCCGTTGCTCCTGAAATCCAGCGCCAAAAGAACACGACGCATGGCCGTTCTCGTTACCCGCCCGCATCCCGACGATGAAGCCACGGCCATGGCGCTTCGCGACCGAGGCTTTGAGGTGCTGCAGGCGCCGATGCTGCGGTTCGAGCCGGTCGCGTTCCATGACGATCTGGACGCGCGCTACGGCGCGGTGGTTGTCACCAGTGCCAACGCGCTGCGCGGCATCGAACTCAAGGGCCACCGGCTGCACGAGTTGCCGCTGTTCGCGGTCGGTGAGCATACCGCCAGCGCCGCGCGCCGCGCCGGGTTTACCCATGTGATGCCGGCCAGCGGCGACGCTGCCGGCTTGCGCGACCTGGTGCTGGCAAGGGTCAAGGCGAAGGAGCTGAAGAAAGCCTCGACGCTGCTGTATCTGGCCGGCGCCGATCTGGCCCGGGATCTGGCCGGCGAACTCGGCGAAAGCGGTCTGCGGGTCGTCACCCACACCACCTACCGGATGGTCCCAATGGCGAGCCTGCCGCGCGAGGTTTGCGACGCGTTCGCCGCCAGCCGGATCGAGGCGGTGCTGCACTATTCACGCCGCAGCGCGCGCGCCTTTCTGGATGCGGCGCGGGCCGGTGGCGTCGAAATATCGGCGTTGTCGATTCCGCAAGGCTGCATCTCCGCCGCCGTCGCGGCCGTGCTCCGCGAGGCCGGGGCGACGCAGGTCATGGTGGCGGCGACGCCGGATGAAAATGCCCTGTTCGGGGCGCTTGAGCGTGCGTTGCGGGCCTGATCGCGGTAAGAGGATCAGGTCGAATCCCGTAACGTTCGCCACAATTGATGAGGAACCGTCATAATGGTCGATGACAGGCCCGAAGATGCCGGACCAGCGCCCGATACCGGCCGTGCCAGGCGCGAGCCGCCGACCATCGACCTCGAGGCGACGGAGGTCTCCGGCGAGACCCGAAAGACGGCCCCCGCCGCCGAAGCGGAGCCGGACCCATCGCCGCCGCGGCCTGCGCCGGCGAGGAGTTCCGCGGCGCTCGTGGGAGCCCTTTCGGGCGCCAGCGCCGCCGCGCTGGTGCTCGGCGCTGCCTGGTTCGCGGGATGGCCGCTAACGACGTCGCCGCCAGCCCCGGCGCCTCAAGCCAATTCCCTGATCAGTTCCGCCGCCGTCGATGACCTTGCGGCGCGCCTCGCCAGCATGGAGGCCAAGGTAGCCACGCCCGCTGCCGTTGCCACGCCAGATCCGACGGTCGCCGCGCGCTCGGAAGCCCTGGAAAAATCGCTGGCCGCGTTGCGCGGCGAGCTTGCGGCGCAGCGGGCGCAATCGGACAAACTCGCTTCAGCCATCAACGACGCGAAATCGGCGCCGCAAGCCGCACCCCCGCCGGACCTGTCCGCGATCAACGAACGCATTGCCCAGATCGAACGCGCCGCCAGCGCGCAGAATGCGGAGCTCAGCAAGGAAATCGCCAAGCCGGCCGACGATGTGCCGCTGCGCCGCATCGTGGCGGCGGCCCTGCTCGACGTTCTCGTTCGAACCGGCGATCCCTATCCCGCGGCGATTAGTGCAGCGAAAGCGCTGGCGCCGAATCCGGAGGCCTTGAAACCGCTGGAAGGCTTTGCGGCTTCCGGGGTGCCAAGCGCCAACAGCCTGAGCCGCGAATTGCTGACGCTGGTGCCAAAATTGTCGCCCCCGGCGCCTGAAACCTCGACGACAGGTACCGGCATTGTCGACCGGCTGCAGGCGGGTGCCGCCAAACTCGTCCGTATCGAGCGTAGCGACGCCGTCGGCACCGATCGCGGCGCGGTGGTGGCGCGGGTCACGGCGGCGGCGTTGCGCAACGATTTCGCCGAGGCGCGGCGCGAATTGAAGTCGCTGGCGCCGGCCGATCGCGCCGCCGCGCAAGCCTGGCTAGACAAGGCCGATGCCCGCGATGCCGCGCTCGCGGCCTCCCGCCAATTCGCCGCCGATGCGATGGCGACGCTCGCCAAACCTGTTCAATAACAAGCCTGTTCAATAGACCTGCACGATAGGACCTTCATGTATCGGATCATTCTGTACCTGGTGTTGATCGCGCTCGCAGCGGCTGGCGCTGCATGGGTCGCCGATCAGGGCGGCGATGTCGCGCTGAATTGGGGCGGCTGGCGTATCCAGGCCTCGCTGCCGGTGTTCGCGCTGGCGCTGGGCATCACCATTGTCGCCGTCATGCTGGTATGGGCGATCCTGCGCGCGCTGTGGGGCGCGCCGCAGCGTCTGAAGCACCGGCGGCGCGAACGCCGCCAGGCGCGCGGCCGCCATGCCATCACGCAAGGATTGCTGGCGATCGGTCACGGCGATTCCGCTGCGGCGCGCCGCCATGCCGATGTCGCGCGCCGCGATGCCGGGCACGATCCGCTGGCGCTGCTGCTGCACGCGCAATCCGCCCAGATGGACGGCGACCGCGAAGGCGCGCAACGCGCTTTCCGCGCCATGGCAGAGCGCGAGGACACACGATTGTTGGGCCTGCGCGGGCTGTTCATCGAAGCGCAGCGTGCCGACGATCCGGTCGGCGCGGTCATGATCGCCGAAGAGGCGCTGAAGCTGGCGCCGGCCTCGATCTGGGCCTCGCATGCCTTGCTCGGCTTCCGTTGCGCCAAGGGCGACTGGAGCGGCGCGCTTGCTATTCTCGACAACAATCTCGCCTCGGGGCTGATCGACAAGGCCACCTACCGGCGCCAGCGCGGCGTGCTGCTGACGGCGCGCGCGCTGGAGCTGGAGAAGGTCGACCGCGACAAGTCGCGCGAAAGCGCGATGGAAGCGATCAAGCTGGCGCCGACGCTGGTGCCGGCTGCGGTGCTGGCGAGCAAGTATCAGACCGAGGCGCATCAGATCCGGCGTTCGATGCGGATCGTGGAGACGGCCTGGCTGGCGCAGCCGCATCCCGATCTCGCCGATGCCTATGCGCATGTGAAGCTCGGCGATTCCGCGCGGCAGCGGCTGGTGCGGATCGAGACGCTGGCGGCGAAGGCGCCTGGCCATATCGAAAGCGCGCTGGCGATCGCGCGCGCCGCGATCGATGCCGCGGAATACGAGCGCGCGCGGGCCGCGCTGGCGCGGTTCATCGCGGTGCCGACGCAGCGGGTGGCGCTGCTGATGGCGGAAATCGAGCGCACCGAGCATGGCGACAGCGGCCGGGCGCGGGCTTGGACCTTGCGCGCGGTGCGCGCGCAGCACGATCCGGTGTGGACCGCGGACGGCTATGTCAGCGATCGCTGGCGGCCGGTGTCGCCGGTATCCGGGCGGCTGGATGCGTTTCAATGGCAGACGCCGCTGGCGGCACTGCCGTCCGACAGCAGCGCCGCCATCGAAGCCTTCGCCCTCGAAGAGGAGATGCTGGCGCCGCCGCGCCGTGTCGAGCCGCCGAAACAGCCCGAAGCCGAGGTGACCGCCGAGGAGGCCTCGCCGCCGGCTGCGGCGCAGGACAATTCCCCGACCCTGGCGCCGGCGGCCGAACCGGCCGCTGCGGCCGAGTCCGAACCGGTGCCCGCGCCGTCCCCGCCGCCGGTCGAACCCGTGGCCCCGGCGCCTGCGCCGCTGTTCCGTGCCCGCCAGGATATTCCCAAGACCATTCCCCAGGTGATCCCCATCGTGCGGGCGCCCGACGACCCCGGAATCGACGACGATCCCGCCAGCGAGGAATTCAGGGAACAATTGAGCCCGACACAGAGCCAGGCCGGCGGCTGGCGCGGGTTTCTGTCCCGATGGGGGAGCTGATTTAGGGAGATTTCGGAGAGCGTTTTTCTTGCAAAAACGCCTCCTGCCCGATATCAGGGGCCAGCGTTTTCAGGCCGCTGCCTGAGCGCATCGCTTGGTCCGCCGCAATAGCTCAGTTGGTAGAGCACGTCATTCGTAATGACGGGGTCACAGGTTCGAGTCCTGTTTGCGGCACCAGTTTCCTCCTAAGATATCTAAAGATTGCTATTACGTCGGCTTGGCGTCGGACCGCGATATGAGCGGCGCATGGTCGCCGTGACGATCGGCTCTGCATACTCGTGCTGCGGAAAACGAGGACGTTGTTGATGGGGAGCAATTTTAGTTGGGAGCAGGGCTTCAATAATCCACTTGTGTTGGGGAAGATTGCAGCTTGTCGAAAAATCGGAAAGGATGCTCGCATCTCGTTCGATGCGGCTGATTATCATTTTTGGTTGCCCGTTCTTGAGTCCGCGGTACGTGCTTCCGAGAAAGTCGGCCAGCTCAAACATCGTTGCGTTGAACAAGCGCTGAACGATGCAGTTTTGACGCTGAAGGATTGCGACGCATTCCTTCGAAGATGCGATAAAGCGTTTACTCAACTCTCCTCGCGGGCCAAGACAGATTTCGTCATGGTCTCGTCGGTGACTTACACCGGCTTAAGATTGTTCTCTGGCATGAAGGACGGTGACGTCCGGCTGCAATGGCAGCCATCACAAAAATCAAACTTCATGAGGGGTGTCCGACAATCTAGAGACGATCTGTCGGACGTCTTGCGATCTCACAAGATTTCCCAAGCGTCTGAAGGACTTACTAACGTGCTAGCACATGTGTCGGCATTTGATGCACATGAAGCGCATGCGGTCGCTACTGACTCAATTGATACTCTACGCGGCATGCTAAATCTGTTCGTAAACTCAAAACGAGGAGTGAATCCCTTCTCGCGGATGAGCGCTCCACACGCGGTGAACCGGTTTCGCAGTGGCCCGTACCGAACAGTCCATAACGTTGATGGCTCTATTGCTACCAAGACGTTTTGGTACGAGCATCGCTGGCTGCACGAGACACCAACGGTTAGGTTCAAGGACGGCAAAACCAAGAAATTCAATCAGAACCTGAAGGGCTGGTGGCGAAAATTGCAAGACAACCCGCTCTCCAACCACATCAGGTCGGGATTACTACGTTACTGCCGTGCTCTCGATCAACATGACGCGGAAGCAGCTCTGCTTGGGATGTGGGGGGCGTTGGAGAGCCTAACCGGTACGCAGCGCGACAAATACGAGGTTACAGTAAGCCGGACTGCTCTGCTCTTCCTTGATAAGGAAACTGCGCGTCAAATTGCCCACCATGTGAGGTTGCGGCGTAACTCATCAATTCACGCGGTCCGCACGCTAAATCAAGAGGAGGCTGATGCGATCTTGATACACGCAGAAACGCTGGTAAGCCGAGTTTTATTTTTCTGCTTGAGCGAGGGAAAACGGTTCGTTGATGAAAACGAACTGTTCAATTTTCTCGATCTGACACTGAGTGAAGCCAAACTTAGGCGGACAATCGCGCTCTCGAAGTTTTCCGTTGAGTATCACAGCAGGAAACCAATCCCGGCGAGTGAATAAACCGATAACCTCGAATGCAGTGGACTGTCAGTCTTACCTGCCTCAGCCGTCAAGGCACATCTGAAGCGCGTTTCAAATGTCTGTGTGACGCATCTCACAGAGCCATAGCCGCGCCCAGCCTAGTCTCCCCGCAACGCTGAACCACGGGAGACTTCACATGCGCAAATACTTCTTGATCACCGCGATGGTGCTGGCGTCGGCGACCGCCCAGGCCGGTCCGATACGAAGCCTGACGCTGGCATCGAACGAACAGCCGGCGGCGGCAGAGCCAGCCAAACCGGTCGAACAAAAGCCGGCCGAGGCGCCGAAGGCGGTACAAACGCCGGCCGCCAGCGAAGCGCCTGTTTATGTCGCGCGGCCTGCGGCCGTTGGTGCGGCGACCGAAGCGCCGAAGGCCGAGACCACAAATTCCGTCGCCGAGAAAGCTTCTCGGGCGACCGGCACCGAAAAGCCGAAACGCCGGCGCGAATCGACCGAAGCGCGGGTGATCCGCGAATTGAATCGCCACGGCATCTATTGGTGAGACGCCAATCGCGTCATTGAGAATCGTCAACGGGTCGCGCGCCATGCGCATGACCCATCACTCACGCGTGAGCCGAACTCACGGGGTTTGAACTAATCGTGAGCTGTGAAGCAGTTCACATCCATATTTCGCAGCCGCGGTAATACGCGAACGAAACTGAACGAGGGAGGCGACCATGCCTTCAATGGACCATCAAAGCAGAATAGGCCGCACCATCGACCGCTTGGGGATTGTTCGAATCCTGCTGGTCCAGGTGATGGTTTTGCTCGCGCTGGTCGGCGCCGTCGTTCGATGGGTCAACTGGTCGTCCGAGGTCGCCTGGGAAGAATTTCTCAGCGCGAGCCGGCCGGCGCTGGCCGGCGCGAGCAGTCAACCTCACGCGCCGCCGCAGCCTCAGGCTCCGGTGCAGACCGTCAAGAGCAAGGCGGCCTGCCCCAAGAAAGCCTGAGCCAAGGCTGCGCGGGCGCGTTATTCCGTCACCGTCTGGATCACGCTGCTGACCGGACGGCTGGCGACGGCCGGCAGCTTCATGTCCTTGATCAGCAGAGCGTCGTATTCGGCCAGCGTCTCCAGCTGCACCTTGGCCTTCATGTGCACCACCTTGTAGCCGCCGGCCTTGAGGCGGCGCAGCAGCGTGGGCAGCGCTTCCGCGGTGCGCTTCTGCAGGTCGTGCATCAGGATGATGCCCTTGCCCGTCTTGTCGAGCTTGGTCATCACATTAGTGACGATCTGTGCGGCGTCCCTGGACTTGAAGTCGAAGGAGTCGACGTCGGTGGAGAACATCGCGATGTTGCGCGTGCCGAGATAGTCCACCGAAGCCGGGGTATGCTGCAGGCCGGGAAAGCGGAAGAACGGCGCCGGTGCGGTGCCGATCGCCATCTTGATGGCGCTGAATCCCTTTTCGATCTCTTCCTTGACCTGCGCTTCGGTCAGCTTCTTGCTGTCGAGATGCGCGTGCGACCAGGTGTGGGAGCCGACGGTGTGGCCGGCATTGTAGACCTGCTTCAGGATTTCCGGATGATAGGTGGAGTGCTTGCCGACCGGGAAGAACGTGGCCTTGGTGCATTCCTCGGCCAGCGATTTCAGTACCGAGGGCGTGGTCGGCCACGGGCCGTCGTCGAAGGTCAGCACCACTTCCTTCTCGGTGAGAAAGTCGAGCTGCTTGAATTGCTGGAAGCCGAAGCCCGGTCCGCCCGTGGTGTCGGCGACGACGACGCGGCTGACGCCGAGCGCATCGGGGTTGGCGCATTTTGCCTGCACGGGTGCGGCGGGCTTGGCGGGAGCGGGCGCGGAAAGCGCCGCGGTGACTTCGACATCGGGCACGGCCGGCTTGGCGGCGACGACCGGAAGCGGCTCGGCTTTTCGTGCATTGACGGTTTGGGGAGGAGCGGCCGCATCCGCACGCGGCGAAGAGGTCCAGTACCACACGGCGGCGATCACGACAGCCGAAACAACACACGCGCCCAACAGGCCAAATGCATTACGCATCGTTACACTTTCCACAAAATTCACCACAACATACTCAAGGGCCATTAATGCAAACGAGGTCTTAACGCCCCACCAACGACGGCCGGTCCGACGAAATTATTTTTGCCAGGCGGCGCGACGAAGCGTCGTTCGCTGACGATCCCGTTCCTGAAACCGGCAGATGGGCGCGCCGTATCCTCGTCGAGACCGATGCCCGAGTGGCCGGAAACGGGGCCGGCTTTCTGTGTGATGGACGTCACAGCGGCGGCGCAACCGTTCCGGCATGCTCTGGTCATCAACAACGGGCCCGCCGAGCCGGGCCAAAGGGAGCCTGATATGACCGCCTATTTGACCAGGACCATCCGCCAAGCCGGTATCGTGCTGGCCTTCGCGGTTTCTTTCGCCGCCCTGTCGGCGACCCCGAGCTTCGCCTTCAGCGCCGAAGCGCAGCAGATGTGCACCGGCGACGCGTTCAAGCTGTGCAGCGACGAGATCCCGAATATCCCGAAGATCACCGCCTGCATGATGAAGAAGCGCGCCAGCCTGAGCACCGGCTGCCGGGCCGTGATGGACCGCGATCTCGCGCAGAAATCCAGCAAGGTCGCCGCGCAGTAATTTCGGGTCCAGGAAATCGTCATGGCCGGGCTTGTCCCGGCCATCCACGTCTGCCTCGCTGCCGTGCCTCCAAGTCGTGGATGCCCGGGACAAGCCCGGGCATGACGGCGTCACTGGTCGGGCCTTACCCCAAAGGCGTTGCGGCGCCGGCTTGAGCGCATTAGAACGCGCCTGGATCATGACCGGGTAGGCGTAATCATATGACCAGATTTCTTTGCATCATTCCGCTCGTTCTGATGACCTCGGCTGCTTCGGCACAGCAGCAGGGACAGGACGTCTGCGCGCGCGACGCTTCACGTTTTTGCCGCGCCCATCTCGATGGGGGCGATCAGGTCGTGCTGGCCTGCCTGAGGCAAAATCGCGCCAGGCTCAGCAAGGGATGCCAGGCCCTGCTGACGAGGCACGGGCAGTAAATCTCCCCGCGCGAATCCGGAATCTCTCTCCCCTCCCCACCACGCGCAAGAGCGCGTGGGAGGAGGGGGGAAGCGCGAAACTACGTACTGCTGCCCGCGGCCGTCGCCACCGGCAACACTTCGCTCGCGGCGCGGTCCGGCGTGTCTTCCTTCCAGCGCACCGATCCGAACGGCCGCTCCAGCATGCGGCGGACGCGCACCGGATCGGGTCCGAGGTGAAAATCCATCGCGCGCTGATGCAGCGCGCGTTCGGATTGCGTCGAGCGATTGCGCTGGCGCAGATAATCCAGCCAGGTCGGGCAGTGATAGCGTTCGGTCCATAGTTCGGGATCGGCGATGTCGCGCGCGATCGACCAGCCATAGGCGCCGTTGCGCTGCCGGCTGAGCTGCACTTCCTGCATCACATTGTGGAAGGCGCGGGCGCTTTCCTGATCGACGCGGTATTCGATCTCGACCACCAGCGGCCCGCTGCGGCCGGTCAGCGACAGCCGCACCTCGGGGTCGGCCAGAACCTCCGCATCCTCGTTGCGCGCGCCGACCGGCGGCATCCGCAGCCACAGGCCGAGCAAGGGCGACACCAGCATCATGGCGGCGGAAACCAGCAGCGCGGTTTGCACGCCGGCCAGGTCGGTCAAATAGCCCCAGCCCCAGCTGCCGATCGCGATGCCGCCGGCAATCGAGGCCTGGAACGCCGCCAGCGAGCGGCCCGCGACCCAGCGCGGCGCGGAGAGCTGGACGCCGATGTTGAACAGCGCCACCGCAGCCATCCAGACCGCGCCGGCCACCACCAGCGCAGCGGCCGTCAGTACAGGCTGCCGGCTCAACGCCACCGCCGTGATCGCCCCCGCCATCGATATCGTGCAGGCGCGGATCGCGGCCTCGCCGCTCATTTGTCTGCGCAACGTGCCGATGTTGAGCGCGCCGATCACCGCGCCCATGCCGAACGCGCCGAGCATGATGCCGTAGGTCTGCGCGCCGCCATTCAGCAGGTCGCGGGCGATCAGCGGCATCAGCGCCATCACCGAACCGCCGATGATGCCCGTCACCAGCGTGCGCGTCAGCACGATGCGGATCGACGGCGAGTTGGCGATGTAGCGCACGCCGGAAACAATGGCGCGGTTGAGACGTTCGCGCGGCAGCCGTGACGGCTCGCTGTTGCGGCGCCAGAGAAACAGCACGATCAACAGCGGGATATAAAGCAGCGCGTTGGCGGCGAAGGCCGCGACCGCGCCCGCAGTCGCGACGATGACGCCGCCGATCGCCGGCCCAAAACTTCGTGCGATATTGTAGCTGATGCCGTTCAGCGCCACCGCTGCCGGCAAATGCTCCGCCGGCACCTGTTCGCTGACCGAGGATTGCCACGCCGGTCCGAACAGCGCCATGCCGCAGCCGACGACGAAACAGAACGCCAGCAGGATATTCGGCGTCACCAGATTGAGCCAAGCCATCACGGCCAGCGCCGTCGCACCGGTCAGCGCGAAACACAGCGAGCCCAGCGCCACCACGCGCCGGTCATACATGTCGGCGATGGCGCCGGCCGGCATCGAGATCAGCATGATCGGCAGCATCAGTGCGGTCTGCACCAGCGCAACCTTGTCGGCCGACGACGTCATCTGCGTCATCGCCCAGGCGGCACCGACCCCCTGGATCAGGAGGCCGAGATTGGAGAGCAGGCTGGCGAGCCAGATCCGCCGGAACACCGCATGCCGCAGCGGGGCGGCCACGCCGTCCCCTGATAACATCGAGCGCTTCGGCGGTTCCTTCATTGCCCCTTCCGACGGGCCGGTCGCGGCCCTGATTCCCTGCGTTTTGCAGTGATGCCTGCGAAAGTCCTTGGCTGTCCAGTGTTTAGGCCGCTATCAGCGGTCACACAGGGCGGCTAAAAGACCGAAATGACGGGAGCACCTCATGATCATATCGCGGCGGACGCTATTGAAGGGCGCCAGCGCCCTTACCCTGGCGGCCGGCACCTTCGGTCCGTCGGCCTTCGCGCAGACGGCGCCGACCGCCCCGGCGGCGCAAGTTCCGCCGGTTCTGTTCGTGCATGGCAATGGCGATCATTCCGGGCTGTGGGTCACCACGCTGTGGCGGATGGAATCGAACGGGGTTGCGCGCGACCGGATGCTGGCGATCAATTTCACCGATCCGCTGGCGCGATCCGACGATGCGGTGGCGCAGCCCAACCGGTCCTCGACCGAGGACCAGCGCCGCGAACTCGGCGAGGCCATCAAGGAATTGAAACGCCGCACCGGGGCGTCGCGCGTCGCGCTGGTCGGCAATTCCCGCGGCGGCAATTCGATTCGCAGCTATATCAAGAACGGCGGCGGCGCCGATGTCAGCCACGCCGTGCTGTGCGGGGTTCCCAACCATGGCATCTTCGACTGGGATGATATGCCGGGCAGCGAGTTCAACGGCCGCGGTCCGTTCCTGCGCGGGCTGAACGAGGGCGACAGCGAGGTGACGCCCGGCACCGCGTTCCTGACATTGCGCAGCGACGGCATCGACAAATACGCCCAAGCCGATGGCCGCTTCGTCGGCAAACCGGGCACGCCAACCGGCATCACACCGGATGGCCCGGCGCTCAAGGGCGCCACCAACCTCGTGCTCGGCGCCATCGACCACCGCGAGACGGCGTTTCATCCGCGCGCGTTCCGCGAGATCTACAAATTCATCGCCGGCCGCGAGCCCGCCCGGATCTCCATCGCGCCGGAAGCGGAAGTCAAACTGAGCGGCCTGGTGACGGGCACGCCGGGCGGCGTTCAAACCAACCGCCCGGTGGCGGGCGCCTCGGTCGACGTGCATCGCGTATCGCCGGATACCGGCGAACGGCTGGGCGGCCCGGTCCATTCCTCGCAAACCGGCGCGGACGGGCGCTGGGGCTCAGCGTCGGTCGATCCCACCTGGTATCTCGAGATCGTGCTCACCTCGCCCGGCTCGACCACCACGCATCTTTACCGGTCGCCGTTTCCGCGCTCCTCCGACATCGTGCATCTGCGCGCCGCGCGCCCGCTGGGACCAGCCGATGCGACCGCCGGCGCGGTCGTCATCCTGTCGCGGCCGCGCGGCTATTTCGGCCTTCCCCGCGACGTGGTGCTGCTCGATGGGCAGGAGCCTAAGGATGTCAAAGCCGGCGTGCCCACCGATTCGGTCACCACCTTGCGGCTGCCGGCCGCGGAGGCCGGGCGCGCGGTCGTCGCGCAGTTCAACGAGGAGCGGATCGTCGCCCGGGCCTGGCCGGCATCGGAAAACAGGATTGCGATCGCCGAGCTGACTTACTAGCTGTTGGATGGTCCCCCATTCGTCCGCCTTCCTGGCGCCCGGATTTCCGGACCTGATAGAGCGGCGCCCGACGGGCAGATCTGTCCCTGAGAACTGCGAGGCCGTCAATGAGCATAGCCGAAGCCTGGGACCCGCCGGTCACGCGTGCGCCGCTGGTGCCGCCGGCGCCGCCGCGCGCGCCCGACAGCATGGGTCTTTTCGGCCGGGTGATGGCGATGCGCACCAGCGCGATCAGCGTCTGGGGGGACCGTTCTTACGAAGAAGATATCATCCGCAGCCGCTTCTTCGGGCGCAGCAGCTTTATCCTGAACGACCCCGACGCGATCCGGCATGTGCTGGTGGACAATTACGAGAATTACGTGCGCACGCCGGCGGCAATCCGGGTGTTGCGCCCGGTGCTCGGCGAAGGCCTGCTGATCGCCGAAGGCCGTACCTGGAAACATCAGCGTCGGACGCTGGCACCAGCCTTCACGCCGCGCGCGGTGATGCCTCTGATTCCGCACATGCTGGCTGCGACCGACCAGACCATTGCAAAGCTTCAGGCGGCCAACAACGCGCCAGCCGATCTGCGCGAGGCGATGCAGCGCATGACGCTCGAGATCGCCGGGCGCACGATGTTTTCGTTCGGCATGGACCGCCACGGCGCGGCGCTGCGCGACTTCGTGATGGAGTACGGCGAGAATCTTGCGCGGCCGCATTTTTTCGATCTGGTGTTGCCGCTGAGCTGGCCGAGCCCGCAGGATTTCGCTCGCTCCCGCTTCCGCAAGCGATGGACGCAATTCGTGGCCATGCTGATGGCGGAGCGCCGCGCCGCCGGCAAGGAGGAGGGCGCGCCGCCGAGCGATCTGTTCGATCTGATGGGCGCCGCGCGCGATCCCGAGACCGGCGACGCCTTTACCGACGAGCAACTCGGCGACCAGGTGGCGACGATGATTCTCGCCGGCCACGAGACCACCGCCACGGCCTTGTTCTGGGCGCTGTATCTGCTGGCGCTCGACCCGGCGACGCAGGACCGGTTGGCCGCCGAAGTGAAGGCCGCGACCGCTGGCGGCACGCTCGATCTCGAGCGGCTGAAGTTTACCCGCGCCGTGGTCGACGAGACCATGCGGCTCTATCCGCCGGCGTTCCTGATCGCTCGCGCGGCCGGCGCGGCCGATATCATCGGCGGCATGCCGGTGAAGAAAAACGACATCGTGCTGATCGCGCCGTGGCTGCTGCACCGGCATGAAAAGCTCTGGCGCGATCCGGGCGCCTTCATTCCGGCGCGCTTCATGCCGCCCGCGCCGCCGCCCGACCGCTTCGCCTATCTGCCGTTCGGCGTCGGCGCCCGGGTCTGCATCGGCGCGCATTTCGCGCTGGTCGAGGCCACCCTGGCGCTGGCCAAGTTGATCGGCGCGTTCAAGGTCGAACTCATTGATAAAGCGCCGGTGATGCCGGTCGGCGTGGTGACGACGCAACCCGATCGCTCGCCGATGTTCGGGATTACGCCGCGGTGACGAATGCATTGCTTGGATAGACACGCGATCTGCCCTAGGCTTGCGCAATGAACGACCTCAAGGCCCAATTTGCCCTGCTGAAGCAGACCGCCGATCCGGTGGTGGCCGCTGCGATCGAGCTTGCGGTCGAACAGGGCGAGGACCACGAGCTCAACCGCATCAACGCGCTGGACTTTTCGAAGCGGACCGGGCTCGACGAGGAACGGGTGATTTCGGGCTTTCTCCATGCTTCCCGGCTCGGGTTGTTCGACCTTTCCTGGAACGTGCTGTGCCCCGGATGCGGCGGTGTGCTCGGCGCCCACGGCACGCTGAAATCGTTGAGTCCGGATGACTATCATTGCGGCCTCTGCGCGTGCGGCTACGAAGCCTCCGTCGACGAGCAGGTCGAGGTAGCCTTCACGGTCAATCCCCGTATCAGGCGCATCGCCGCGCATGATCCGAACTCGCTGCCGGTCTGGGAATACTACAAACAGGTGTTCTGGAGTTCGGGTATCGATTTCGACCGGGAATCCGTCGCGACGCTGGCCGATGAGGTGACGCTCGATACGCTCGAATTGCCGGCGGGCGAGAAGGCAGTGCTGTCGCTGCAACTGCCGAAAGAATTCATCATCGTGTTCGAGCCGGTGACGCATTCGGCGCAATTCATCGATGTTCAGGGTGAGCCGACCAGGGAGCGTCAACAGCTGTCACTGGTTTACAGCAAGACGCCAACGCCTACCGGCGGAACCAGAACGATGCGGCCGGGACCGCTGCGGCTGTCGCTCGACAATCAGGCCGATGTGCGAGTGCTGCCGTCTGTCTTTATCGCGGGCGATGTGATGCATCACCTGATCGGCAAGCGCAAGCCGTTCCTCACCGCCAAGCGGATGCTCTCGAACCAGACCTTCCGAGACGTATTCAAGGCGGACAATCTCAATGTAGATCAGCGGCTCAAGATCACCTCGCTGACATTCCTGTTCACCGACCTCAAGGGCTCTACCGCGCTGTATGAGAGGGTCGGCGATCTCGCCGCCTTCGATCTGGTGCGCGCGCATTTCCACGCGCTGCTGGAAATCATCTCCTCGGAGAAGGGCGCCGTCGTGAAGACGATCGGCGATGCCGTGATGGCGACTTTCGTCAGGCCGGAGCACGCGATCGTCGCGGGCCTGCGGATGCGCGCCGCGATGGACGGGCTCAATGCCGCGCGCGGCACCCAGGACCTGGTGGTCAAGATCGGCATTCATGAAGGGCCCTGCCTCGCCGTCATGCTGAACGAGCGGCAGGATTATTTCGGCCAGACCGTCAACATCGCCGCCCGGGTTCAGAGCCTGTCGACCTCGCAGGAAATGCATATCACCGGGCCGGTCAACGATGCGCCGGAGGTGGCCGCCATTTTGCGGCGGGAGTCGATCACGCCCATTCAAAAGCAGGCGGCATTGCGCGGCATCGCCGACAAGATCGTGGTGTACGAAATACCTTAGTATTTGAGGTTCGGCCGACATTTATCGACTCGTCATGCCCGGGCTTGACCCGGGCATCCACGCCTTTCTTCGCAATCCGTCAAAAGACGTGGATGGCCGGGTCAAGCCCGGCCATGACGACCGCGCGAGATTGCCCAATCGTAATGCAGGCCGGGAACCGGCGTGGATTGCGCGGGTTGATTTTCCGACCCATATATCAGCTACCGCCGCTTGCGGCGAGCAAGCCCCGAATAACCCCCCGGATTTCGGCAGGAAAACCAATGCTGGACGGACTGCGCCAATTTATTGCCGACGTTGTTTCTCCCACCGCGCTGGCGGATCGGGCGTTTGACGATACCGGGTATCGTCTGGCGGCGACGGCGTTGTTGATTCACGTCATTTCGATCGACGGCGAGCCGACGGAGACCGAAAAGCGCAAGCTGCACAGCCTGATCGAAAGCCGCTTCGGGCTCGATCGCGGCACGGCGGATCACCTGATCGCGTCGGCGACGCTGGTCGAGGGCGAGGCGGTCGATCTCTATCATTTCACCAGTGTCATCATGCGTTCGGTGGATGCGGAAGGCCGGCTCCGCATCGTCGAAATGATGTGGGAGCTGGTCTATGCCGACGGGCAGGTCAGCGAGTTCGAGGATAACGTGGTCTGGCGCGCCGCGGATCTGCTGGGCGTGGCCTCGCGGGACCGGATCGAGCTGAAGCACCGTGTGGCCGCACGGCGACCCGAGGCGGCCAGCGGCGGCGCCGTCAACGGTGCGGTATCCGACATGACGAAAATTTAACGTGCCCGGCGTCACGCCGGTCCCGGGTGAGATAAGCCCTCTAAACGCGGCACTTCGACGGGCAGCATTGTGCCTTTGCGCGTACGATATGCTTGCAGGTGACTTGCGTCTCCCCTCAACCCTATGCTCTCGTCCCGGCTGTTAGCCGCGTTTCCTGCAATTGATTTATGAGTATTGAATCGTGACCGAGCGTGTGACGCTGATTACGGGTGCCTCTGCGGGCATAGGCACCGAGCTGGCGCGCGTTTTCGCATCGAACGGCCATCGCGTGGCCCTGGTGGCGCGACGCGGGGATCGCCTGGCGACACTGGCTGACGAAATCGTGGCCGGCGGCGGCGCGGTGCCGATCGTGATTGCCTGCGACCTCGAGCAACCCGACGCCGGTGACAGGATTGCCGCGATCCTGGCCGCCGAAGGCGTCGAGGTCGATTACGTCGTCAACAATGCGGGCTTCGGAATGTTCGGCAGGGCTGTCGACCGCGACCGCGCCGAGCAGCTCGGCATGATCGACCTCAACGTCCGGACCCTGACCGAACTGTCCCTGCGGTTTTCCGACAGCCTGATCCGGCACCGCGGCGGTATCCTCAATCTGGCTTCCATTGCCGGCTTTCTGCCGGGGCCCGGCATGGCGGTCTACTATGCGTCCAAGGCCTATGTGCTGTCTTTCACAGAGGCGTTGCGGGCTGAGCTGGCACAGCACGGCGTGCGGGTCACCGCGCTGTGCCCGGGGCCGGTACCGTCGGAATTTCAGTCGCGGGCGGGATTTCTGCCCGGAGTCGATTCCGTGATCCTGAATGTCACCCCGGCGGATGTCGCACAGCAGGGGTATCGCGGGCTGATGGCCAACAAGCGGACGGTGATCCCGGGCCTTGGCGTCAAGATCGTGCCGTTCCTGCTCCGGCTGTTTCCGCGCGGGTTCATCCTGGCGGCGGTCGCCCGCCTGCAGCTGCGCAGGCGCTGACCCAAGCAGCAGTCTCAAGCCGCTGTCTCAAGCCGCTGTCCTGGCCATCGCGCCGTTCTGGCCCGCGATTTGCTTATATTTCCCGTGAACGCACCCGAAATTAACGGCGACTTAGGTATGTTGCCGGCTTGATGGCCACTGAGAAGAAAAAGTCGATGTTTCAGTCGGACCAAATCTTGGGCGAGAAGATCCCGGGCGAAAATGTCCTGCGCTTCCCTGCTGGAGCGGCCGCGGCGCCTTTCGCGCCTTCGCCGGATAAATCCCTGCTGCCGGTGCTGGTGGTCCTGCACCAGGAGTGCTCGACGCCGGGCCGGGTCGGCAACGCGCTGCGGGCGCTCGGCCACCGGCTGGATGTCAGGCGTCCGCGTTTTGGCGACCCCTTGCCGGAGACCCTCGACGACCACGCCGGTGCTGTGATTTTCGGCGGGCCGATGAGCGCCAATGACCCCGATGAATTCGTTCGCCGGGAAATCGACTGGATTTCGGTTCCGCTGCGGGAGCAGCGGCCGTTTCTGGGAATTTGCCTGGGCGCACAGATGCTCGCCATGCAACTCGGCGCGCGGGTAGCACCCCATCCGGAAGGCCGGGCGGAGGTCGGGTATTACCCGATCCGCCCGACGCAAGCGGGGCTGGCGCTGTGCCCGCACTGGCCGGATCACGTCTACCACTGGCACCGCGAGGGGTTCGAACTTCCCTATGGCGCCGAATTGCTGGCCGAGGGCGGCGACTTCCCGGTCCAGGCGTTTCAATCGGGTCATGCGTTCGGCTTGCAGTTTCATCCCGATGTGACCTACGCGATGATGCATCGCTGGACCACGCGCGGCTACGATCGCCTCGACGCACCCGGCGCGCGGGCGCGCCACCATCACTTCGCCGACCGCGCCATCCATGACGTCACCGAGCGCGCCTGGCTGAAGGCGTTTCTCGACGACTGGCTGACGCGCGTGCCGCGCTCGGCGATGTCGGAAGCCGCGGAATAGCGCGGCAAAAAACGCCGCGATATTCCGTGCGGCGGTTCTCCAAATCCTTTCTCCCAGGAAGTCCTTTCTCCAGGCCTTTCCAAATCTGCAGATGTGCTAGTGTCTACAGCACAAGCTTGCGGTCAATCAGCAGGCATCGGGAGGCGGGATGACCGGCGACGAATTCGCTGCGCTTTTGAGCGACTTCACGCTGTCGGCGGAATCAGGCGACGGCGCGCGCTTCGCAAGGCACTTCACCGAGGACGGCATCTACCACGACTATATCTACGGCCCTCATCAGGGCCGCGCCGACATTGCCCACATGATGCAGGATCTGTTTCACCGCGATGCCGCGGATTATCGCTGGGAAATGTTCGATCCGGTTTTCGACGGCCGGCAAGGCTATGCGTGGTCGCTGTCGAGCTTCACCTCGACCATCCCGCAGTTCAAGGGCCAGCGCGTCGTCATCGACGGCATGAGCCGCTTTATCATCCGCGACGGCCTGATTGCCGAGTACCGCGAATCCGTCAATGGCGGCGTGGCGATGGCGCAGCTCGGCGTCGAGCCGGACCGCATGACCAAGGTGTTCAAGCGCTGGACCGGCTGGCTCAAGGAGCGACCGGAAACCATCGATTATCTGGCGCGGCCCAAAGGCTCGCGTGCGACGAGGGAGACTCACGACCCATGACCCAGCAGCAACGCGCAGTGGCGCAAGATCCGGTGGCCTATCAGCATATTCTCTACGAGGTGAGCGACAAGATCGCGACCATTACGCTGAACCGGCCCGACCGCATGAATGCATGGACGCCGATCATGGAGCGCGATGTGCGCCATGCCATGGAGTCGGCAGCGGCCGACGACAATGTGCGCGTCATCGTGCTGACCGGAGCAGGCCGCGGCTTCTGCGCCGGCGCAGATATGGATGCGCTGAAGGGTCTCGATCCCGACGACATCAAGCGCGCCCAGAGCCTGCCAGCGTTCGACATGAACCGGCGGCCGGACTGGCAGAGCCGCTACGGCTATTATCCGTCGATTTCAAAGCCCATCATCGGCATGCTGAACGGTGCCACCGCGGGCATTGGCCTCGTGCACGCGCTGTATTGCGACCTGCGTTTCGCCGCCGACAACACCGTGTTCACGACCGCGTTTTCGCGCCGCGGGCTGATCGCCGAACATGGCATCAGCTGGATGCTGCCGCGCATCGTCGGCCATGCCAATGCGCTGGATCTCCTGATGTCGGCGCGCCGGGTGTCGAGCGACGAGGCGCTGCGCATCGGTCTGGTCAACCGGCTTTACCCGCCCGATCAGCTGCGCGAACAGACCTTCGCCTATGCCCGCGATCTCGCCGATTTCGTCTCCCCGAGCGCGATCGCCGTCATCAAGCGCCAGCTCTACGACGTGCCGTTCCAGACCCTGGCCGAGGCCACCATCGACGCCAACCGCGAGATGGTGGTGGCGCTGCGCGGCAGCGATTTCCGCGAGGGCGTCGCGAGCTTCATGGAGAAGCGGCCGCCAAGGTTTACGGGGAAGTAAGGGGGAGGGACGCGCGGAGCCCTTGGGGGCCCGCCGTCGCCCAAGGGAGCTATGGCGGGGCAGCCTTCGCTACGTGAGGGCTTGCCAAGCCGAAGCAGGCGCAGCCTGCGAAGGCTGGTGGAGCCAGGCGGGATCGAACCGCCGACCTCGTCATTGCGAACGACGCGCTCTCCCAGCTGAGCTATGGCCCCATCGTGGCCGCCACGAAGGGAATGAAGGCGGCCGACAATTGGCGCCATTTACAATCCGGGCCAAGGTCAAGTCAAGAACGGTGAAATCGCTGTTTTTCGGGAGTTTTTGCCCGGAACTTCCCTTGTTTGCGGGGGGAGGAACCGATATCTACCGGGCAGCCGAAATCTGCGATCGAACCGCGAGCAGTCAAGCCATGCGAGCCATTCTCGACATCATCATTATTATTCTCGATCTCTATGTCTGGCTGTTGATCGCGTCCGCCATCCTGTCCTGGCTGATCGCCTTCAACGTCGTGAACACCCGCAACCAGTTCGTGGCGGCGGTGGCCGAGTTCCTGTTCCGGATCACCGAACCGGTGCTGGCGCCGATCCGGCGCTTCATGCCCAGTCTCGGCGGTCTCGACATCTCGCCGATCATCCTGATCCTGATCATCATGTTCATCCAGCGGGTGATTGCCTACTACATCTATCCCAACGTGATCTGACCGCGGCTTTAGTGGATGCTCCATGGATCCCTGGCGCTATTCCACCGAGGGCATCAGTGTCGCATTGCGCGTCACGCCGCGCGGCGGCCGCGACGACATCGACGGCATTGAGACGCTCGCCAACGGCCGCAGCGTGGTCAAGGTCCGGGTCCGCGCCGTCGCCGAGGGCGGCGAGGCCAATCGCGCGGTGACGGAGTTGCTTGCCAGGGCGCTCGGGGTGCCCAAGCGGTGCGTGCGGGTGCTGTCGGGAACGACGTCCCGACACAAACAGATTGCCGTCGACGGCGATCCCGCGAAACTCGGCGAAGCACTGCGGAAACTGACAGCGGCGAAAACGGATTGATTGATAGAGGACAGAGATGGCGGCCCGCATCATCGACGGAAAGGTCATTGCATCGGAGCTTCGCGCCCGGGTCGCCGATGAAGTGGCGCGGGTGCAGCGTGCGCATGGGGTGACGCCCGGGCTAGCGGTGGTGCTGGTCGGCAGCGACCCCGCGAGCCAGGTCTATGTCCGCAGCAAGCACAAGCAGACGCAGGCCGCCGGCATGGCATCATTCGAGCATGTGCTGCCGGCCGATGTCGCGCAGATCGAAGTGCTGGCGCTGATCGGCCAGCTCAATCGCGATTCCAGCGTGCACGGCATCCTGGTGCAGCTGCCGCTGCCTAAATCGCTCGATACCGAAGCCATCATCAACGCCATCGACCCCGCCAAGGACGTCGACGGGCTGCATCCCAACAACGCCGGACGGCTCGCCGGCGGGCTGGCGGCGCTGTCGCCCTGCACGCCGCTCGGTTGCATCATTCTCAGCAAGAGCGTGCACGCCTCGCTCGAGGGCATGAACGCCATCGTGATCGGCCGCTCCAATCTGGTCGGCCGTCCGCTGATACAGTTGCTGCTCAACGAAAACGCCACGGTGACATCAGCGCATTCGCGCTCGCGCGATCTGGCGCAACTCTGCGCCCGCGCCGACCTGGTCTATGCCGCCGTCGGCAAGCCGGAGATGGTGCGCGGCGACTGGATCAAGCCCGGCGCCACCGTGATCGATGTCGGCATCAACCGGCTGCCCGGGCCTGACGGCAAGGACCGGCTGGTCGGCGATGTCGCGTTTGCCGAAGCGCTTGAAGTCGCCGGCGCGATCACGCCGGTGCCCGGCGGCGTCGGCCAGATGACGGTGGCATGTCTGCTGGTCAATACGCTGCGCGCCGCGTGCGCGATTCACGGGCTGGCAAAGCCGGGGGTGTGATCGCTTCACTCTCTCCCGCTTGCGGGGGAGGGTGCCGAGCGCAGCGAGGCGGGTGGGGGCTCTCTCAACGAGCGCGACGGCCCACTTGCGCATCTCCAATCTTGCGCACCGTACCGGTTGAGAGACCCCCGCCCCAGCCCTCCTCCGCAAGCGGGAGAGGGAGAAGAAAACTCACCCTGCGCTGTTCTCGATCAGCCGGCGGTAAAACCGGATCATGTCGGCATAGCCCTCGACGCTGATGCGCTCGTTGGTGCCGTGAAACCGCTTCAGGTCGTCCGACGTCGCGCGCACCGGCGAGAAGCGCAAAATGGTGTCGGTAACGCCGGTGAAGTGGCGCGAATCGGTCGCGGCCACCATCAGGCCGGGGGCGACGATCACGTCGGGAAAGATCTCCCGGATGGTCCGGTTCAGCATCTTGAAGGATGGGCCCGCGGTGCCGGTTACCGGCGGCGGATCGGTGTTGCCGGGAAACGGCTCGACGGCGATGCGCTCGTTGCCGACGGTGGCGCGGACATGATCGATGACGCTGGCCTGGGTGTCGCCGGGCAAGAGCCGGAAGTTGACGGTGGCCTCGGCATTGCCGGGCAGCACGTTATCCTTGTCGCCGGCATTGAAGATGGTCAGCGCCGTGGTGGTGCGGACCGTCGCCTCGGTCGGTCCGGTCTTCTCGAATTCGCGCAACAACAGCGGCTTGAACAGCCAGAGGTTCGACAGCACGACGCGGCTGAAGCCGCTCATTTCAGGCGCCACAGTGTCGAACATTTCCGAAACGGTGCCGCGAATCTGCATCGGCAGGCGATGGTCTTCCAGCCGCGCCAGCGCCGCGCTCATCATGCCGATCGCGGTCTGGCGCGGTGGCATCGAGGAATGGCCGGGGGTCGCCTGCGCGGTCAACACCAGCGTCGCATAGCCTTTTTCGGCGACGCCGATCAGCGCCGCGGGTTTGTCGAGGCCCTTGAGGATGCCGTCGGTGATCAGCAGGCCTTCGTCGAGCAGGAAGTCGAGCTTGATGCCGCGCGCAGCCAGCGCGGCGGCGATCGCCCTGGCGCCCCTGGTGCCGGCGACTTCCTCGTCATGGCCGAACGCGAAATAGATGGTTCGTTTCGGGGCAAAGCCCTGCTTCGCCATCTGCTCGGCAGCCTCCAGCATCGCATAGAGATTGCCCTTGTTGTCCCATGATCCGCGGCCCCAGATGTAGCCATCGGCGATGACGCCCTCGAACGGCGGCTGCTGCCAGTCCTTCTCGGTGCCCGGCGCCACCGGCACCACGTCCTGATGCGCCAGCAGCGCGATCGGGGCCGCCTTTGGATCGGTGCCCTGCCATGTGTAGAGCAGGCTGTGGCCGCCGATCAGTTCGCGCTTCGCCGCGGCATGAAACGCCGGAAAGCTTTTCTCGATATGCGCCCGCAAGCCCTGCAGCGCTTCGGCGCCCTGCTCGGGATTGAGAAAATTCGAAATGGTCTGGAAGCGGATCGCCTCGGACAGCCGCATCGCCGCGCCCTGGTCGACCGTCGCGCGCGGCACCGCGGCAACCTCGATCTGCCGCGAGCGGTGCGAGAAGACGTTGAACAGCAGGATGGCTGCGAGAAGGAGGGTAGCCGCGATCAGGAGCAGCAGGAAATTACGGATGATCTTGATCAAGCGGCGCATGGGAAATGCCTCAGATATCTTCGTCATGGCCGGGCTTGTCCCGGCCATCCACGTCTTTCCAGTCGCACGCTATCAAAGACGTGGATGCCCGGCACAAGGCCGGGCATGACGAACTCCCGATGGCGAGCCCATTCGACCAGTGCCTACTTCGCTGCCCTGGCGCGCGCCATACCTTCCTCGATCAGCCGGTGCGCGTCCTCGGCGCCGCCCCAGCGCACCACCTTGACCCATTTGCCGGGCTCGAGATCCTTGTAGTGCTCGAAGAAGTGCTGGATCTGCTGCAGCGTGATGTCGGGCAGGTCGCTGTAGGTCTGCACCTTGTCGTAGCGCTGGGTCAGCTTGGAGGACGGCACCGCGATGATCTTCTCGTCGCCGCCGGCCTCGTCTTCCATCAGGAGCACGCCGACCGGCCGCACGCTCATGACAGCGCCCGGGACAATGGCGCGGGTGTTGGCCACCAGCACGTCGCAGGGGTCGCCGTCGCCCGACAGGGTGTGCGGGATGAAGCCGTAATTGCCGGGATAGCGCATGGCGGTATAAAGAAACCGGTCGACGACGAGCGTGCCGGCTTCCTTGTCCATCTCGTATTTGATCGGCTCGCCACCGACAGGAACTTCGATGATGACGTTGACGATGCGCGGCGGGTCGATTCCGAGCGAGATGGCGTCTATGCGCATGAATGGCTCCGCGTGGGTGTGAAGTCAGCTCGCCTGAACAGGGCCTTGTAAACAAGGCCTTGGATAGGACGCGACGCGGGCCGAAGCCAGCCTCGATTTGTCGCAAAATACGGCTGACCTCAGTTGGTCCAGGCGAAGGCGACCTTGTCGAGCGACTTCGCGCCGAATTTCTCGGAACTGCGCGCGACCATGCGACCGCCGAGGGCGCGATAAAACTCCGTCGCCGGATCGTTGTCGGAGAGCGCCCAGATCACCATGCTCTTCAGCCCGCTCTGCAACAGGTCGCGCCGCGCCGCGGTGAACAGCCGGCGGCCGAAGCCGAGACCCTGAAATTCCGGCCGCAGATAGAGCTCGTAGATCTCGCCTTCGAAGTGCAGGCTGCGGGCGCGGTTGCGGCCGTAATTGGCATAGCCCGCGACCTTGTCGCCGAACACCAGCACGCTGACGCGGCTGCCCTTGCGGATCGCGCTGTCCCACCATTGCGGGCCGCGGCGGTTGATCAGCTTCTCCAGCTCGGCACCGGGGATGATGCCCTGATAGGCCGAACGCCAGGCTTCGTCATGGGTGGACGCCACCGCGGCTGCGTCCGCAGCTTTGGCCGGTCGAACCTCGATCAGGGTTGTGCTCATGGTGCTGATCAAAGCAAGTCGGCGCGTCCGCTTCAAGGTCTATCGTTAATTATCGGTTAACCTGTGGATTTTCTGCATCAGTTGTGCCGGCCGGTTGTACCGAAAAAGGACAGAAGCCCGTGGGAATGGCATCCGGCGGATGGCTCGATGCTGCGAATGATTCTTAACGGTGCGTTTTGCTGCAGGGACTGAGGGAAAATGCACCGGAAGTGATTCGGCGAGGGTATTCTGTTCCGCAAATCCGGGCTCGCCCCTTGCCCGCGTCAGGCAAATTCATGCGGTCGCTCAAAGCGTATTTCGTCCTGGTTGTGCTTGGATCGCTCTGTATTCCAAACGCGTTCGCGCAGGTCAGGCTGGGTGCGCAAGGCGCAGAAGCCGAGCCGGGTCGCATGCAGCAGTGGCTGGTGCCCTCACCGGCGATGGACGTCGTGTCGCGCGCGCGGCTGTTTCGGCCGGCCGGCGGCGGACCGTTCCGGCTGGCCGTGATTGCACACGCCTCGACGCAGAACGTCTTGCGTCGTGCGCAAATGCCGCAACCTGAATACCGCGCGCTGGCGGGCTGGCTGGTGGCGCGCGGCTTTGCCGTGCTGGTACCGGAACGTCCCGGCCACGGCGGCGGCGGACCCTATCTGGAAGACCAGGGCGGCTGCGACGAAGCCGATTATATCAGCGCTGGACGCGCCACCGCGGACGCGATCGCGGCGGCGGCGGGCTTTGTGCGCAAGCAAGCCTTCATCCGGCCGGACGGCATGGTCATTGTCGGGCACTCCGCCGGCGCGTGGGGCGCGCTGGCGCTGGCCGGCGAGAATCCGAGAGAAATCTCGGCCATCATTGCTTTCGCGCCGGGTCGCGGCGGCCATGCCAACGACCAGCCGAACGAGGTTTGCGCGCCGCATACGCTGATGGCGGCGGCCGCCGAATTCGGCAGGAACGCGCGCGTGCCGGTGACCTGGCTGGTGGCGGCGAACGATACGTATTTCTCGCCCGATCTGTCGCAGCGGATGGCCGATGCGTTTCGCGGCGCTGGCGGCAAAGTCGAGTTTCGCGTGCTGGCGGCATCCGGCAGCGAGGGGCACTGGCTGGCGGAGTCCGAAGCCGGCGTCAAAATCGCCGGACCGGAACTGGAGCGGGCACTGAAGGCGCTGGCGGCGAAAAAGCGATGACGTCGCGCGCCAAAAATCCTTGGCCCGACGATGACGTGATCCTCTACGACGGCGTCTGCGTGTTCTGCTCGCGCTGGGTCCGCATTGTCGCCGCGCGCGACGTGAAACGGCGATTCCGCTTCACCGCGATCCAGTCCGGCTACGGCACGCGGCTGGCGCAGGCATTTGGAATCAATCCTGAAGATCCCGACACCAACGCCGTGGTCCATGGCGGCGAGGCGTTCTTCAAATCCGACGCCGCGCTGACGGTGCTGTCGAATTTGCCGGGATGGAGCTGGGTGCGCGTCCTGTACGCGGTGCCGAAGCCGCTGCGCGACGCGATGTACGGTCTCGTCGCGCGCAATCGGTACCGGATATTCGGCAAGTATGAGGAATGTTTTGTGCCGGATGCGGAGATGCGGGCGAGGGTGATGGAGTAAAATTCAATACTGTCTCATCGTCATTGCGAGGAGCGCAGCGACGAAGCAATCCATGTTTCCTTGCCGTTGTGCAGGAAAGCTGGATTGCGTCGCTTCGCTCGCACTGACGATGTTAGTTCTTTGCCCGCGCCTCCAGCACTTCTCCCGCCGCCCTCTCTCCCGAATCCCGTGCCCCATGCGCCGTCGAGAAAAACCCCGGCGAGGTCGCCTCTCCCGCAAAAAACAGCCGCCCATCGACCGGCGCCGCCAGCACCGCGCGAGCGCCGGCGTGGCCGGGGAGCGCGTGCGAATAGGAGCCGCGGGCGAACGGGTCGTGGGCCCAGCGCGATTCCGCCAGCGGCTTTAGTTTGCGGCGGTAGTCATTGCCGAGAAACCCGGCAATCTCGTCGATGCTTTGCGCCGCCAGCGCGCCGTCGCCGGCGTCTTCCAGAGCTTGCGCAAAACGGCCGCCGAAAAAACCCTCGATGCAGGGCTGGCCGAACGGGCGCAGGTGATAGGTGCCCATGTCGGTGCGCATGGTGGCGCCGCGCAGGCTGCCGTCGCTGGGAAGCAGCTGCGGTTCATCGAGCGCCAGCATCACCTTGTCGGCGAGCCCGAGTGGCAGGCCACGTGCGGCATCGAGTTTTGCCGGCAGTGCGGGGTGAAAACGAATGGATTCGTCGGCGATCAGGTTGGTCGGGATGGTGACGATCACCTTGCCGGCCGTCAGCGTGCCCCGCGAGGTCTCGATCCGCAGGCGTTGTCCGGAATGGTCGATCAGCGTCACCTCGCAGTTCAGCGCCAGCGGGCAGGTTGCGCCATAGGCTGCGATCAGCGCGCCGTAGCCGCGGCGTACCCGCCAGTTGATCTCGGTGTCCTCATAGGCATCCATGTCGAGGATCGAGACGCGGTCGAGTTCGGCGCCATTGATGTAGGTGGAGATCGCATCGATCATCGGGTTCCAGCGGTTGCCGGGCTCCAGATACTGATTCGCGGCGGCGTCACGGCCGGTTCGCCTGGCCTCGTCGGCGGCATCCTCGGCGCGGTCATAAAACGTGTCGAGCGCGGCGAGGAAGTCGGTGCGCTCATGAAGCGGAAATGCGCCGTTAACGGCCTGCTCGCGCCACGGCGGCCGGGTCCTGTCGATTTCGAAATGCAGCCGCTCGGCGATCGGGACGAAGGAATTCTCGTCGGCCGAATGCAGCCAGCCGCAGCCGAGGTCGAAGGTGATGTCGGGGGCAGCCATGATGGTGTGGCCGCGCCCGCCGACGCGGTCGCGCGCTTCCAGCGCGATGACGGAGAGGTCGGAGTTTTCCAGCGCGTGCGCCGCGCCGAGGCCGGCGGCGCCCGCGCCGATGATGGCGACATCGACTTCGGAGGGCAGGGACGTCATGCCTTGGCTCTAGCATGTTCGATGCCGGGCTTGAAGCCGGCTCCACAACCAGTGTCATCATCCGCGAAAGCGGATGATCCAGTACGCCGTGGCGCCGCGGCTCTATCTCAACCGGCGGCGATTACTGGATGCCCTGCTTTCGCGGGGCATGACAGTTTGCGGCTTACGCCACCGCCTGCTTCGACTTTTCCGCGCGCTTGCGGTCGTTGGCGTCGAGGTGCCGCTTGCGCAGGCGAATCGACTTCGGCGTGATTTCGACCAGCTCGTCGTCCTCGATATAGGCCAGCGCCTTTTCCAGCGTCATGCGGATTGGCGGGGTCAGGCGCACCGCTTCGTCCTTCGAGGTGGTGCGGATGTTGGTGAGCTGCTTGCCCTTGAGGATGTTGATCTCGAGATCGTTGTCGCGGGTATGCTCGCCGACGATCATGCCCTTGTAGACCTTCCAGCCGGGCTCGATCATCATCGGGCCGCGGTCTTCCAGCTTGAACATGGCGTAGGCGACTGCCTCGCCCTGGTCGTTGGAGATCAGGACGCCGTTGCGGCGGCCCTGGATGTCGCCCTTGTAGGGCAGGTAATTGTGGAACAGGCGGTTCATGATCGCTGTGCCCTTGGTGTCGGTCATCAGTTCGCCCTGATAGCCGATCAGGCCGCGGGTCGGCGCGTAGAACACCAGCCGCAGACGATTGCCGCCGGACGGGCGCATCTCGATCATCTCGGCCTTGCGCTCGCTCATCTTCTGCACCACGACGCCGGAGAATTCCTCGTCGACGTCGATCACGACTTCCTCGACCGGCTCCAGCAACTGGCCGTTCTCGTCCTTGGTCAGCACGACGCGGGGACGCGACACCGAGAGCTCGAAACCTTCGCGGCGCATGGTCTCGATCAGGATCGCCAGCTGCAATTCGCCGCGGCCCGACACTTCCATGGCATCCTTGTCGGCGGCCTCGACCACGCGCAGCGCGACGTTGCCCTCGGCCTCGCGCAACAGGCGGTCGCGGATCAGGCGGCTGGTGACCTTGTCGCCTTCGGTGCCGGCCAGCGGCGAGTTGTTGACGATGAACGACATCGACACGGTCGGCGGATCGATCGGCTGCGCCTGGATCGGGATTTCGACGGAGGGATCGCAGAAGGTATCGGCGACGGTGCCCTTGGGCAGGCCCGCGATGGCGACGATGTCGCCGGCTTCGGCCAGTTCGACCGGCTGCCGCTCGAGGCCGCGGAAGGCCAGAATCTTCGTGATGCGGCCGGTTTCCACCAGCTTGCCGTCGCGCGAGATCACCTTCACCGCCTGGTTCGGCCTGACCGAGCCGGACGCGATGCGGCCGGTGATGATGCGGCCGAGATAGGGATTGGCCTCGAGAATGGTGCCGAGCAGCCGGAACGGGCCTTCCTCGACCACCGGCGGCGGGACATGCTTGATGACTAGGTCGAACAGCGGCTTCATGCCGACGTCGTGCGATGCGTCGGGCGTGGTGCCCATCCAGCCGTTCTTGCCCGAACCGTACAGAATCGGGAAATCGAGCTGATCGTCGGTGGCGTCGAGCGCCGCGAACAGGTCGAACACCTCGTTGACGACTTCGGTGACGCGCGCGTCGGGGCGGTCGACCTTGTTGATGGCGACGATCGGCTTCAGGCCGAGCTTCAGCGCCTTGCCGACCACGAATTTGGTCTGCGGCATCGGACCTTCGGCGGCGTCCACCAGCACGATCACGCCGTCGACCATCGAAAGAATACGCTCCACCTCGCCGCCGAAGTCGGCATGGCCCGGGGTGTCGACGATGTTGATCTGGGTGTCTTCCCAATGCACCGACGTGCACTTGGCAAGAATGGTGATGCCGCGCTCGCGCTCCAGATCGTTGGAATCCATCGCGCGCTCGACCTGGCGCTGGTTGTCGCGGTAGGTGCCGGATTGCTGCAGCAGCTTGTCGACGAGGGTGGTCTTGCCGTGGTCGACGTGAGCGATGATAGCGATATTGCGAAGGTTCATGACTGTTCTTCTGGCTCGGACAATGGCTGGAGCGCGATCTCGCCGGAAAACCGGGACCCACTTTTCCGGATCACGCTCAAAACCTGGAATTCTGACGGCGCCCATGGCGCCTAAAAAGGAAGCCCGGCCAAAAGACCGGGCGTACCTTGCTCGTTGCGGCGCAATATAGTCAGAAAACGCCAAAAAACAATGATTTGTTTGGCGATTGGTTACCCCATTTTCGGCGATCCTGCCGCTTTAATTGCCTTTTCCAGGGTCCGGATAGACGCCCCGCAACACCTCCTCGAAGTGATTCTTGACTGCCTCGTTGCAACGGCAGGCCCGGATGCGCAGGGCGTCGGGGTTACGTACCATGATCGAGCCGCGGCGGGTCTCCAGAACGCCGTTCGCCTTGAAGGTCTGGATCACGCGGCTGGTATAGCTGCGGCCGACCCCCAGCAGCGTCGCCAGCTGCTCATGGGTCAACGGCACGACGTCGTCGCCGTCGGTGCGCTCCATCGCCGAGATGATCCATTTGGCGGTGCGCTGCTCGATCGAATGGATCGCATTGCAGGCCGTGGACTGGAAGATCTGGGCCAGCATGCAGTCGGCGTAGCGCACAAATACGTTGCGCAGGCTGGCCGATCTGGACTTCGCCGCATCGAGCTTGCCGATCGGCATTCGAACGAACGGCCCGCCGAACTTGACCATGATGCGCGTGAAGGCGGGCAGGTAGCCCTGGCTGACGATGCCCCCCACGGCGCCTTCGCGACCGATCAGGATGGTCTCGACGTCACGACCGTCCTCGTTGGGCACCAGATAGGACGCCAGACTCGGTCCGCAGGGAAAATGCACGGTCTCGACATCGTCGCCGGGATTGTAGAGCAGGTCGTTAGGCTTGGCCTCTGCCGGCGACAGATGCGGCGCGATCAAGGCAAAGTCGCCGGCGCTGAGCCGTCGCAACAGGTTGTTGTAAGGACGGTCGTTCCCGTCAGGAGCGTCGCCGCTTCGCGCTGTCATTCCGGATGTCCCCTGGGCCCGCCACCCGGACAATATCCGATCGCATTGGATTGCTGTGTGTACAAGTGAACAGACAGGCGGGTCGGGACGTGATGGTTTCACAATTGGAACCGGTCGATGCCGACCCCCTTACAACGTGGCGAATGATGGAACCCGCAGCTTCTGACGGCATGCCCGGCGACGTATTGATTGTCGAGGACGACCCGATCATCGCGCTCGATTTCGAGGACACGATTCTCGGTTTCGGCGTGAGGGGGGTTCGTACCGCGGCGAATGTCGCCAGGGCGCTCGCCATGATCGCCGATCGCACGCCGGATTTTGCCCTGCTCGATGTCGGACTGGTGCGCGAAAAGAGTTTTGCGATTGCCGAGCGGCTGGATGAGCTGAAGATTCCCTTCATCTTCGTCACCGGATATGGCGTCGATGTCAGGTTGCCGGCCGCGCTCGCTGACAAGCCGCGGCTGCCAAAGCCGTATTCGTCGGAGGCGCTGAAGGCCCTGCTGAGAAGCCGAGCGAAGGGCAGCGGGCGCTGACGGTTCAGGCCCATTGCCGGGCGCGATCGCTCGATGTTTCGAACGGGCTTCCGTTGCAGTGGCGGGTTACAATGTGCCGGTAGCCCGGAACTGGGCGCCCGCCCGTTGCAGGCTTTGCGGCAGGCTCATCAGCACCGCCTTGCGGTCGGCCACCGCGTTGTGGAATTGATCGAGCGCGATATTGAAGGCGGTCAATGAGCCTTCCTCGATGGTGCCATGCTCGAAGCAGCGTAACGTATCGCGCAGGATATCGTCCGCCTCGGTTTGCATCTGGTCGAGTTCTTCGGTGGAATCGCTGTGCCGCGCGGCGGCAATCATGTCCAGCAGGCGTTCGCGCAATGTGCTGTTGTTGTGGCGCTCGTCCTTCTTGAGGTAGCCGGCGAACCAGGCGCCGGCCGAGCCCATCGCCGACAACCCCATCAGTCCCCACCAGATGAAATCGCTGTAGCGGTCGAAGAAGGTCTTTTCGTCGCCGTCGACGTAAGCCGCGGCGCCGGGATGCGCGGGAAGCACGGCGTCCTTGTCGGTATCAGGAGTTTCGATCTGCGCCGCCAGCGGAAAATCCGTCTTCAGGGTCTGGCGTGTCGCGAACAACTGGCGGGTGAAGGTGGCGACGGTCGATTCGGCCAGGCCCTTCCGCGCCACGATGTGGTGGGAGAAGCTGATGGTCTTGACTTCTTCCTCCGGTCTGGCGGGCGATCCGCCGAAGCTGCCCGCGGGTATTTCAGAGGCCTCGTAAACCGGATGGTTCTGGGCGATTGCCGCGGCCGAATCGATCGCGAGGAAGGTCGGCACCCCACCATCCCTGGTCGAGGCCGTGATAGCATCCGTGGTGATCTTGCTGTTGACGGGGCCGGCGGCGAGATAGGCATCCGCCTTCTGGTTTCGGATGGCTTCGGCGGCTTCATGGGCTGGAAACTGGACGATTTCGACCTTGGTCTGATCGACGCCGTATTGCTGCAGGATCACCTTGAGCAAATTGACATTGGCTTCGGTGCGGCCGACCACGCCGATGCGGCGTCCGGCAAGATGGACGATCCTGGTGATCTTCGGCGCCGCTGTCTTGCCTTTGACTTTGGCCGCCGGAGGCACCCACAGCACCACGACGTTCTTGCGCAGCGTCGCCACCGCCTGGGCATTTTTCGGCACGTCGAGATCGCCGCGGATGATGGCGAGATCGGCCTTGCTCTCCGCCAGCGCCTGGGCGCTCGCCCTGGCGCCATCGGTCTGCATCGGGCGCAAACGGATCTGGCCGCGCGCCGGGACAAAGGCCTGCGCCAGGGTTTGGATCACCTTGACGTCTTCGCTGTTGGCCGGGCCGACCGCGATCCGCAGCGTCACCGGGCGCATCGCAAAATAGTAGGCCGCCGCGACCGCGCCGACCACGGCGAGCAGCGCCGCCAGCACGACGAACATCAGGCGCCGTTTCGCCGAGCGAGGCGATTGCGGCCTCGGCGGTTCGACCGGCCCGACTCCTCCGGTCGATCTCGCAAACAAACGTTTGACGTTCAAATTCATGCTGCCAATCGGTTGAAACAATATTCTAGCAAATTTCCGGCCGGCGCGGGGTTACATCTGCGTCATGGTTACCGCAGGGCCCCAAACAGGGCTCTGGACTGGCTTTGCCGCCTTATTGTGGCATGGATCCCTGAACCCGACTTCGATGTTAGGGTAAAGTTCACGTGAAGCGGGAGGCGGTCATGGCGGAGCGGTTGTCGGCGGAGGCTCGGAAGGCGGCGCTGCTGGAGTTGCTGCCGGGGTGGGCCGAAACGCCCGGCCGCGAGGCGATCGCGCGAACCTTTGTCTTCAAGGATTTCAACGAAGCGTTCGGGTTCATGACCCGCGCCGCACTGGTGGCCGAGAAGAGCGATCATCACCCCGAATGGCGCAACGTCTACAAGACGGTGGAAGTGGTGCTGGCCACCCACGACGCCGGCGGCGTTACCGCGCTCGACATTGCCCTCGCCAAGGCCATGAACGCGATATCAAGGCAACTCGGCGTCGCCTGACACCGACTAATCTTGCAGCGGGGGCACGACATCCCCAACTCTTGCCTGCGACAGCTGCGGCGATCCGCCGCGCAAGTTTGGGGGAGCCTCAAGCGATGGCGTCCGAACATACCGTTGGCTTCGAGCCGGCCGACGAACTGGCGAAGGACCGCGAAAGCGTGCGCCGGCGCTTCTGGATCAAGCTGAGGCGGGTGGCGGGTAGACTGCCGTTCGCCGAGGAACTGCTCGCGGCCTATTACTGCGCGTTCGACCGGCAGACGCCGCGCCATGTGCAGGCGGCGCTGCTCGGGGCCATCGCCTATTTCATCATACCGTTCGACTTCGTCACGGACGTGCTGCCGGTGCTGGGCTTCACCGACGACGCCGCCGTGCTCGCCACCGCGATCCGGATGGTCGCCACCCACATCCTGCCGGAGCATCGCGATGCCGCCCGCGCCGCGCTGCAGCGGGGCATCGACCGCGACAGTGACGCGGGTCCAACCTCGTCCTGAAGGAGCCGCGCCCTTGCGCGGCGTCTCGAACCATGAGAGCCGGGCTCTGACTACCTCGACTTTTGCGCCGGCCGCAGCTGCGCCCGCGCCTGTTCGGCCTCCCATGCCTGGAACTGCCTGAACAGCGCTTCCCGTTCGGAGTCGGCGGGAAGCTTCCCGCCTGCCGTCTTCTGCTTCAGGAAGTCGTCGAACCGGCTGCGCGCCACGGGCTCGATCTTGTGCGCGTCGAGCCATTGTTTGGCGGCCGGAAAGCGCTGCCAGTCGGGCAACGGCGCCGACAGCGACACTTCCTTCCATTTCGGATGGAACGGCGGATTCTGGAAGGCCGGGAATTTGGTGAAGAACCTGTCCACGAACAGCGCGAGCTTGCGATAGCGCTCGGTGTTGGGCGCCCAGTTGTAGGCCGCCAGCACCGCCGGCACCGCGATGGTGTCGACCTGCGCTCCTTCCGCGATCAGATTGGGGTAGTCCTTCGCGGTCAGGGTGGCGGGCAGATAGTCGCCCTGCAGCGGCTTGGCGTATTCGACCGGCACGAGGTGAAACCGGTCGTCCTTGAACTGGCTGACGGACTTGTACGGCTTGCCGCCGGCACAGATCACGGCGTCGATCTCGCCGGCCTTCAACTTCTCCATCGAGATGCGTTGCTCGATATAGGCGAATTTCGGCTTGATTCCGAGCCGCTCGAACACGTTCGTCGCCGTGATGAAGGTGCCGCCGTTCGGAAGGTCGACGCTGACGGTCTTGCCCTCGAGATCCTTCATACTGCGGATCGATTTCGAGGCGATGACGTACATCTCCTCATTGTACAACTTGGTCACATAGGTGAACTGCTTCTTGATGTCCTTGGCGAAGCCTTTTTTCTCGAGATAGTCGAGCGTGTCGGACCGCACGATGCCGAGGTCGACACCCTGCAGAAACAGAATGTCGGCGACGCTCTGCACCGAGCCGCGGCCGACGATCGAGAGTACGCGCAGTTTGTTGCCATCGTCCAGCACGGATGCCAGGTCGGCGCCGAACTGAACATAGGTGCCGCCGATGGTGCCGGACATCACCGTCACCGTATTGGCGTTCAAGGTCCGCTTCGTCTCCACCGATCCGAACTGGAATATCGCCTTGAGGCTTTCGCTGACCTTGGCCGGGTCATATTCCTTTTCCTCGGCGCGCGCCGCGAAGCCATAAGCCATCGTCATGACGATGATCGCCATCCCAACCAAGCGTTTCATGGTGCCCCCTGCTATCGTGAGTTTAGTTGTGGAGTTGACTGAGGCGCTGCCGCGCTTCCTGCGAGCCGAACCGGGCTGCCTTGCGGTACCAGTCACGCGCCTTCGCCGGATCGGGAGTGATGCTTCGCGCATCCGGCGACCCCAGCACGGCCGGGTCGTACGTCTGGGCCAGCAGCAGCGCGGCGCCGGCCTCCTGTGCGTCCGCGGCGCGCTCGAGCAGCAATCGGGCAGAAGCGATATCGCCGATCGCAATCAGGCCGTTGGCCCGCTTCAGCAGGGTAGCGAGTTCACCGGCATCGAGCCGTCGTGCCGGCGGTGCCTCGACCGCGGGCGGACGGGTTTCCATCTGGCGCTGGTGAGCGGCTCGCAGCGCGAGAGCGATTTCGTCGCGCGTCGGCGCGGCCTGTTCGGACTGCGGCAAGGCGGCGAGGTTGACCGGTGATGGCGCGGCCGGCGCCGGCTGAGCGGTGGCCATTGGTGCTGCAAGCGCTGGCCCTGAAGCTGTTTTCGGCGAAGCGCTGGCCTGAGTGCCGATCAGCGCCGCCCTGGCGTTTGCAAACAAGGCGACTGGATTTTCCACCGAGAGGATCGCAATCGCGATGGCTACTCCGGCTGCCACCAAAAGGCCTGCCTTGATATATTGCGACCGGACATCCGCTTTATCAAAATCGTTTTCGCGGCCGTTGCCAAAGCCCCGCTGCATCGGTTTGGCGGCGTCATTGGAAAGAAAAAGTGGAATGTCCTCTGGAAGGAAATAGTCTCGCTTCGCCATCGATGGCGTCGGGCCGTATTCGATGAATTCGTCGCCGCCTGCAGCTTCGCCGGGCGATTTGACGGTTTGTTCGCCGCAAGCTGTGAGCCTGGTATTCTGCGCCATGGTGATGCCTCCCGCGCTACACACGCAACATCGGGCATCCCGGCATCAGCTTCTTATTTTCGTTGTCGACCGGGCGCCCGCCACTGAGGCCCTAAATCGCAGTTTGAATCAGTCCAAAAAGCGACCATCGCCGGGGCGAATCGGGAGATATCTTGATTTCATTGCGGCAAGACCCGACGATTCCGCGGTGAGTTTTTGCAGGACCTCGTCGCCCCGGCGCGGAGGCCGGGACCACGTTGTTGATAGAGTGCGCGCTATCGCAATGACGGGCACACAATCACGGATGCAGGATCACCTTGCCCATCGCCTTGCGGCCGGCCAGCACCTTTAGCGCGTCGGCGGTCTGGGCCAGCGGGAAGGTGCGGTCGACATGCGACGAGATCTTGCCTTCCGCGGCCCACTTCACCAGCTTTTCCAGATTGGCGCGGTTCTTTTCCGGATTGAGCCTGGCCCATGCGCCCCAGAATACGCCGCGGATGTCGCAGCCTTTCAGCAGCGCGAGATTGAGCGGCATTTTCGGAATGTCGCCGGCGGCGAATCCGATGATCAGAAAGCGGCCTTCCCACGCGATCGAACGCAGCGCGGCCTCGGCGTAAGTGCCGCCGACCGGATCGAAGATGATGTCGACGCCCTTGCCGCCGGTCAGCCGCCGCAGGCCATCCTTGAGGTCTTCGGTGGCGTAGTTCAGTCCGAGCTCGGCGCCGTGCGCCTTGGCGAATTCGAGCTTCTCGTCGCTTGACGCGCAGGCGATCACCTTCAGGCCCATCAGCTTGCCGAGTTCGCAGGCCGCGAGGCCAGTGCCGCCGGCGGCTCCCAGCACCGCCATGGTCTCGCCCGGCTTCAGGCTGGCGCGGTCTTCCAGCGCGTGCAGCGCGGTGCCGTAGATGATGAAGATCCCGGCGGCGCGATCGAAATCGAGATTGTCGGGGATCTTGACGATCGAATTGGCCGGCAGCGCGATCTTTTCGCGCGCGCCATTATGGCCGCAGGACGCCGCCACGCGGTCGCCGACCTTGAGGTCGGTGACCCCTGCGCCGACGCTCTCGATCACGCCCGCGACTTCGGCGGCCGGTGAAAACGGGAACGGCGGTTTGATCTGATATTTGCCCTGGATCATCAGGAGGTCGAAGAAATTCAGCGCCGCCGATTTGATCGCGATCACGGCCTCGCCGGGTCCGGCGACGGGATCGGGCACATCGGCCAGCACGAGATCGTCGGGGCCGCAATATTGCGAGCAGAGAATGGCTTTCATGGACACACCTGAGTTTCGGACGCACAAAGAGGGCTGAAGGCTTCATGCCGGATTTGCGGCCGGGCTACAATCTGATTCGGATGCTTTTGGGGTCGCCTGCGCTTCTCTCATCCGTCATTGCGAGCGTAGCGAAGCAATCCATGAGGCAACAAGAATGAATGGATTGCTTCGTCGCAAGGGCTCCTCGCAATGACGGCGATAGACAAGGAATCAAACGATGTTCGAAAAAGGCCTGCTCAAGGGAAAACGCATCCTGGTCACCGGCGGTGGTTCCGGACTGGGTGCCGCGATGGGACGCCGCTTCGTCGAGCTTGGCGCCGAACTGATCATCTGTGGCCGCCGCCTCGAATTGCTGGAGGCGACCGCGGCGCAGATGCGTGGCGAACTCGGCGGCAAGGTCAGCGTCGTCAGATGCGACATCCGTGACGGAGGCGCGGTCGAGGCCATGATGGATGCGGTCTGGCGCGAGGCACCGCTCGACGTGCTGGTCAACAATGCCGCCGCGACCTTCATCGCGCAGACCGAGCAGCTGTCGTTCCGCGCGGCGGATGCGATACTGGCGCCGACCCTGCACGGCGCGATGTATTGCACGCTCGGTGCCGGCAGGCGCTGGATCGAAGGCGCGCACAAGGGCGTGGTGCTGAGCATTCTCTCGACCTCGACCATTACCGGCCGCGCCTTCACGGTGCCGTCGGCAATGGCGAAGTCCGCCATCCTCGCGATGACAAAGAGCCTCGCGGTGGAGTGGGGACCCAAGGGCATCCGCACGGTGGCGATTGCACCGGGCGCATTCCCGACGCCGGGTGCGTCGGGCCAGCTTCGGCCCGAGGGCCGTGACGACAAATGGTCGTCGAAAAATCCGCTCGGCCGTGTCGGTGAACATGGCGAGTTGGCCGATCTCGCGAGTTTCCTGATTTCGGATCGGGCCGGCTACATCAATGGCGAGATGGTGGTGCAGGACGGCGGCGCGCATCTGCGCAGTTCCGGCGCCGAGGATCTGCTGCAATGGACCGACGCGCAGTGGGAGAAGCAGCGCACGGCGCGCTCGAAGGGCTGAGGCCGAGCCGCGTCACGACGTGCTGGATGCGCCGGCTCGGCGATCCCCCGACTGCCTTCCCAAAAAGGCATTTCCCGGCTATCCATCGGGGCGTGATCGGGCAATGCCGGGGGGCCATCTTCCAGTCACAATAATGAGGGAACCAGACTTGGTCATGTCCGTGCGGCGAATTCTGATATCCCTGATGGCTGCTGTGGTTGTGTGCGGGATCGCGATCCCGGCGCAGGCGCAGAGCGCGTCGTCGAAAGCCTCGAAAGATGCGGCCAAGCCCGCAGCCGCCAAGCCGGAGGCGAAACCCGCCGCTGGCGGAGCGGAACCGACGCTGATCGGCCAGTTCGGCACCTGGGGCGCCTACACCGCGACACCGAACGGCAAGAAGGTGTGCTTCGCGCTGGCAAAGCCCTCGTCGTCGAAAACCAATCCGCCGAATCGTCCGCGCGACCCGGCCTACGCCTTCGTCTCGACGCGCCCGGCGGAAAAGGTCACCAACGAAGTCTCCATCATGATCGGCTATGCGCTGAAGCCGGGCTCGGAATCGTCGCTGGAAGTCGGCGGCGCCTCCTACGCCATGTACACCCAGGGCGACGGGCTCTGGATCAAGAACGCCGCCGAGGAAGAGCGCATGGTGGAAGCCATGCGCAAGGCCGCCGAGGTGACGGTCAAGGGCATGTCCGCCAAGGGCACCGAGACCACGGACGTCTTCTCGCTGAAGGGGCTTGCCCAGGCGCTCGACCGGCTGGCGCAGGATTGCCGGCGTTAAGCCGCTTTTGACGCTGAAAACGATGTATTTGGTGGCTTTCCAGCAAGCCCTGGAAGGCCTATTTGATGTCTCATGACTGACACCTTGACCCATTCGCCGGAAGCCGGCTCCGGCGCCGGCGCGCCGCTGGAAAAAACCGCGCTCGAAACCTACGTGCCGCTGGCAAAACCGTCGCTGGTCGGGCTGTCGCGCGCGGAGATTTCCGATGCGCTCGGCGCCATCGGCGTTCAGCCTGCGCAGCGCAAGATGCGCGTGCAGCAGCTGTGGCACTGGATCTATGTCCGCGGCGCGCAAAACTTCGCCGACATGACCAGTATCTCCAAGGATATGCGGGCGCAACTCGAGACACATTTTACCGTGGCGCGGCCCGAAGTGGTCGCCGAACAGATCTCCAACGACGGCACCCGCAAATGGCTGCTGCGATTGCCGAGCGGCGACTCGATCGAAAAGGCGCATGAAGTCGAGTGCGTCTATATTCCGGAAACCGATCGCGGCACGCTGTGCGTTTCCTCGCAGGTCGGCTGCACGCTGACGTGCTCGTTCTGCCATACCGGCACACAGCGGCTGGTGCGCAACCTCACCGCGGGCGAAATCGTCGGCCAGATCATGGTGGCGCGCGACCGCCTCAACGACTGGGCCGACAGGGAAACCCCGACCGGCAGCCGCCTCGTCACCAATGTGGTGATGATGGGCATGGGCGAGCCGCTGTATAATTTCGAGGCGGTGCGCGACGCGCTGCTGATCGTCTCGGACAATGAAGGCATCGGCATTTCCCGCCGCCGCATCACGCTGTCGACGTCGGGGGTGGTGCCGAACATCGCCCGCACCGGCGACGAGATCGGCGTCATGCTGGCGATCTCGCTGCATGCGGTGCGCGACGAGTTGCGCGACGAGCTGGTGCCGCTCAACCGGAAATACCCGATCGCCGAATTGCTGCAGGCCTGCCGCGACTATCCCGGCTCGTCCAACGCCCGGCGCATCACCTTCGAATACGTCATGCTGAAGGGTGTCAACGATTCGCTCGACGATGCAAAACTGCTGGTCAAGATGCTGAAGGGCATCCACGCCAAGATCAATCTCATTCCGTTCAATCTGTGGCCGGGCACGCGATACGAATGCTCGGACTGGGACCAGATCGAAAAATTCTCCGAATACATCTTCAACGCCGGCTACTCCTCGCCGGTGCGCACGCCGCGCGGCCGCGATATCCTGGCGGCCTGCGGCCAGTTGAAGTCGGAGACCGAAAAACTGTCGGCGCGCGAACGCCAGGCGCTGCGCGCCATGGCGATGACGGATTGATGGATTCCCAATCCTCATGGACCGGTGGCTTCCGCAGTGGCACATTCAAATTCCTCATGGTGAGAAGCGCGTCCGGCAGCGCTCTTGCGCTGCCGGCGTGCGTCTCGAACCATCGGGCACGCTGCCTGTTGCCATCCTTCGAGACGCGCGCAAGGGCGCGCTCCTCAGGATGAGGACCGAGCGGATGCGCGACAGATGAGAAGAATCCGATGTCACTGATCGGCCGCCTGTTCGTCATCCTGTTCGGCTTCCTTGCCGCCTGTCTGGTGGCCGGAATCATCGTGGTCGGCGCGGTGCTGTTCCCGGAATTTTCCGATTTCTCCGATAGTCAGATCGACCCGTCCGCGCTCAACGTCATATTAGGGTTCGGTTTCATCTTCCTCAGCGGCTTTGCGCTGTTGCCGGCGACCATCGTGGTTTTGATCACCGAGGCTTTCTATATCAGGAGCGTGCTGGCTTACGCGCTGGGCGGCGGCCTCGTCGGGCTCGCCTGCTATCTCGGCTTGATCCCGTTCGATCCCGACACGCTTCGCTTCGACGGCATTGTCCGCCGCCATCTCGAAATCATGACCGGCGCCGGCATCGTCGCGGGCCTCGTGTACTGGATGATCGCGGGCCGTAACGCCGGCGCCTGGCGCGAACCGCGCCGCCCGCTGACACCCCCGCCGCCGCTGCCGTCGCATTCGCCCGCACCGCCGCCGCCAGCGTCATGAAGAAGCGGCCCGGACGCCTTTTCATCCCGGGCGGGCTCGGCTAAACCCCGCGCCATGAACCGATCGGGACTTTATACCGCGCTGGCGCTGGTGCTCGTTGTCGGATTGCTGTTCGGGATTTATCCCGAGCTCGACCTGCAGCTGGCCGGGCTGTTCTTCGATGCCTCGAACAAGACTTTCCCGCTGAAGTTCAATACGCTGGCGATGATCGCGCGCGACGGCGCGATGTGGATCGCGTGGGGCCTCGCGCTGCCGTCGATCGTGGCTCTTGTGGTGAAGCTGGCGCGGCCGGACAAGCCGCTGCTGGTGCCGGGGCGGACGGTCATGTTCCTGCTGGTGACGCTGGTTCTCTCCGCCGGCATTCTCACCAATCTCACCTTCAAGAGCCATTGGGGCCGGCCGCGTCCCATCGTGGTCACGCAATTCGACGGTCCGCAGCAATTCGTGCCGTGGTGGGATCCGCGCGGCAGCTGCGGCCGGAACTGCTCGTTCTTTTCAGGCGAAGCCGCGACGGCGTTCTGGACCTATGCGCCCGCGGCGCTGACGCCGCCGGCCTGGCGGCCGCTGGCGTTTACCGCCGCGACGCTGTTCGGCGTGGTCACGAGCGGCCTGCGGATGGCGTTCGGCGGCCATTTTTTCACCGATGTCGCGATCGCCGGGCTGGTGACGTTTATCGTGATCTGGCTGGCCTTTGCCTGGATCTACCGCTGGCCCTCGACCCGGCTGTCCGACGCGCGCATCGACGCCGCGCTGACGCGGTTCGCCTGGCCGCTCTACCGGCTGCGGCAGAAATGGCGCGGGCGCGATGTGGGCTCCCGGTAAGTTCGACTTCATCACGCCAGGCGCCATTAAACGCGTGCCCACCGGCGGGAAATTTGATATTCGCGCACTCAAACTGCAAACGACGCCAAACAACGTCCGCCATCCCGACCGATTGGAAGCTCCATGAGTACGATCCTGAAAAGCCTGCCCAAGGGGGAAAAAGTCGGTATCGCTTTCTCGGGCGGCCTCGACACCTCAGCGGCGCTGCTGTGGATGAAGCAGAAGGGCGCCCGCACCTTTGCCTATACCGCCAATCTCGGCCAGCCTGACGAGACCGACTACGACGAGATCCCGCGCAAGGCGCTGGAGTTCGGCGCCGAAAAAGCCAGGCTGGTGGATTGCCGCACGCAACTGGTCCACGAGGGCATTGCCGCCATCCAGTCCGGCGCCTTCCACGTCTCCACCGGCGGCATCGCCTATTTCAACACCACGCCGCTCGGCCGCGCCGTGACCGGCACGATGCTGGTCTCGGCCATGCAGGAGGACGGCGTCAACATCTGGGGCGATGGCTCCACCTACAAGGGCAACGACATCGAGCGATTCTACCGCTACGGCCTGCTGACCAATCCGAATTTGCGGATCTACAAGCCCTGGCTCGACCAGCAGTTCATCGACGAGATGGGCGGCCGCGCCGAAATGTCGGCGTTCATGACGTCAAGTGGATTCGCCTACAAGATGAGCGCCGAGAAGGCGTATTCGACCGACAGCAATCTGCTCGGCGCCACCCACGAGGCGAAGGATCTCGAGAGCCTCGACAGCGGCATCAAGATCGTCAACCCGATCATGGGCGTGCCGTTCTGGCGCGACGACTGTGCGGTCAAGGCCGAGAAGGTCGCCGTGCGGTTCGAGGAGGGCCAGCCGGTCGCGCTGAACGGGAAGACGTTTGCCGATCCGGTCGCGCTGTTCCTCGAAGCCAACGCCATCGGCGGCCGGCATGGCCTCGGCATGAGCGACCAGATCGAGAACCGGATCATCGAGGCCAAGAGCCGCGGCATTTACGAAGCACCCGCCATGGCGCTGCTGCACATCGCCTACGAACGCCTGGTCACCGGCATCCACAATGAAGACACCATCGAGCAATACCGGGTCAGCGGCATGCGTCTTGGCCGATTGCTCTACCAGGGGCGCTGGTTCGATTCCCAGGCCCTGACGCTGCGCGAAACCGCCCAGCGCTGGGTGGCTCGCGCGGTGACCGGTGAGGTGACGCTCGAGCTGCGCCGTGGCAACGACTACTCGATCCTGAACACCGAGAGCCCCAACCTGACCTATCAGCCGGAACGGCTGAGCATGGAGAAGGTGGAAGATGCGGCGTTCACGCCGGCGGACCGTATCGGCCAGCTGACTATGCGCAACCTCGATATCACCGATACCCGCGCCAAGCTGAATCTCTACGCAAAGACGGGCTTGATATCGATGGGCGAAGGTTCCGACATCCTCAAGCTCAAGAACGACAACGGCTGAACCGCGCGGGCGTAATTTTGGATGATGCCGCGGGCTTCATCGAGCCTGCGTAATGGAGCCGTCACTCACGACCGGTAGCATGACAGACGCCGCGCGTGCCCTGCGATAGAGGTCGCTCCAGTGCCGCGCCGCAATCTCTGACGCGGAGCCCCATCATGATCAAGTATTTCGCCGCAGCGTCCCTCATGGTCCTGGCGTCGGGATCATCAGTTCTTGCCCAGACGGTCTACCCGATCGACCGCGCCGAGATTCTTGCCGGCGCGAAATTCGACTTCAAGGTTGAATTCGCTGATCGCGTCGATCCGGCGAAATTGCAGGTGACGGTGAATGGCGAGGATTATGCCGCCGTGTTCGGCCGCGCTGGCACGTTCATCGAGCGCGAGGACGGCAAGGATCAGTCGGCGCTGCTGCTGCGCGACGTCGCGCTGACCAGGCCCGGCCGCGTCACCGTCGAAGTCGGCGATGGCACGCGTCGCCGCAAGCTGGCGTGGACGGTCTACGACACCGGCCCGCGCAAGGCGAAGAATGTCATCCTGTTCATCGGCGACGGCATGTCGCCCGCCCATCGCACCGCCGCGCGGCTGTTGTCCAAGGGCATCGCGGAAGGCAAGAGCCTCGGCAAACTGGCGATCGACGACATGCCGCATATGGCCATGGTGGCGACCGCAGGCATCGATTCGATCATCACCGATTCGGCCAACTCGGCCAGCGCCTATGCCACCGGTCACAAGACCGCCTCGGCTGCGATGGGCGTCTATGCCGACCGCACCATCAGCCCGTTCGACGACCCCAGGGTCGAAACCATCACCAGTCTGGCCAGGCGCCGGCTCGGCCTCGGCATCGGTATCGTCACCAATACCGAAGTCGAGGATGCCACGCCGGCCGCGATGATCGCGCACACCCGCCGCCGCGGCACCTATGACGAGATCGTCGCGCAGTTGTTCGCCGCCAGGCCCGACGTCCTGATGGGCGGCGGCAGCGCCAGTTTCCTGCCGAAAGATGCGCCCGGCTCGAAGCGCAAGGACGATATCGATTATGTCGCCCGGTTTCGCGAGGCCGGCTACAGGATGGCGACGACCGCGGGCGAACTCAATGCGCTGGCGGCCCAACCCGAGACGCGCCAATTGCTCGGCCTGTTCGCCACGGGGAATATGGATGGCGCGCTGGACCGCAAATTCCTGAAGGGCGGCGGCGTTGGCAAGTTTCCCGAACAGCCCGATCTGACCCAGCAGGTCCAGGCCGCATTGGATGTGCTGTCGCGGAATGAGGCCGGCTTCTTCCTGATGGTCGAATCCGGAATGATCGACAAATACGCGCATCTGCTGGACATGGAGCGCGCGGTGTACGACACCATCATGCTCGACAATGCGGTGCGGCTGGCGCGCGACTGGGCGCGGACGCGCGGTGACGACACGCTGATCCTGGTCGTGGCGGATCACAATCATCCCAACAGCCTTGTCGGCACCATCAATGACGACATGGGCGTGACGCCGAACGTGCCGCTGCGCGAGCGCGTCAGCGTGTACGAGAAGGCGGGATTTCCGAATTATCCCGATCCGGATGCGGAAGGTTATCCGTCGCGCGTCGATGTCAGCCGCAGGCTGGCGATCTTCTCGGCCGCGCTGCCGGATCACTACGAAACCTTCCGCCCGAAGCTCGATGACCCGAACGAACCGACGGTGAAGGGCGAGGCGCCCGGGACCTTCAGGGCCAATGAGAAATACAAGGACGTTCCCGGCGTCGCGCTGCGTTTGGGCAATCTGCCGGCCATGATGCGCGCCAGCGTGCATTCCGGAGAAGACGTGATCCTGACCGCGGCCGGACCGGGTAGCGAGCGGGTCCGCGGATCGATGGATAACACCGAAATTTTCCGCGTCATCGCCGATGCCCTGGGCCTGGCGCCGGCGGGGCCATAGCGCTTCCTTCTCCCCTCCCCACCGCTTCGCGGGGGGAGGGAGAAGAAAGCGCACTGGCTCAGTGAGCTGCAAGGCGCCTCTCAGGAAAGCGTCGGTCCCGAGAACATCAGCTTGACGCAGCTGCGGAAGATCAGGATCTGGCGTTCCAGCCGGCGCGGATCGTTCAGCGTCTTCGATAGGATGATGGCGCCGTCGACGATGCATGACAGCATGTCGGCGAGATCGTCGAGGTCGACCGCTTCCTTCGGCGGATAGACCGCGGCGATGCCGTCGAAGATGCCGCGGAAGCGCGCGTTCCAGTCCCGCACCGACTGCGCGGTGAGGTCACGCACCTCGCGATCGAACAGTCGCTCCTGATAGCAGATGCTGGCAATCAGGCAGCCGGGATGGCCGTTCGGCAGGTCGGCCATCACTTCGGCAAGCAGCTTCAGCGAGATCAGGAACGCCTGCAGCGGATCGTCCGACAGCTGCCGGCCGCGCGCGAAGATGTCGTCGAACAGACGATCATTGGTGTCGACGTAGCGGCGCAGCATCTCGCGCGCGAGCGCGTTCTTGTCCCTGAAGTGATAGAAGAAGCCGCTCTTGGTGAGACCGGCTTCCGCGATGACTTCCTCGATCGAGGTGGCACCGAATCCCTTGGCGAGGACGGCCGCCTCCGCGACCTCGAGGATCCGCTCCCGCGTCGCTTCGCCCTTTCCCATTCAACACTCCGAAAACTGCCCTTGGAAAACTGTACTCGCGGTACGGATTGTTGCGCTCGCAGCCGCGCGGTGGCTTCGTCCGCGCCGTACAACCCCATGATTTCGTATCAATTTCCAGCCAAAGGTTCAGCCGCACCACGCGTGCGCTAGGAAGCCGCGACATTATGCAGCACCAGTTGCACGAGACCAGGGCCGGCGTCGTGAGACCGAACGGACGGCACAGGGCGGATTGATGACGGAGTGATTGCAGTGACAAAATATCGACACGACCTGCCGCAACGCCGCGGCGGCATTTTTCTCACCGACGGCGGCATGGAAACGACGCTGATTTTTCACGAAGGTGTCGAGCTGCCGCACTTCGCGGCCTTCGTGCTGCTCGACAGTCCGGATGGCCGGCAGAAGCTGAAGCAGTACTACCAGGCCTATCTAGCGGTCGCGCGCGCGCACGGTACCGGCTTCGTGCTCGACAGCCCGACATGGCGCGCCAATTCCGATTGGGCCGACAAGCTCGGCTATGACGCCGCAGCGCTCAAGGCGATCAATGTCCGTTCGATCGCGTTCCTGGAGGGCCTGCGTGCCGATTGGGAAAGGCCGGAGGCGCCCTGTGTCATCAGCGGCGCGATCGGTCCGCGCGGTGACGGTTACAAGGCAGGCAACATGGATGCGGCGGAGGCCGAGGCCTATCACGCCGCACAGATTGCCGCCTTCGTCGAGGGCGGCGCCGACATGGTGACGGCCTTTACGCTGAACAGCATCAATGAAGCTGTTGGCATCGCGCGTGCGGCAAAGGCACAGCGGATTCCCGCGGTGATTTCGTTCACGGTGGAAGCCGACGGCCGCCTGGCGGGCGGCGAGACGTTGCGCGAGGCCATTGAAACAGTGGATCGCGAGACCTCGGGCGCGCCCGAATACTACATGATCAACTGCGCGCATCCGGTGCATTTCGAAAACGCGCTGCGGGCGAGCGAACCCTGGGTCAGACGCATCCACGGCGTGAGAGCCAACGCATCGACCAGAAGCCATGCGGAGCTGGATGAGTCCACGACGCTCGATGCGGGCGATCCGCGCGATCTGGGCCGGCGCTACCGCGATCTCAGGCGCATGTTCCCGGCGATGCGCATGCTCGGCGGCTGCTGCGGCACCGATCACCGTCATGTCCAGGCGATCTGCGAAGCCGTCCTGCCGCCGCGGGCCCTCAGCGCCTGAATGGTCAAATAGCCAAACAAAATGGCCGGGATTTCTCCCGGCCATTTTTTCTGCGATTGCCTTGCCTTAGCGGCGCGGCGGCGCGGTGCCGGGCGGCGGCGGCGGCAGCGATGCTGTTCCGCCATTGAGCAGCGGCGTGATGTTGCGGATCGTAACGCGCCGATTGATGGCGCTCGGCCCGTCGGTATCCTCTTTCGGATATTGCTCGCCATAGCCCTGCGAGGTCAGGTTTTCCATCGGCACGCCGAATTGCTGCGTCAGCAGCGTGGCCGCCGACTCGGCGCGACGATCCGACAACGACAGATTGTCGACGTCAGATCCCACCTTGTCGGTATGGCCTTCGATCAGGAATACCGCGCGCGGGTTGGCCGCGATGGCGCGATTGAGCCCGTCGGCGATCGCCTGCAGCTTCGCTGCCTGATCGGGGGGGATTTCCCACGATCCGGTTTCGAAGTTGATGCTGTTGATGTCGATGCTGGGCATGCGTTGCCGCACCGAGGCGCTGTAACGGATCTCGTCCAGCGAGTAGCGCCGTTCGAGCCGCTCCACCGGCGGAGCGATCATGGTGTCGTAGAGCAATTCCGGCGACGCATCGTCGGCTTCGACGATGTAGCGCTCCCGCGGAATACGCAGGATCGGCGGCGCCAGGTCGACATAGAACCCACCGATGCCGCGCGGGCCGCGATAGCTGTTGTCGATGATGATGATCTCGCGGCCGCGCTGATCCCTGCGGATCCGGCGCAGCAACTGGCCGTTGCGATCGTTCACCGTGATGATCTGCGTACCATCGGGACGGATCACGATGGTGCGCGTGTCGTTGCCGACCCGCTCGGTCCTGATGTCGCGCGCGCCATAGCGGAAGCGATCCACCTCGTTGTGGCGAATGAACGACTGGCCACTGGGATCGCGAACGATGATCCGGCCGGGCTCGGTGAACACCGTACGCCCGCCTTCCTGGCTTTCCCGACGTTGGCCTTGGAAACCTCCCATCGTTTTCGTTCCCACAGGTGCTGCGCCCGGCGCAATCGGCGTCAGGGCCTTGTCCGGCGGCGGCGCGGGCGGAATCGGCGCGCTGACCGTTGGCGGCGGGCGACGAACCATCGGCGCGCCGGGCGGCAAGGCGCTCTGTCCACCGGGTCCACCTGCGGCAGGCGCAGCAGTCGGCGCACCCGGAGCGGCGGGCGCACCTGGAGCGGCAGGCGTCGTTGTCGGCGCAGGTGCACCCGGAGCGGGCGTGGTGGTCGGCGCGGGTCCACCGGGAGGGGGGCTACCTGGAGGCGGCCCGGTACGTGCCGGTGGTGCCCCCGGAACCGTGGTTGGAGCGGGCGGCGTGCCCGCTGCGGGCGGGGCGCCGGGCGGCCTGCCTCCAGGCGGCGGTGTGCCTGCACCGGTGCCTGCCGCAGGTGGCGGCGTCGGCGGCGCGGTCTGAACCGGCGGCAATTGCTTGGTGCCCGCGGGCGGCGGCGGCACGGGAGGCGGCGCGCCCTTGTCCATGGGCCTCACGGGCGCGACGCTCGGCGCAGCCGGCGGCTTCGGCGGCACCGGCGGTGGTGCAGCTGTCGGCGGCGGTGGCGGTGCGGTACGCGCAGCGGGAGGCGGCGGCGGAGGCGTCGCGGGCTTT
>NZ_JAURXB010000124.1 GCF_030654605.1 Bradyrhizobium sp.
CCCATCGACATCAGGACCGAGGCGACCACGAGGTCGATGATCAGGAACGGCAGGAACAGCAGGAAGCCGATCTCGAAGGCGCGCTTCAGTTCCGATATCATGAACGCCGGCACCAGGATGCGCAGCGACAGGTCTTCGGGCGTCGCCGGCGGCGGCTCCTTCGACAGGTCGATGAACAGCTTGAGATCCTTCTCGCGGACGTTCTTCTGCATGAAGCCGCGCAGCGGCACCGACGCCCTTTGCAGCGCGTCCTCGATGCCGATCTGGTTGGCGATCAGGGGCTTGATGCCGTCGTCATAGGATTTCTGCAGCACCGGGCCCATCACGAAGGCGGTCAGGAACATCGCCAGCGCAATGATGACGGAGTTTGGCGGCGCGGTCGCGGTACCCAGGGCGGTGCGCAGCAGCGACAACACCACCACGATCCGGGTGAACGACGTCATCATGATCAGGATCGACGGCGCGACCGACAGGATCGTCAGCAGCGCGATCATCTGGATCGCGCGTTCGGTGACGCCGCCGCCACCGCCGCCGAGGTTGATGCTGATGTCCTGCGCGAGCGCCGGAGCTGTGAGCGCTCCGGTGGCTATCAGGGTGGCAAGAAGTAAAACAACTCTACGCGGGGAGGCCGCCGGCCTCACGAAGGGTTCTTTGGACGGCCCAGCAAGGACGCCATCTCGTCTTCGAGATTCTCGAAGCCGCTCTTGGCCGGCGGCGGCATCGGCTCGCTGCGCGGCGCGGCGCGGCCTTGCGGCGGCTCGGGCGCCACCGGGGGCGCCACGGTTTCAGAGGGCGGCCGGCGCAGGGCGGCCTCCAGCCGTTGCGCCATCTCCGCGAGATTCTGGTCGGCGCTGGACTGGGCCGGGGGAGGCGGCGGCGGGGCAGGCGGCGGCGGTGCGGCGGCCCGTTCGGGCGCGCGCGGCGGCGCTTTCGGGGGTTCGGGACGTGGTGGCCGCGGCATCATGGGCTCGCTGCGCGAGGTGACCCGCGACGGCATCGGCTCCGGCCGCAACTCGGGGCGGGGCTCGGGCCGGCCGCCCATCGGCTCGGGCGCGAAGCCGGCCAACGGGTCGGTGCGATCGATGCGTTCGGCCCGCTCGGGGCGTCGTTCCGGCATCGGCGGCGGCGCCGGGCGGCGCGCTTCGTCGGCAAACGAGGGGCGAACCGGCCGCGGCGGCGGTTCGGGCATTTGCGGCTCGACATGGTCGAACATGTCGGTCCGGGCGGCCTCGGCATCGCTCCAGCTGGTATCGGGCAGCGGTGCGATCCGGGGCGCCGGCTCGGTGCCGCCGCCGACCGCGGGCCGTGGCGCCTGTTCCCGTCCGGGCATGGCGCGCACGATATTGGCTTCCACGACGATGTCCGTGGGGCCGCCGATCATCAGGAGATGCTCGATGTTGTCGCGCCGCACCAGCACCAGCCGGCGGCGGCCGTCGACCGCGGCGGCGTCGATTACCGCCAGCCGCGGCATCCGCCCGCGATTGGTATTGGCGCCGAGCCGGTTGGTGGCGAATCGGCGTACCAGCCAGGCGGCGAGGCCGATCAGGGCCAGCACGGCCACGAACGAGAAGAAGAATAGAAGTGGTTGCGACATGCTATGTCCCCAATAGCGCTTTCTTCACGTATCTCGGTCGTCCGGCGGACCGGAACCGGACAAACCTCCGGCACCGGAAGCCCGAAGATCAGCCGTATTTCTTAACTCCCCACGGCAAGAAGTGCCGCCCACGCTTTCTAATAAACCAAGAATCGCTTGAGCCAAAACGACTTCTCAGCGCCCCACACGGTTGGTTAACGCAGTTTTCGTGGCAAAAATGCGCGCTGGAACGCCGCCGGCGCCCGGCGATCCCAGGTTGTCCACGGTTACCTCAGGCGATTTTAACCCGTTGTTAACCATACACACGGCAAATTCTGCCTACCTCAGCGGCGCCGTGCCCCTGATGTAACGGGGCCGATGTGATGGCTATCAACGATTTTCCGATGTTGTCGGCGTTGCGCACCAAGATGCAGTGGCACCAGGAGCGCCAGCGGGTGCTCGCCGAAAATATCTCCAATTCCGATACGCCCAATTTCAGGCCGCGCGATCTGGTCGAGCCGAAGTTCGACAACAAGGGCGCCAGCCCCGCGGCGATGGGATCGCTGGCGATGATGCAGACCAGCACCAGCCACATCGCCGCTGCGGGCGGCGGCGACACTTTCGCGCGGCACGGCCGGGCCGGGTTCCAAACCAGACCCGCCGGCAACGCCGTCAATCTCGAAGACCAGATGCTCAAGGTCTCCGCCAACCAGATGGACTACGCCGCTGCCACCTCGCTCTACACCCGCAGCCTGGGGCTGCTGAAAACCGCCATCGGCAAGCGCTGAGTTTAGGGAAACGCGATCATGGCAAGCGATGGAAATGACTTCGGCCGCTCGATGAGCATCGCGACCTCCGGTCTGCGCGCGCAGGCGGGACGGATGCGGGTGCTCTCGGAGAATATCGCCAACGCGGATTCCACCGCGGCAACCGCCGGCGGCGATCCCTATCGCCGCAAGGTGCCGACGTTTACCTCCGAACTCGACCGCACGCTGGATGCCAGGGTGGTGACGCTCGGCAGGGTCAGGCCCGACGCATCGGCGTTCCGGGTCAAATACGAGCCTTCCAATCCGGCGGCGGACGCCGCCGGCAACGTCAAATACCCCAACGTCAATTCGGTGGTCGAAATGACCGACATGCGCGAAGCGCAGCGATCCTACGAGGCGAACCTCAACATCATCAGCGCCACGCGCCGGATGATTCAACGCACGCTCGACATCCTCAAGGCCTGAACAGGAAACCTTAAGCCATGGCTTCACCCACAGTTGCTGCAAATGCCTACGCCGCACTTGCCCGCATGACCTCGAACGCCGGCGCTGGCGCCGGCAAGGGCACCGAACTCGCCGGCGGTCAATCCTTCGGCGCGGTGCTCAAGGAGGCGCTCGGCAGCGTGATGGAGGCCGGCCGCAAGTCCGACGCGCAGACCGTGGCGATGACGTCGGGCAAGGCCAACGTGATGGACGTGGTGACGGCGGTGGCCGAAACCGACGTCGCGGTCTCGACGCTGGTGTCGGTGCGGGACCGGATGATCCAGTCCTACGAAGACATCATGCGGATGCCGATCTGATTTTTTCGCACCGTCATTCCGGGATGGTCCGAAGGACCAGACCCGGAATCTCGGGTTTCCGGGTTCGATGCTTCGCATCGCCCCGGAATGACGAGTTTACCCTTGAATGGAATGCGTATCATGACCGGTGCTGAAACCCTCGACGTGGCGCGCGATGCGATCTGGACCATCGTCGTGGTGTCGTCGCCGCTGATGGTGGTCGGCCTCGTGGTCGGCGTCGTGGTGTCGCTGTTCCAGGCGCTGACCCAGATCCAGGAACAGACCCTGGTATTCGTGCCCAAGATACTCGCGATCTTCGTGACGCTGCTGCTGGCGCTGCCGTTCATGTCGGAGTCGCTGCACGGCTACATGATGCGGATATCGTCGCGAATCATAGGCGGTTGAGGCATGATGCGCGTGAATCATGCGCATCGACATTTCATTGCTGCCGGCGCTCGCCGCCGCCTTCATGCTGGTATTTGCCCGCATCGGCGCGATGGTGATGCTGTTGCCCGGGCTCGGCGAGGCCAATATTCCGGTTCGCATCAAGCTGGCGATCGCGCTGCTGCTGACGCTGGTGATCCTGCCGCTGCACCGCGCGGCCTACAACATCGACATGCAATCGATCACCGCGCTGCTGGTATTGATGATGCACGAAATCGTCATCGGCATCGTGCTCGGCGCCACCGCTCGGGTGACGCTGTCGGCGCTGCAGGTCGCGGGATCGGTGATCGCCCAGCAGCTCGGCCTCGGATTTGTCACCACCGTCGATCCGACCCAGGGGCAGCAGGGCCTCCTGATCGGAAACTTCCTCACCATTCTCGGCCTGACGCTGCTGTTCGCCACCGACAGCCATCATCTGGTGATCGCAGCCCTCAACGACAGCTATTCGATCTTTGCGCCGGGCGAGGCGATGGCGAGCGGCGATGTCGCCTCGCTCGCCACCCGCGCCTTTACCGCCGCCTTCAAGATCGGGATCCAGTTGTCGGCGCCGTTCCTGGTGTTCGGTATCGTCTTCAATATCGGGCTTGGCGTGCTGGCGCGGCTGATGCCGCAGATGCAGGTCTATTTCGTCGGCGTGCCGCTGTCGATTCTCTTCGGCTTCCTGATCCTGGCGCTGGTCCTCGTCACCATGATGGGAACCTTCCTGGAATATTTCATCGGCGTCATGCATCAGCTGATACCGTCAAGGTAAAGGCCTGATCCATGTCCGATGAGAATGATTCCTCAGACAAAACAGAAGACCCCAGTCAAAAACGTCTGGATGACGCCCACGAAAAAGGCGACGTCGCCAAGAGCCAGGAGGTCAATACCTGGTTCGTGCTCGCCGGCGCCACGCTGGTGCTGTCATCCTTTCACGGATCGATCGGCGGCGGCATCATGGCGCCGCTGCGCAATCTGGTGGCCAATTCGTGGATGATCCGCACCGACGGCGCGGGTCTGATGGCGCTGACGCAGAGCCTCGGATATTCGATGATGGCGGCGCTCGGCGTGCCGTTCCTGATGTTCGCGATTGCGGCGATCGCGGGCAACATGATCCAGCACCGGCTGGTGTGGTCGGCCGAGTCGATCAAGCCGAAATTCAACAAGGTCTCGCCGGGCGCCGGATTCAAGCGGATCTTCGGCAAGCAGGGACTTGCGAATTTCGTCAAGGGCCTTTTCAAGGTGATCGCGCTCGGCGCCGTGATGACGGCGGTGCTGTGGCCGGAGCGCTATCGCCTGGAATCGATGGTGCGGTTCGACGTTTCGTCGATCATGGTCGTCACCACCAGCCTGACGCTGCAGTTGATGGGCGCCGTGGTGGCCATGCTCGCGGTGGTCGCGATCGGGGACTTCTTCTTTCAGTACCGGACCTGGTTCGAGCGGCAGAAGATGTCGCTGCAGGACATGAAGATGGAGTACAAGCAGTCCGAAGGCGACCCGCACATCAAGGGCAAGCTCAGGCAACTGCGGCAGCAGCGCTCGAAGAAGCGGATGATGGCCGCGGTACCCCAGGCCTCCGTGATCATCACCAACCCGACCCACTTCGCGGTGGCGCTGCGCTACGAACGCGGCATGCCGGCGCCGATCTGCGTGGCCAAGGGTATCGATTCGCTGGCGCTCAAGATCAGGGAAATCGCCGGCAAGCACGACATCCCGATCGTGGAGAACGTGCCGCTGGCGAGGGCGCTGCATGCGACGGTGGATGTCGACGACGAAATCCCGGTGGAACATTACCATGCGGTCGCCGAGATAATCGGCTACGTCATGGGCCTCAAGCGCGGGTTTTCCGGCCGTCAGGCGTGAAACCGGCGATAGAAGGCGCTCCGGAACAGGCTGGAAATGACCGCGGCGGGCGAAATAGCTGATGGGACGGCCTTGCGTTGGCAGGCCCGATTCAGGCACTCAGGAGCGGGCGGGCAAAAGCGCGCCCGGCAGCGCGCGCAGGCGCGTCACATGTATGTCGACAGGCTCTTTCCGCTGGCATGATCGCCGAACCTGACCACGATCCCGCGCCACAGCCCTTCGCCGCCCACGAGCCGGCGCGGCGCAACGGCAGCATCGTTCTGGTGCTGCTGGTGGCCTTTGCGATCGTGGCGGTCGCGGTCGCGTTGATGACCATCGGCCGGTCCCAGGCGCAGCCCTATATCCTCGGGCTGCTGGCGCTGCTGGCGATGGTCGGGCTGTTCAACCTGTTCGCCTTCGCCGCCGGCATCATCCGTTTCGCCGATCGCGCCGCCGACGATCCGGTGATGAGCCGGATTGCCGATCACGCCTATGACGGGCTTGCGGTGACCGATTCCCGCGGCCACGTGGTCTATTCCAACGCCGCCTATCTGGCGCTGACGGGGGCTGCGACCGCGCAGGACGCGCGCCCGGTGGAGCGGGTCTTCATCGGCAATCCCGACGTCTCGGAAGCGGTGTTCCGCCTGCTCAAGGCGGCGCGCGAAGGCAAGCGGCAGCAGGAAGAAGTCCGCATCGCCGGCTCCGATGGCAGCCAGGGCCGCTGGCTGCGGATGCGGGTCCGCCCGCTCGGCGCCAGCAAGCGCGAGGCAAAATACGCGGTGTGGTCGATTGCCGACATCACCCGTGACCGCGAGCGGCAGGAGGACGTGTTCCAGGAACTGCAGCACGCCATCGAATATCTCGATCACGCGCCGTGCGGGTTCTTCTCTGTCAATGCCGGCGGTGACCTCGTCTACGTCAACGCCACGCTGGCGAACTGGCTGGACCACGACCTCGCGGAGATCGGCAATGGCGGCCTGAAGCTGACCGACATCGTGTCCGGCGACGGCGCCTCGCTGCTGACCTCGATCGTGGCGGTGCCCGGCGAGGTCAAGACCGAGGTGTTCGACATCGACCTGCGGATGCGTGGCGGCAAGACCATGCCGGTCCGGCTCTACCACAAGCTGGCGTTCGGGGCCGATGGCGTGCCCGGCGCCTCGCGCACGCTGGTGATCAGCCGGGCCCGCGACGAGCATTCCGATCCGCAGCGTGCCGCCGAAGTCCGCTTCATGCGCTTCTTCGATCATACCCCGATGGCGATCGCCACCGTGGACCGAGCCGGCGAGGTGGTGCGCGCCAATGCCCGCTACGCCAAGCTGGCGCAGGGCCTGAATTCCGAGGGCGCGTCCGGCAAATCGATCTTCCGCGCGGTCAATCCGCGCGACCGCCATTTGCTGATCGCGGCCATCAACCAGGCGGCCGAAGGGCAGGGCGATATCGCGCCGGTCGAGGCGTTGCTCGACGGGCCCAAGGAGCGCTGGGGGCAGTTCTTCGTCACCGCGGTCGAGGAGAACGAACGCGAGACCGAAGCCGCCATCGTCTATTTGCTGGAGACCACCGAGCGGCGCACGCTGGAAAACCAGATCAACCAGTCGCAGAAGATGGACATGGTCGGCCAGCTCGCTGGCGGCATCGCCCACGATTTCAACAACGTGCTGTCCGCCATCATGATGGCGAACGACTTCCTGCTGAACGCGCACAAGCCGACCGATCCGTCGTTCCAGGACATCATGCAGATCAAGCAGAACGCCACCCGCGCCGCGACGCTGGTGCGGCAGCTATTGGCCTTCTCGCGCCGCCAGACGCTGCGGCCGCAGGTGCTCGATCTCGGCGACGCGCTTTCCGATCTCACCATGCTGTTGCGCCGGCTGATCGGCGAGAAAGTAAAGCTCGACCTCGTGCATGGCCGCGACCTGTGGCCGGTCAAGGTCGACGTCTCCCAGTTCGAGCAGGTGATCGTCAACCTCGCCGTCAACGCCCGCGATGCGATGCCCGACGGTGGCAAGCTGACGGTGCGGACCGCCAATGTGACGACGGAGGAATCCGGACAGCTCGCCTACAAGGGCATGCCGGCGGCGGATTACGTCCGGATCGATGTTGCCGACACCGGCACCGGCATTCCCGCCGATATCGTCGACAAGATCTTCGAGCCGTTCTTCTCGACCAAGGAAGTCGGCAAGGGCACCGGCCTCGGCCTGTCGACGGTGTACGGCATCGTCAAGCAGACCGGCGGCTTCGTCTACGTCGACTCGGAGGCCGACAAGGGCACTTCTTTTCATATCTTCCTGCCGCGACATCATGCCGAGCAGGAAGTCCAGCCCGAGCCCGCGGCCGTCAAGGCCGCGCCGGAAGAGACAAAGCCGCGCGCCGACCTGACCGGGCAGGGCACCATCCTGCTGGTCGAGGACGAGGAGGGCCTGCGCTCGCTCAATGCCCGCGGCCTGCGCTCGCGCGGCTACAGCGTGATCGAGGCCTCCAACGGCATCGAGGCGATGGAGGCGCTGGAGGAAAAGAACGGTGCGGTCGACCTCGTGGTTTCCGACGTGGTGATGCCGGAAATGGACGGCCCGACGCTGCTGCGGGAGATGCGGATCCGCAATCCCAACCTCAAGATCATCTTCGTCTCGGGTTACGCGGAAGAAGCCTTCGACAAGAGCCTGCCGGAAAACGAGCAGTTTGCCTTCCTCGCAAAACCGTTCGCGCTCAGCGCGCTGATCGCCAAGGTCAAGGAGACCATGGCGCCGTCGTGAGGGCCGTCGCGTGTCGGGGAATCAGCGGGAAGATCACTCCCGCCTCCGGATCACGCCCTCCAGCTTCGTTGCCGCAGCCACGGTATTCGAGATCGTGCCGTACTTGCGTACATTCGTATGCAGGAGCTCGAGGCGCTGATCGGTTTCGTCGGTGTCGACGATGAGTTCGTAATCGACCGAAACCATCTTCGGCGGGCTGTCCTGCCGGATAC
>NZ_JAURXB010000141.1 GCF_030654605.1 Bradyrhizobium sp.
TGATGCAGTGCTCGGCGAGGTTGGCCGCCGAACCGCCGACCGAACCGAGATAGAAGCCGCCATGCTTCTTGCAGGCCTCGCGCACCGCGACGGCGCGGTTGCCCTTCGCCACCATCACCATCGAACCGCCCGCCGCCTGGAACTGGTCGACGAAGGAATCCATCCGCCCCGCGGTGGTCGGGCCGAACGCGCCGGAGGCATAACCGTCCGGCGTCTTGGCGGGACCCGCGTAATACACCGGGTGATTTTTGAAGTAATCCGGCAGCGGCTCGCCTCGGTCGAGACGCTCGCGCAATTTGGCATGGGCGGAATCGCGCGCCACGATCATGGTGCCTGACAGCGACAGCCGGGTCTTGATCGGATGCTTTGAGAGCGTCGCCAGAATATCCTTCATCGGCTGGTTGAGATCGATCTTGACCACCTCGCCGCCGAGCGCCTGCTCCACCGCCGGCAGATACTGCGCGGGGTTGTGTTCGAGCTCCTCGAGATAGACGCCGTCTTTCGTGATCTTGCCGAGCACCTGGCGGTCCGCCGAGCAGGACACGCCGAGCCCGATCGGCAGCGACGCGCCATGGCGCGGCAGCCGGATCACGCGCACGTCATGGCAGAAATACTTGCCGCCGAACTGCGCGCCGACGCCGAGCGACTGCGTCATCTTCAGGATTTCCTGCTCCATCTCCAGATCGCGGAAGGCGTTGCCGTCAGCCGAGCCATGGGTGGGCAGCGCGTCGAGGTAGCGCGCCGAGGCCAGCTTCACCGTCTTCATGCAGAGCTCGGCCGAGGTGCCGCCAATCACGATGGCGAGGTGGTAGGGCGGGCACGCGGCGGTGCCGAGCGTCAGCACCTTCTCCTTCAGGAACGCCAGCAGGCGGTCTTTGGTCAGAACCGACGGCGTGGCCTGGAACAGAAAGCTCTTGTTGGCGGAGCCGCCGCCCTTGGCCATGAACATGAACTTGTAGGCGTCATCTCCCTCGGCATAGATCTCGCACTGCGCCGGCATGTTATTGGCGGTGTTTTTTTCCTCGTACATCGACAGCGGCGCCACCTGTGAATAGCGCAGGTTGCGGCGCAGATAGGCGTCGCGCGCGCCCTCCGAGAGCGCGGCCTCGTCGTCGCCATCGGTGATGACGCGAAACCCCTTCTTGCCCATGATGATCGCGGTGCCGGTGTCCTGGCACATCGGCAGCACCCCGCCGGCCGCGATATTGGCGTTCTTCAGAAAATCGAGTGCTACGAACTTGTCGTTGGGGCTGGC
>NZ_JAURXB010000201.1 GCF_030654605.1 Bradyrhizobium sp.
CAATGTCAGGACCAGCTACTGGGAGCTCGCCGAGCAGGTTTCCCTGGATCGCGACGCGACGCCGGGAGCCGTGCCCAAGGCGTCAGCCCAGCGCTCACTGGCTGGACATTCGGTTCAGCGGCTGGATATCCCCGACAAGGTTTTCGCGCACCCCCGTTTCATTCACGATGCCGCGCTCCCCGGGATGCTGCATGGCCGGGTGCTGCGATCGGGGCTGTCGGCGGCGAAACTCACCGCTTTGAAAGAGGATGGCGCGCGCGCCATCACCGACCTTGTCGCTATCGTGCGCGACGGCAATTTCGTGGGGGTCGTCAGCGAAACCGAGGATAGTGCGCAGGCCGCCGTCAAAGCCTTGCGCAAGGGCGCGACATGGTCGTCAGATGACACGCTTCCCGACGAAGACCAACTGGCTGCGTTCCTGAAGGCCCAGCCATCGGAGCCGACGGTGATCGACACCAGGACGGCGTCAGTGCCCCGCGGAGCGACGCGGACAATCCGGCGACAATACACCCGTCCCTATATTGCGCACGCCTCGATCGCGCCGTCCTGCGCCATGGCGCAGTGGACCGCGCAGGACCGGGTCCATGTCTGGACCCACAGCCAGGGGGTCTATCTTCTCCGCGCCGATCTCGCGCTGGTTCTGAAATTGCCGGCCGGGAACATCTCGGTCGAGCATATGGAGGGCGCCGGCTGCTACGGGCACAATGCCGCCGACGACGTCGCGCTCGACGCCGTGTTGCTGGCAAGGGCGGCCGACGGACGGCCGGTCCGTGTGCAATGGTCGCGCGAGGACGAGATGTCCCACGCGCCGTTCGGAGCGGCGATGGCGATCGAGATCGAGGCCGATCTCGATGCGCAGCACGAGATCGTCAATTGGCATCACTCGATCTGGAGCAACGGTCATGCCGCACGGCCCGGACGCGCAGCTTCACCGGCGCTGCTGGCTGGAACCGAGCTGGCAAATCCGTTTCCGCGCACCATCTCCACCAATCCGCCGCAAGCCAATGGCGGCGGCGCCGATCGCAATTCGATCCCGCTCTATGATTTTCCGGCCTGGCGGATCGAAAGTCATCGCCTGCTGACCATGCCCATCCGAACCTCCGCGCTGCGGACGTTGGGAGCCCAAGGCAACGTGTTCGCGATCGAATGTTTTCTCGATGAGCTCGCCGCCGAGCGCGGCGAGAATCCGGTCGATTTCCGGTTGCGCCATCTGTCGGACGAGCGTGCCAAGGACGTGATCCGCGCCGCCGCGAAACGTGCGAAGTGGGAGCCGGACAAGCAGGCCGGCACAGGCTACGGCCTCGGCTTTGCGCGCTACAAGAACACCGGCGCCTATTGTGCTGTTATCGCCGAGGTCGAGGGGGCCGAGGACATCCGCGTCAGGCGCTTGACTATCGCGGTCGATGTCGGCGAAGCGATCAATCCGGACGGGGTGATCAACCAGATCGAAGGCGGCGCGATCCAGGCCACCAGCTGGGTCTTGAAGGAGCGCGTCCGCTTCGACCGGCAGCGCATCACCAGCACCACCTGGGGAGCTTATCCGATCCTTCGCTTCAGCGAAGTGCCCGACGTACAGGTCGAGCTGATCCAGCGGCCCGACAGTTACCCCCTCGGCGCCGGTGAAGCGGCACACGGCCCGGTCACAGCAGCGATCGCCAACGCCGTGTTCGATGGGCTTGGCGTGCGCGTCCGCAACCTGCCGATCACACGCGACAGCCTGATCGCCGCAATGGAATTGAGCTCATGACGGCGTTGAACATCCTGAGCGGCGGCGCGGCGCAGGGCCTGATCGCCAGTCTTGCGCCACAATTCAAGGCGCAGACCGGCCTCGACATAACGGGTGAGTTCGGCGCGGTCGGCGCCATGGCCGACAAATTGCGCTCGGGCACCAAGGCCGACATCATTATTCTGACGGCGGCGATTATCGCCAGGCTGGCGGAAGAGCGTTGGGTGGTCCCCGCTTCCATCGCCGACATTGGCATGGTGGAGACCGCGGTCGCCGTCCGCACCGGCGATTCCTTGGTCAAGGTCAATGATGAGGCGGGGCTGCGCGATGCGTTGCGCGCAGCGGACGCGATCTTCGTTCCCGATATCAAGGCGTCTACCGCCGGAATCCACGTGGCGAAGATTCTGCAGCAACTCGGCATCGCCGGCGAGGTGGCGAGCCGGCTCCGAATCTTTCCGAACGGCGCGACCGCGATGCGCCAACTGGCCGAAACCGACGCGCTCAGGCCGATCGGCTGCACGCAATCGACCGAGATCATCAGCACCAAAGGCGTGGCTTTATCGGGCTCACTGCCCCGGGGCTGCGACCTCTCGACGATGTACACGGCAGCGGTGGCCACTCGGGCCGCTCATGCGCCGCAGGCGCAGGGCCTGATCGATCTGTTGATTGGCGCCGGTCAACGCGAGGTGCGAACACGCGCCGGCTTCATTGACGCCAGGCCGTAACGTCGCGCAGACGGTGTTCAATGGCCGCTCGACCGCCATTTCAACAGCCGCCTCTCGACCATCGACATCGCGAGCGCGGTCAGATAGCCGATGACGCCGAGCAGGATCACGCCGGCAAACAGGTCTGCCGAGCGGAACGACCGGGCCGACAGCAACACCCAGTGTCCGAGGCCGTCGAGGCCGGCGAGAATTTCGCAGACCACGGACAGGATCAGCGCCACGGTCACGCTCAACCGCATGCCCGCCAGGATGTCGGGACTTGCCGACGGCAACGCGATCTTGAAAATGATCGCCAACCGCGACATGTGCAGCGACCGCGCCACCTCGTAGAGCCGCGGCTCGACGGCCGCGAAGCCGTGAATGGTTGCCAGCAGCATCGGCCAGATTGCGCCGAACGCGATCACGAACAGCGCCATGCTCTGGGTCAACCCGAACATCGCAATCGCGACCGGAATAACGGCAGATACCGGCAGCGGCCTCAGGAATTCCAGCGACGGCGCGACGTAACTTCGCATCGTGCGTGACGACCCGATCATCGCGCCAAGCGCGATGCCCGCGATGGATGCCACGAACCAGCCATAGGCCATGTGTTCCAGGGTCCCGAGCAGCTTGTCCAGGAGGTCGCCGCTGGCAAATCCCCGTACCAGCGATGCCCAGGCGCGATCCGGTCCCGGCAGGAACACCGGCGATACCAGCCGCTGATCGGCAATCAGCTGCCACAACGCGACAAAGCCCGCGGCGACGGCGAAGCTGGCGGCGCGCCAGTACAGCACGGAGCGGTTCATGCCGAATCTCCAACCAGCGCCGCGCGCCCGAACAAATGGCGTTGCGCGACCATGAGACCGGTGTTCAGAAAGTAGCCGATCAGGCCGATCCAGAACAGATAGGCCAGCATCAGGTCCGGCCGCAGCGCCTGCTGCGCGGTCATGATCGCAGCACCCAGCCCGATCGGATTGATCGCGATCTCGACCGTGACGGCGACGATCAGCGCGATGCCTGCGGCGAGGCGGAACGCCAGAAAAATCCGCGGCAGCGCCGCCGGAATGATGATCTTGCGAACCCGGTCCGTTGGTGACAAACGCAGAGCGCGCGATACCTCCATCAAACGCGGCTCAATGCCGCCGACGGCCGCGCGGGTCAGAATCAGGATCGGCCAGACGCATGCGAATGCGACGATCACGATCTCCATGCGATAGCCGAAACCCAGCGCGATCAGCGCGATCGGCAACAGCGCGATGGACGGGATGGGCCGGATCGCCTCGATGGTGACTTCCATCAGGCGGTCGAAGATGTGAAAAATGCCAAGCGCAATACCGAAGGCAAGGCCGACGGCCCCACCGATCGAGAGCCCGGCGAACGCCGAGATCAGCGTATCCCGTGTCGCAGTCAGCATGGAGCCGTCCTGGAATGCCTCGACAAGGGCCGCGGCAATGGCGCTCGGCGGCGCCAGCGAGTCGCTTTGCAGATGAACCGCCCGGGCCCAGATCTCCAATATGGCCAGGATCGTGATCGGAAGCAGCAGCGCCTTGATGCGCTCCGGGATCATGCTTCCGACGCCTTGATGAAATCGAACAGTTCGCGGCGCAGCCGCAGGAATTCGGGGTTTTCGCGTGTCGTCAGCTGGTCGCGAGGCCGCGGCAGATCTATCTTGAGCTCGATACCGATGCGGCCGGGATGCGGCAACAGGCCTATGACACGATCGCCCAGATAGATCGCCTCTTCCAGATCGTGGGTGACGAACACGACCGTGGCATCGCTGGCACGAACCAGCGACAGGACTTCGTCCTGCAGCCCCTGACGCGTCATCGCATCGAGCGCGCCGAACGGCTCGTCCATCAATAGCGCTTTGGGCTCCTGCGCGAGACAGCGCGCGATCTGCAGGCGCTGCTGCATGCCGCCGGACATTTCCGCCGGATATTTTCCGGCGTGGTTGGGCAATCCGACCTTTTTCAGCAATTCGTCGATGCGGGCGGCGCGCTGCGAGGCGGCCATGCCGGACGCCTCCAGCGCCAGCGACACGTTGCCGGAGGCGGTTCGCCATGGCAGCAGCGCCTTGCCGTAGTCCTGAAAGACGATGGCAATATCGCGCCGCGGCGCCAGCATCGGCTTGCCGTCGAAGGCCACGGTACCGCTGGTCGGCTGATACAATCCGGCCGCAAGCCGCAGCGCGGTGGTCTTGCCGCAGCCCGACGCGCCGATGATGCAGAGGAATTCACCCGGCTTCACGTCAAGGCTGATATTTTCCAGGATTGCCTTGCCGCCGAGATTGAGCGTGACGCCGGAAAATGCGATCTGAGCCCGCCCGGGACGAGGGCCGTTCGCGCTTTGATTTACGGCAGCAATCCTGTTCACGACTAGCCCCCCTTGGCCGGCGGATAGACGTAATTGAGCGTTGAGCCCAAATGGGACCTGAGCATGGTTTGTGCGCCATCGTCATTGCGCGCAAGAACCAGATCCGCCAGCTTCTGATGGGCTGCGACAAAATCCTTGCCGCTGCCCAGGCCGCGCATCATGACCCGGCGATACCGGTAGGCCTGATCATAGAGATCCGAATGCGCCGTCAGCAACCGTCGCGAGCCGCAAGCCGCCAGCAGCGCGGTGTGAAATGCCTTGTGCAAGGCGTCGAACTCCGGCGCCCCCTCGCGAAACCTGTCGCCGGTTCGTTGAATGTGCCGGCGCATTTGATGCAGCGCGCTGACAATTCCCGCTTCCCAGACATCGTCGCCATGCGTCATCGCAAGCCGCAGCGCCTCGATCTCGACCACCGTCCGCATCTGCGTAATGTCTTGCAGATCCTCGCGGCTGACATCGGCCACCCGGAAACCGCGCTGGCCGATTCCGACGATCAGTCCCCTGGAAATGAGCCGGGACAGGCCCTCGCGCAGCGGCGTGGCGCCGATGTCGTAGCGCTGGACCAGATCAACGATTCCAAGGCGCGCGCCAGGTGCGAGATCGCCGGCAATGATGTCGCGCTGCACCAGGCTGGCCGCGCGCTCGCTCAAGGTGTCCGAACCGGACACCTCTCCTGAACCGCTTTGCACCGCCGATGTCATGCCCTGTTCTATTTCAGGATCAGCTTGTTGAGGTCGAGCTTGCTCTGCAACATTTTCTGCGACGCCATGATGTCGATCCACCACGCCAGCTGCTCCGCCTTGAGGATCGGTTCCGACCGGTTCGGCGGCGTGGCCTTGACCAGTTCGATGGGCTGCTTGGTGAATTTTTGAATCGAGGCGGAGGCTTTTTCCCGGTCGTTGTTGACGATGGGGGCAGCTTCGGCAATCGCCGCGCGGAATTTCTTGATGGTGTCGGGATTCTTCTCCGCCCATTCGCGCGAGGCGGCGTAGAAAATGATCGGTTCGGTCCGCGCGAGTTCAACTGCATAGCGGGCGCCGACCGAGCCCAGTCCGGCATTTGTCATCCGGGTCACGAACGGCTCAGCCGTCAGGACGGCATCGACACTGCCCGACTTCACGATATCCATCATGGTCGGGAACGTCACCTCGACAAAATTGACTTTCTTGGGATCAACGCCCTTCTCAACCAGCCATTTCACGAACAGGACATGCAGGAACGCTCCGAGCCCGGGCGCACCGACCTTCTTGCCGATGAAATCCTTTGGCTCGTTGATGACGATACCATTGCGGACGAACGCGCTGACATTGCCGTTCGTGGTTGGACTCATCACGCTCGCACCCGCAAGCGCTACCAGGTCGAGGCCGCCATCGGCTGCCTGCAGGAACACGGTGGAGGTTGGCCCTCCGATGTGGATCGAGTTGGAGAGGATCGCGGCCGGAATGTTCGAATTGATGCCAATCAACACCATTTCGGCATCGAGCCCATGTTTCTTGAAGATGCCCTCGTCGATCGCGACCATGGCCGAAGCGCAGTCGGAAGTCGCGGTGCAGCCGATCTGGATTTTGGTCTGTGCTTGTGCAGGGCCGGCGGCCAGAAGCGCCGCAAAACTCACTGCCGCCAGGAATCTGGTCATGGATCGCCTCCCGATTGCGATATTTTCCATCGCCTCTTGTTTATCGATATTTTTAATGATCATATATTTTGTGAAACCACAAGGGGAGACAGCGGTGAAACTTGCGACATTTCGATCCGGCGGCCGGGAAAAGATCGGTCTGGTCCACCGTGATGACTCCCGGCTGTTCGACCTGGCAGCGGCTGCGGACCGGGAGGGCAAATCCAATCCGGCCTTCGCGTCGATGCTGTCGCTGATCGATGCGGGCTCCCCGGCCCTGGACCAGGCCCGGACGTTGTTCGACAAGAGCGGCAAGGATGAAAGCTTGTCCGAAAATGTCGCCGCTGCCGAGATCCTGGCGCCGATCCCCGAGCCGCGGCAAATGCGCGACGGCATGTCGTTTCCACTGCACATTCTGCAGGCTCCGCGCGGCCAGCTCAAGCTCGCGGCGCGCGCCAAGAACGACATGGCGGAGCTGGCGCGGATCGACGCCGAACCGCTTGGCGAACTGCCCGAGGTCTACCGCAAGCAACCGATCTACTACTTCACCAACCGCTTCAGCGTACGCGGAACCAACACCACGGTGAAGTGGCCGCGCTACAGCAAGGTGATGGATTACGAACTCGAGTTCGGCATCGTTACCAGGAACAAGGGCGCCAATATCCCGGCCTCGAAGGCCGCGGACCACATCTTCGGCTACACCATCTTCAACGATTTCTCGGCGCGCGATGCCCAGCGCATCGAGATGGAAGGACGGCTCGGCCCGGCCAAGGGCAAGAGCTTCGACGGCGGCAACGTCATGGGACCGTGGATCGTCACGCCGGACGAGATCGGCGACCCCTACAAACTCAGGATGGAAGCCCGCGTCAACGGCAAGATGCGATCGCAGGGCGTTACCGAAGGAATGCTGTTTTCGTTCGAGGAGATCATTGCCCACGTCACCAGGGATGAAACCCTGATGCCCGGCGAATTCATCGGGTCAGGCACCGTCGGCAACGGCTGCGGGCTTGAACTCGGCTGGTATCTCGAACACGGCGACAGCATCGAACTCGAGGTCGAAAAGATCGGAATTCTGAAAAACAAGGTCGAGCGGCAGGACGCCTGAGGCTTGATACATCGATAAAAACATTAAAACTCTTCGAGGAAACGCCTATGGCCAGACGACTGATCGACATTTCCGTGCCGCTGCAAAACGACGTGCCGGCCGACCCGCCCGGTGGACATCCCACCATCCAGTACATCGATCACCAGCAGGGCCTGCCGCGCATGCTGCAGTTCTTCGACGGGCTGAAGGCCGAGGATCTGCCGGACGGTCAAGGCTGGGCGGTCGAGCAGGTACAGCTCTCCACCCACAACGGCACCCATCTCGATGCGCCCTGGCACTTTCATCCCACCATGAACCATGGCGAGCGCTCGTGGACCATCGATGAAGTGCCGCTGGAATGGTGCCTGCAACCCGGCGTGAAGCTGGATTTCCGGCATTTGCCGGACGGCTATGTCGCAACGGCAAAAGATGTTGAAAACGAGCTGAAGCGCATCGGCCACACCCTCTCGCCGCTGGAAATCGTCGTGGTCAACACCTCTGCCGGGATCAAATACGGCCGGCAGGATTACGTCACGTCAGGTTGCGGCATGGGCTATGAGGCGACGATGTATCTGCTCGAGCGCGGCGTGCGGCTGACCGGCATCGACGGCTGGAGCTGGGATGCGCCATTCATCCATACCGCGAAGAAATACGCGGAGACCAGGGACGCCAGCCTGATCTGGGAAGGCCACAAGGCCGGGCGACACATCGGCTATTGCCATATCGAAAAGCTGCACAACCTCGAGCAACTGCCGTCGACCGGATTCACCGTGTCGTGTTTCCCGGTCAAGATCGAGCGTGCCTCGGCGGGATGGACCCGGGCGGTCGCCATCATCGATGGGTAAAGCTGCGGCGCGTCGCTAACCGGCGAGCCGCGGCAAAGCCTTCAGGGCCTTGTCGTGGTCGATGCGGCGGATTCGCCACCGTCACAACGGCGCCAGCTAATCGCCGTTGTCGCCTGATCCCGCCTCGGCCATCGCCTGCAGCGGTTCGGCACTCAGCACGACGATGGCGCCGTGTTCGAGGCGCACCCATTTCCGATCGGCCCAGACCCGCAACTGCTTGTTGATGCTTTCCCGGGTCATGCCGACCATTTCGCTGATTTCCTGCTGGGTCACGGCGATGGTCCGGCCGCCGGGCGCAAGCTTGTGTTTTTCGGTGAGACGAAGGAGCGCGCTGGCCAGCCGGCCTGGCAGGTTTTGCAGGATGATCTGTTCGACCTGTTCGCTGGTCCGGCGCAGGCGCGTGCATAACAGCTCGATGAACTTCATCGCCAGCGCCGGCTGGCTTCTCAGAAACGGAATGAATTCGCGGCGGTCGATGATGAAAAGCTCGCAGCTGGTATTTGCCGTGGCGTCGGCGGACCTGACCTGCCCGTCCAGCACCGTTATTTCCCCGAAGATCTCGCCGGCGCCGATCAAATTCAAAATCGCGCTGCGGCCGTCGACGGAGGAGGTGCTGATCTTGACGGTACCGCTGATCACCGCAAACATGCTGGTGCCGGGATCGCCCTTGGAAAAGATCGTGGCGCCCCGCTTCAACGTGGAGTGCTTGGCGTAACGGCAGAGCTGGTCGAACGCCTCGGGTTCAAGATCGCAGAAGATCGGATGCTTGCGCAGCACCGATAATTTGCTGCTCGGAACCTCGCGAGCTTCGCCCGTCTTGTCTTGAGGTACGCCGGTCGCGACCATCTGATACTTTGCCCATCAACGGCGGATCCTGCTGAATGCAAGGCTTTGACAAGAGCAATGATCCGCCGTGCCGTAATTTATACCCTCGCGGACCGCGCACGGCAAGAAAGGCCCCGGTTATATCGGGGCCTTTCAAATGGTTGCTCGCCAAGGATGCGATAATTAAGCGAACAATTTTAAATAGGCGCAAGGGCTGGATCTGGGGCGCGGAGGGATATCAATCCCCAGCCGCCAACCGGTCTATTCGGGCCTCGGCCGTCACTTCAATTCCGGATTGGGGCAGAGCATGTGAAGGCCGATGTAGATGATCCCGTTGTGGGCAAAGACCTTCACGATCAGGTCGTGGGTCGCATCAACGTTGTCTCCGACCTTCAGTAACATCGGCAGTGGGGAAGCGGATTTGAGGTTGGCCGATACGATTTCGGTGAGACG
>NZ_JAURXB010000175.1 GCF_030654605.1 Bradyrhizobium sp.
CGCGGCGCGAGGTCCATGCCACCGTCGCCGCCCACAGCGCCGAGACCAGGTGCAGTCCGTCGGCATACCAGGTGCGGCGGAACAGGCCGAAGATCATGTCGTTGGCGTCGATGAAAGCGGGGATGTATCCGGTGAGGATCACGAAGCCGAGCAGCGCCGCGTAGCCCCAGGCGCACCACCTGATGATGTCCATTGTTGTCTCCAGCCAGCCCGAATCTGTGCTCGCGAGTTTACAGCTTCCCGAGCGCCGTGAGTAAAGCGGAGTTGAAGGCCTCGGGGTCCTCGATCTGCGGAATGTGACCAAGACCTGGCAGCACGGTCAACGCCGCCCGCGGCAGCAGCGTCTGCAGGTCGTGGGCCTGTTCCAGCGGGGTGGTGGAATCCTTGTCGCCCCACAGGATCGCCACCGGGATAGTCAGGCGCGGATAGGCGCTGCGGTCGGCACTGTCGGCAGTGCGGTCGTCGCCGGCGAAGTAGTACAGCCAGCGAGCGATATCCGGGGTGCTGTTGCGCAAGCTGGTCGGCCGCTGCAGGATCTCGATGTATTCCGGCAGCGCACGCTCCTTCTTCTTGATCAGCGATTGCAGCAGAACCTTGGTCGCCAGCGGATTGGTGATCGTCAGCGAAACCAGAATTTCGCGGATTCCCTGCGGCCGGAGCAGCAGCGACGGTTCCGACGGCGGCGACGTCAGGCCAAGCGCCGCATCGACCAGCACCAGCGCACGGACCCGATCAGGGTATCGCATCACGAGTTCGGTCGCGGCACCCGCGCCAAAGGAATGGCCGATGATGATGGCTGGAGCAGCCTTGAGCTGATCGAGCACATCGTTGACGCGCGCGGCCTGGTCGCGACGGGTATAACTTCCGGGCCGGTCGGAAAAGCCGAAGGGCGGGAGATCGAGCGCGATGACGCGGAATTCGGCTGCGGCAAGCGCATCGATGGTACGGCGCCATAATTCGCTCCACGCCGCGGTGCCGTGAAACAGCACGACGGGAATGCCGTCGGCGGGACCTTTCTCCTGCACGAAAACCCGGCCGGAGCCGGTCGGCACCAGACGGCCGGTCGATGGCGCCAGTTCGTCGCGCAAGGCTGTTTCGCGAGTCGAAGCCGCTACCCAGAAAGTGGCCATCGCCGCGAGCGCCAGCAGCAGGAGAACGAGCAAGGTCGTTATCGACCAGCGCAGGATTTTGACGATCACAGGGGCCTCGCAGGACGGTGCGGTACTGCGAATCGATGGAATCCCGATCCGTCGCGCGAGTCTAGCGACCGCCGCCAACCCCGCGGTGAAAAATACCTGACATGATCAGCGCGCGGTTAACGCGCGGAAGCAATGGCATGGCTGACTTCCGCAACCAGCTCAGACAACGGCCGCGATCCATCGAGACGCAGAACAGGGCAGGGCAATGCCGCAAGCCATGCCTGATGCTTGGCGAGGCTGCGACTGGCGAGATCGACGTCGTCATACTGCGACGCCCATTCAAGGAATTCTTCGGTTTCCTTGTGGCGCCAGCCGCCGGGCGCGACCGCGGCCGCCCCGTATCGGGTGGCCTCACGGGCCCGCAGGCGCCGCAGCCGGATCTCCCTCGGCGTGGTCAGGAAGACCACCAGATCGAAGGCGGGAATGATGGCATCGCCCCAGCCCGTGAGCGATCCGCTCAGCGCCCATTCCGTGCGCGGCAGAAACATCTCGTGCATCAGCCGGAGCCGATCGGCAGGCTCGCGCATTTTCTGGTAGGGCGGCGACGTGGGCTGCCAGAAATAATCATCGGTGTCGTGGTGCGGGATAGAAAGCGCATTGACCAATGCGCGGCCCAGACGGCTGACGCCCGCGCCTGACGCTCCGGTGATATGAATGCGGCGACTTCTCATGGCGCCAGCCTGTCGTTTCACTGCCCCGACGGCGTACGCAGGCCGTGCCAGGCGTCGCGCACCTGATGGTAGTGCACTTCCGGCAGATAATCCGGCGTGTTGAGCCCCAGCGTCTTGACGTCGAGCTTGCCGATGGCGCTGAGCAGCGTATAGGAGGCGATGACCCGCTCGCGCTGGGCGCCGATCAGCCGCGCCTTTGCCAGCGTCAGATCCTGCTGCGAGTTCAGCACATCGAGCGTGGTGCGCTGGCCGCCTTGCGCTTCCCTGCCGACGCCCTGCAGCGCGACCGTTGCGGCGCGCACTTCGGCTTCGGAAGCGGCTACCGCGACCTTGGCGCCTTCATGGGAGACCCACGCGCCGACCGCCGCGGTGCGCGCCTGGTTGCGGATGTGGTCGAGCACCAGCCGGCTTTGCGCCGCCAGTTCCTTGGACTGCCGGGTCTGCGAGGCGCCGGTGCCGCCGTCATAGATCGGCGCATTGAGCTGGCCGACCACGGAGGCCTGATCGGTCCCGAACGTGCCCAGCGTGGGATCGCCGTCCCGGCTGCGGCTGACGCTGCCTTGCAAGGTGACAGTCGGCAGCAGGCTGCTCTCGGCGACGCGGATGGTGGTGGAGGCGACGTCGACGTCGAAGGCCGCGGCCAGCACCGCCGGATGCTGCCTGAAGGCGAGGCCGGTCGCGTCATCGCGGCTGCGCGGCAAATAGCGGTCCACGGTTTCGGCGGGCCGCAGCTGCGACGGCGGATTGCCGATCACCTGGGCATAGGTCGCCTGGCTGATCGCCAGATTGACCTCGGCCGCATTGAGATCCGCGCGCCCGCGGCTGAGTCTCGCCTCCGCCTGCGCGGTATCGGTCGGCGTCACGTCGCCGGCATTGAGTCGTTTCTGGACGATACCCTGCGTTTCCTGCAGGAACGCGACGTTGACGCGCTGCGCCTCGACCAGCGACTGATTGGCCAGCACGTTGGTATAGGCGGTGACGGCGTCGAGCAGCACACCCTGGCCGACATTGCGCAGGGCTTCGCGTCCGGCCTGCACCTGCAGTTCCGCGACGCGGACGCTGTTGGCGGTCTTGAAACCGTTGAACAGGGTTTGCGTCACCGTCACCCCGACGGTCCATGGCTTCAGGGTAGCCGACTGGAACGTGTTGCCCGGCAGCAGGTCGCGTACCGCCTGCAGCCCGGCGCTGAGACTGGCGACAATCTGCGGCCGGTAGCCTGCCAGCGCCTGGGGGACGTTCTCGTCCGTGGCGCGTTGCCGCGCCCGTTCGGCATTGAGCTGCGGATTGGTCTGGTAGGCCTTGGCCAGGGCCTCGGGTAGGTTTTCGCTGCGGGCTGCCGAAGCCGCAAATCCGACGCAAACCATCACGCCAAGACAAATGCCCGATCGAAGCACGCGCCTTGTTACGTGGTCTGCTTTAGCGGCACGCCCAACCATATGATCCCGCAAACACTTCCGGTCGTCCGCCCCCGCCGACGCCTTGGTGTTTACTGTTTAGAGGCAGCCGCCGCTACAGACAAACAGTCGCGCACCGAAACTTGATTCAGTGCTTTGCTGTTGCCGGTTCGTCACACGCCGACATCAAGCAAGTTCCACTGCAATAGCCCTTTGAACTTGCAGCCGTTCGGACATCCGGCGCCGGTGCTCCATTACTTTGGGAAATCGCGAGGGATCCACGCCGTCGCCTTCCAGCCACTGCGCCATGGTGAACAGGTAGGGATCGCAGATCGTGTAGGTTTCGCCCATCACCCAGGGCGCCCCCAGCATTCCATGCTCAATCAACTCGTAGCATGCCGCTACGGACTGCGGCACCTTGCGCTGCATCGCCTCGATCGCCTGGGGATCATCAGCCCAGCGATGACCGCGCATGCGGTGGGAATGGGCCACATGCAGCGTCGAGCACAGATAGAGGTTAAAGGCCTGCACCTGCGCGAACAGGAAGGGATCATCCAGCGGGGCCAGCCTTGCCAGCGGAAAGCTCTGCGCGATGAAGGCCAGCATCGCGGGCGTCTCGGTCAGGATGCCCCGACCGGTCACCAGCGCCGGAACCCGGCCCTTCGGATTGATGGCCAGATATTCCGGCTGGCGCTGCTCGTCGTTGGCGAGGCTGATCCGGACCGTCGTGTAGTCGGCGCCGGCATCCTCCAGCGCGATATGGGACGCCAGTGAACAGGTGTGCGCAGCGTAATACAGCGTCAGCATATCGATCTCCCTGAAGGGTGGAGGTTTGCCGTCGGCAACGCGGTCGCCTCAGGCGGCCCCGTCAATGATGATGAAATCGGCGTCCGCATATCTCTGCCGGATCACCTTCGCGCTCTGATATTCCGGACTGTGATAGCAGGCCAGCGCGGTCGCGCGGTCCTTGAACTCGACCACGACGTTTCGGCCGCGGGCGTCGCCTTCCATGGTTTCGAATGCGCCGCCGCGCACCACGAACCTGGCTCCGAAATTCTGAAAGGCAGGACCAGCCGCGGCAAGGTATTCGGGATATCGCTGCTCATCGCGAACCGAGACCCGCACGATCCAATAAGCCCTCGACATGTCGTTCTCCTGTTGTGGCTTCGCGTCGACCGCGATGGCCAACCATCGCGTCTCCGTGGTCTTTACGCGGGATGGTCAATCCTATAAAATGAATAATTATGATACATTTGATCTTGTGGAGAGATGTATGGACCTGTCGGATCTCCAGATTTTCAGCGCCGTGGTGCGCGAAGGCAGCGTGACGCGCGCGGCCGAACGGCTGCATCGCGTGCAGTCCAACGTCACGACGAGGATCCGGCAGCTCGAGGAGGATTTGTCCGTCGCGCTGTTCATTCGCGAGGGCAAGCGGCTTCACCTCGCGCCGGCCGGTCAGGTATTGCTCGGCTATGCCGAGCGCCTGCTTGCGCTGGCCGACGAAGCGCGCGGCGCCGTGCTGGACGCAAGGCCGCGCGGCACCTTCCGGCTCGGTGCGATGGAGAGCACGGCGGCGGTCAGGCTGCCGGGGCTGCTGAGCGAGTATCACCGCAGGCATCCCGGGGTCGTACTGGAACTGCGCACCGGCAACCCGGTGGTGCTGGGAAGCGCGATCCTGGCCGGCGATCTCGACGCCGCCCTGGTTGCCGAGCCGATTGCGGAGGCGCCGTTCGAGAAGATTTTCGCCTTTGACGAGGAACTGGTGATCGTCGCGCCCGCCAATCATCCGCCGATCGGCAAAAAGGGCAGTCTGCCACGCACCGTGCTGGTGTTCGAGCACGGCTGCCCGCACCGCAAACGGCTCGAGGACTGGTATGCAAGGCGTCAGCAGATGCCGGAGCGCACCATCGAACTCGCGTCCTATCATGCGATCCTGGGATGCGTCGTGGCCGGCATGGGGATATCGCTGATCCCGAAGAGCGTGCTGACGACGTTTCCGGAGCGCAAGCGGTTGAGCGTGCATTCGCTGGCACGAACCGAAAATGGCGCGCAGACCGTCCTGATCTGGCGCAAGGGCGCGGGTTCGGCGAATGTCAGGGCCATGGAGGAGATCTTGCGGGGCGGTCCGCGTCCCGCAGCCAGGATGGACTGACGGAAATATACTAGGTTCAGAGCTCGAATCTGTGAACCGGCCGGCGGTGCCGGCTGGTAATGTTCCCGATGGAAACCCGATGCCGAAAATATTCACCGACCCCGATGACCTCGCGGAGGACATCATCCGCGATGTCGGCACCAACCTCGTGGTCGGGTTGCCGCTCGGGCTCGGCAAGGCCAACCACATCGCCAACGCGCTCTACGCGCGCGCTGCCGCCGACCGCGCCATCAAGCTGACCTTCTTCACCGCGCTGACGCTGGAAAAGCCGAGGCCCAAGAGCTTGCTGGAGCGGCGCTTCATTGCGCCCGTCATCGACCGGCTGTTCGGCGGCTATCCCGATCTGACCTACGCCGGGGCGCTGCATGCAGGGGCGCTGCCGCCCAATATCAGCGTGATCGAGTTCTTCTTCCTGGCGGGAAAATGGCTGCACGCGCCGTTCGCGCAGCAGCGTTATATTTCCGCCAATTACACCCATGCGTCGTCCTATCTGCTGGCGCGCGGGCTGAACGTCGTCATGCAGCTGGTGGCAAAGCGCGTCGTCGATGGCGAGACCCGCTACAGCCTGAGCTGCAACACCGACACGTCGCTGGATCTGCTGCGCGCCCGCGCCGAGGGTCGCGCCGCGTTCAAGGTGTACGGGCAGGTCAATTCCGAACTGCCGTTCATGCCGGGGGCGGGGGACCTTGCGGCCTCGGAGTTCGACGCGGTGCTCGACAGTCCCGAGACCGATTTTCCGCTGTTCGCGCCGCCGGCCGAGCCGGTCAGCGACACCAAATACGCGATTGGGCTGCACACTGCGGGCCTGGTGCGCGACGGCGGCACGCTGCAGATCGGCATCGGCCAGATCGGCGACGCGCTGGCGCAAGGCTTGATCGTGCGTCATCGCGAGCCTGCGCGCTTTCGCGAGATCATGCAGCGGCTTTCGCCCGGAGCGGAGCCTTCGGCGCTGGAAACTGCAACGTTCGAAAAGGGTCTCTACGGCGTCAGCGAGATGCTGACCGAGGCGTTTATCGGCCTGATCGAGGCCGACATTCTCAAGCGCGAAGTCGATGGCGTGGCGCTGCATGGCGCGTTCTTCCTCGGGCCGAGATCCTTTTATCGCGCGCTGCGGGAGATGGCGCCGGATCGGCTCGCCCGGATCCAGATGATGCCGGTGTCCTTTACCAACGAGCTCTATGGCGACGAAGCCGCCAAGCGGCGCGCCCGGGTCGACGCCCGTTTTGTCAACAATGCGATGATGGCGACCCTGATGGGAGCCGCCGTTTCCGACGGTCTCGAAGACGGGCAGGTGGTCAGCGGCGTCGGCGGCCAATATAATTTTGTGGCCCAGGCGTTTGCGCTGGCCGGCGCGCGCGCGATTCTCACCGTCGAAGCGACCCGGCAGGGCAAGGCAAGGACGCATTCGAACATCCGCTGGAACTACGGCCACCTGACGATTCCCCGACACCTGCGCGATGTCACCGTCACCGAATACGGCGTCGCCGATCTCAGGGGCAAATCCGACGCCGACGTCATCGCCGCGATGCTCGGCGTCGCGGACTCGCGCTTTCAGAGCGAACTGGCGCGGCAGGCCAAGGATGCCGGCAAGCTGTCGAAGAATTTTGAAATCCCGGCGGACAAACGCGAAAACTTTCCGGAGCGCATCAAGGCCGCCTTGCGGCCGGCGCGCGAAGCGGGCCTGCTGCCATCGTTTCCGTTCGGCAGCGACTTCACCGACACCGAGCAGCGGCTGATTCCGGCGCTGCAGGTGTTGCAGGAAGCGCAGCGTTCGCCGCTGCAATTGCCCGGGCTGTTGTGGCAGGGAATTATAGGCAGTCCGGATGCTGCCGATGCTGAATGCCTGGCGCGGCTCGGCCTCGATAATCCCGCGACATTTTCGGAACGCGCCTATCGCGCGCTGGTCAGCGCGGCGCTGGCGCGGAGCAGGGCGGAATAATCTTTCTCGTCGTCCCCGCGAACGCGGGGACCCATAATCCCGGTCATCTGTTGTTGCAGAAGCCATCGACCAGCGTGCTCAACAATACCCGCCGCGGCGTATGGGTCCCCGCGTTCCAGGCTGTGTGAAAAGTGGGTGTGTTAACATCATTTGGAGTGGATTTTCTGATTCGGGGGCCGTGATGGCGCATGTCACCGGAGCGTCGCGTTATCAGGCGACCTTGTTTCCTG
>NZ_JAURXB010000177.1 GCF_030654605.1 Bradyrhizobium sp.
GCTTCAGATGGGTCCGGATCGGTTTCTCCCTGGTGAGGTCGAAGAAATCCTTCTCGAAAACCTTTCCGCGGCTGCCGAGATGCGGCTTGATGTCTTCCGGCACGGCCCCCTTGGCGTGGACCGGCCGCTCCAGCGTCGCGATCATCGGAATGCGAAAGTAGCCGAGTAGACGTACGAAATTCCGCGTATTCGCCCGCAGGCGCGCGCGGGAGCGACGCTCCACTTGCGACAGGAAGAAGTCCTGGTAGTCGATAATCACCCCGCAGCTTTTGTCGATGACGATACGTTTGACCATGACATCGCCTTGCAGGAGTGAACTCGCGCTGGAATAGTGCTTTCAGCTTTATGCCGCCAGCGAGCCGGGAGCACAACAGCCGCGCGCCACTGCTCGCCGCTGCATTGGCGTTTAGAACAGGCCTTTGAGCGGTCGGCATTCCCCGCCGATGTGGATCATTACATGACAGTTGGCGCAAACAATCGCCAAATCAGACGGCTTGGTGATCTTGCCCTCCTTGGGGGACTTGCTGAGGGGATCGAGGTGATGAACCTGCGCATATCCCCTACCGAGCTTCCCAAACCGCGCCTCGAAATCGAATCCACACTTCGGTACTTCACACACGAGCTTGCCGGTCAGCTTCAACACCTCGCGGATTTTTTCGCGCCGGGCCTTTGACTCGCGGCGTCGATGAAAAATGAAAGCCCGCTTCCAGGTGCCCTCGAACCATGAGAGTTCGATGTCGGCAGTAGTTACCGCGGGGGCTTCGGGCTTCGCTCCCCGAACCAATAAGCATTCGCCCGTCGCATAATCATATTCCGAAACTGCCCAAGGGACAGTATCGAGTAGTCGATACTCGACCTTCGAGGCCTTGGGCTTCGGGTCTTTGGGATTTCGCTGCTGGCCCTCGACCACGATCACTCGGATTGGGAGTTGTTCGCTGTAGGCCTTGCCAATGCTTTGGTCCATGTCTGCGGCGCGTTTATTCCAAGTACTACCGCCGGGCTCCGGGCGTCTCGACCCGCGGCTTTTGGGATGAAGGCGGTATACGACCTTGCCACCTTCGATTTTCAAGCCGGGATACCAGAGGCAAACAGCCACAAATTCGCCGGGCTGCTCGTAAGACCAGTTGTAGCAATACTTGGGATTGGATGCGGCTTTCCTTGCGCCGCCCTTCATATCGGCCCACATCGACACATCGACGCCGATGTTGTGCAACAAATCCATCACCCGAGGTTTCTCGGTCGGCTTCAAGTCTTCAATGAGGCCCATGATTCTCAACCCTCGAAAGCTGGGTTAGGGGACAACACCCCAAAGCGCTTAGGATGGTTGAGCGCTTCGCGAGACCCATCATATTCGCAAATAGCAACTGACGGGTATCGTTGCGCTCTACCCATCCGCGTTACCTGAATAGACGAAAGAACGAGCCTACGCCTTGCCAAACAGTCGCGCGAACTAGCGTTTCGGCGGCCACGTCGGCGAGCCGATTGCTGGTAGCCGGAATGCCGAGTTTTTCCCTCAGCGCGTCGAGGCTCACGCGCGCGATCGCGATGCATTCCGCATTGTGCTTCGCACCTCGTAGGAACACTTCGTCTTGCGCTTCTTGCGGAAAATGAGCTACCCGGTCCTTCAGTCCGTGAATAAAGACGTTCCATTTTTCCTGCGCTTGCGCGCCGGTGGCTTTCGAAATCAGAACGTCTCGCCAATAATCATCAACCAAATCTTCGACGGCCATGAACTGCCTCCTGGCGCCTCCGGTTTGTCACCAGCCTAACGCAATCTACGGGCTGGATTTTTCAGGGCTGCCCTTGGCTCTCTGAGCATCGCTCCAGCTATCGAGCCTCCGCATACCGAATGTTAAAAAATATCCAAAAATCGCTTGTAGCCAGGATATGGGAGCAAAGTCGCTAGGCGGGTACCCTCTAGCTCTTAGTTCTTCATTGCGGGCAACAATATCAATCAACCGCTTAATCGGGGGCTCATCCTCTTCGATCTTTATGCGCCTGGCTTTGGCTTTTTTCAGGTTCGCTTCGGTTGCATCCCATTCTTCGATACTCGCGGCGAGTTCAGAAAATCGTCGACATAGATCAAAATGGCGTTTCGACTTTTTTGAAAACCCAAGTACATTGTCAATTGCGGACAAGCCCGCGACCGTTCCGATCAGCACTTGTGCTAAGAGGGTACTCTTTCCGCCAAGCAATGCAATAAACGCGCCCGCGCCAGCGACCGCGTTCACAGCTAGGACAAAATCATTTAGCCCCTGAAAAACGCCGCTCATCTTTCCGTGGTAGCGGCGTGATTTATGCACGCCAAAACGTGCAAGATAAAAGGGATAGCTATCCCAAGTTACCTTCGGGGCGGTGGTGGCGGCGGCGGTACCCTGTCCCAATCTGTGGACTCCTGAATTCTTCCGCCCTTATCCTCCCGCGTGGGAGGTTCAGGACGCCTAGGTGGCGGCGGCGGTGGCGGCGGCTTTCTATCATTGCCACCTGAGGAATAGATTTCGCTCATATTTGCTCCTCGGAAAAGGAGATCATGGGTAGTATTGTGACGCAGCGCAATCCCTGCTGCGTCTTCATGCAACGTTTTTTTGCTTCATCCGCCCGTACCAACACTTCACGCCAACCTCGCCGTGGTCAGCCGCCTCGCCGGCGGATGGCAGGCGTGGCGTCTCATCGAGTGGTGCAGCAAGAGGACGTAGCAACGATGGGTCGCGCGCTTCGCGAAACCCGCAACATTGCTAATAGCAAATGACGGGTGTCGCTGCGCCCCACCCATCCTGCTTGCTGGCCGGCTCCGTTCCACTCTACGCGGGACGTGATTGATGAGCATGCGACTTGCGGCCAGCATAAGCCATGCCCGGTTGCGGTTGTCCGCCCTCGGCGGGCTGCTTCGATTCGTCGACACAATCGGCGTCCTGAAATTCATTGCGCTGCGGAAGCTTCGGTCACGAGGGCCGATCCGGGTCCGGGTCGATCCATCCCGATTTTCGTCAGGCCGTGCACGTCCGACCTCGCCACCGCCCAAATCAGCTTCGCCGGCGAGTTCGACGCCGCCATCGCTGCGGCCAAACCGCGCATCGTTCCCGGTTGTGAAGCGGTCTTTGGCGGCGCGACGGCGACCCGGCGCAAGCTGATCGATGCCAGTCGGGAGAAAATCCTGTCGATTAATCCGGATTGAGCGAGGCGTATCCCGTGCGTCAGCGATGCGCGCTCGTGCCGAGCATCATTCGTTCGATCGCGCCGAAATCTCATTTTCGATATCGTGACGAGATCAGTTGCCGGGCAATACAGCCCGCAACAACCAACCCGACGGGCAAATCACTTCGGTTTACCGGAAGTCGTGTCAAGCCCCTCGTGAAAAAATAATTCGGTTTTACAGAAATTAAAACCAGTTTATATCTCTCCGCATCCCGTCCCACTCAAAGGGGCGTTGCGCAACGGTCAACAGCGCGGGACGGGGAGGCGATGGACGCGGATGGAGCTCTTGACCAGAACTCCTGAGGCGGATGGCAAAGACGTGTGGTCCCGACATCCCAAGGGCAGGTGTCAAGTTCGCGCAAGTGCGCGCGGGCGACGGTGGCAAAAGTGCATGGCTCACCGAGGAGAGCGCGTTATAAGCCGTAAACCATTGCGCGGGGAGTGCCGGGTGATTCCGGTGTGACCTGACTAACGCGTGTGCCTTCTACCACTACCCATTGCACACGCGGCTATCGGGCGCATCGGGCGCCCGGCCTCCCCGCGCCCTCTGATTGGAGGGCAAGGAAATGATGGCAAACCTCGGGCTTATCAGGCCGCGAGATCGCGAATGCATGTTTTGTTGTTCTGAAAAACCCACTTGCGTCGTCCCTGCGAACGCAGGGACCCATAACCCCGGTCGTCTGATGGAATGGCGCGTTGGTTCAACAAGTCCGTTAATACCACCGACAACATCTATGGCACGGCGTTTGGGTCCCTGCGTTCGCAGGGACGACGTTGAGAGTTGAGATACTCTCGACTGTCATCGGGCGCGCATTCGCGCGACCCGCTGGCTCGCAATGACGATTCAGAGCATGGGCTATGATCTACAGGTTAGCTATTGCGCCCCGCGAGGACAGGTTTAGATAGAGCATCCCACCCGCACGAGGCCTCGCCATGACCGTCCACGAACGCAACATCTCGGCATCGATCGATCCGAAAAAACTCGACCGGCTCGCCGAGGTCGCCGTCCGGATCGGGCTGAACCTGCAGCCGGGGCAGGACCTGCTGCTGACGGCGCCGAGCGTGGCGCTGCCGTTGGTGCGCAAGATCGCCGAGCATGCCTACAAGGCCGGCGCCGGCCTGGTGACGCCGATCCTGTCGGACGAAGAGATCACGCTGGCGCGCTACCGCTTCGCCGAGGACCACAGTTTCGATCGTGCCGCCGGCTGGCTTTACGACGGGATGTCGAAGGCGTTCGCCGCCAATACCGCGCGCCTGGCCATCGTCGGCGACAATCCGATGCTGCTGGCGAATGAGGATCCGGCAAAAGTCTCGCGTGCCAGCAAGGCCAATTCGATGGCCTATCAGCCGGCGCTGGAGAAAATCGTCGGCTTCGACGTCAACTGGAACATCGTCGCCTATCCGAGCCCGGCATGGGCGAAACAGATGTTTCCCGGCGACGAGGAGGATGTCGCGGTGGCGAAGCTGGCCGACGCCATCTTCGCGGCCTCGCGCGTCGACAATGACGACGCGGTCGCCTCCTGGAAGAAGCACAACGCGGTGCTGCGCGAGCGCACCGAATGGCTGAACGGCCAGCGCTTCAGCGCGCTGAAATATTCCGGGCCGGGCACCGATCTCACGATCGGTCTCGCCGACGGCCATGAATGGCAGGGCGGCGCGTCCACGGCGAAAAACGGCATCATCTGCAACCCCAATATCCCGACCGAGGAAGTGTTCACCACCCCGCATGCGCGGCGGGTCAGCGGCCATGTCGTCAGTTCCAAGCCGTTGTCCTATCAGGGCTCGCTGATCGACAACATCTCGGTGCGCTTCGAGGAAGGACGCATCGTCGATGCCAGGGCCTCGCGCGGCGCCGAAGTGCTGAACAAGGTGCTCGACACCGATGAAGGCGCGCGCCGGCTCGGCGAAGTGGCGCTGGTGCCGCATTCCTCGCCGATCTCGAAGAGCGGGCTGCTGTTCTTCAACACCTTGTTCGACGAGAACGCCGCCTGCCACATCGCGCTGGGCCAGTGCTATTCGAAATGTTTTGTAAATGGCGGCAACCTGACGCCGGAGCAGATCGCGGCGCAGGGCGGCAACAAGAGCCTGATCCATATCGACTGGATGATCGGCTCTGACAAGACCGACATCGACGGCGTCCATGCCGACGGCCGGGTTGTGCCGGTGTTCCGCAAGGGCGAGTGGGCATGAGGTAGTTAACGGGCGGCGTTAACCGCCGCCCGTTGCCAAAGCGGGCGTATTGGGGCCCTAATGCCCTCAATTGCGCCAGATGCCCTGCAATGCGGCCGATCGAGCATGCATCCTTGGCCATGGCGTTTTGGCCGCTATTGGCCTAAAGCACCCCCAACTCAATCAAATCAATCATCCACGCGGCTGTGCATCTGCCAGGCACGCGAGCTTCAACCGATCCGGTTCGAAGCCGTATTCGGCTTTTCAGCGCTGGCGCCAACCAAGGTTTTCCCCTCCCGTGACATTCTCAACCACCAGTCCGCCGCTCGCCCGTGCCCTGACCGAGCGCAACTATGATTCCGCCACCGCGGTGCAGACCGCCGTGCTGGCGGACGCCGCTGTCGGCCGCGACCTGCTGGTCTCGGCGCAAACCGGCTCCGGCAAGACCGTCGCCTATGGGCTCGCCATCGCCAGGGACCTGCTCGGCGACGCCGAGCGGTTCGAGCGGACCACCGCGCCCCTGGCGCTGATCGTGGCCCCCACCCGCGAACTGGCCTTGCAGGTGCAGCGCGAACTCGCCTGGCTCTACCAATATGCCGATGCGCGCGTGGTTTCCTGTGTCGGCGGCATGGACCCGCGCGCCGAACAGCGCCAGCTGGCGGCGGGCGCCCACATCGTGGTCGGCACGCCCGGCCGTCTCTGCGACCATCTGCGGCGCGGCCGCCTCGACGTCTCGCAGCTAAAGGCCGTGGTGCTCGACGAGGCCGACGAGATGCTCGATCTCGGCTTTCGCGAGGACATGGAATTCATCCTCAAGACCACCCCGGCCACCCGCCGCACGCTGCTGTTTTCGGCGACGCTGCCGCGCGGCATCGTTGCCATCGCCAAGACCTATCAGCAGCAGGCGTTTCGCGTCGAGGTCGAAGGCGACGAAGGCGGCCATGCCGACATCGAGTACCGCGCCATCCGGATCGCGGCGGCCGATGTCGAACACGCCGTGGTCAACGTGCTGCGCTTCTTCGAAGCGCCCAGCGCGCTGGTGTTCTGCAACACCCGAAACGCGGTGCGGCATCTGCAAACGACGCTGTCGGAGCGGGGCTTTTCGGTGGTGGCGCTGTCGGGCGAACTGACCCAGAACGAGCGGACCACGGCGCTGCAGTCGCTGCGCGATGGACGGGCGCGGGTCTGCGTCGCCACCGACGTCGCGGCCCGCGGCATCGACCTGCCCAACCTCGATCTCGTCATTCACTCCGATCTGCCGAACGATGCGGAAGTGATGCAGCATCGCTCCGGCCGCACCGGCCGTGCCGGCCGCAAGGGTGTCAGCATTCTGCTGGTGCCGCCGGCGCGCAAGCGGCGCGCGGAATTGCTGCTGAACCTCGGAGGCATCGACGCCGTCTGGGGCACCGCGCCCAGCTCGGAAGAAATTCGCAAGCTCGACCAGGAGCGCATGCTGAAGGACACCCTGTTCGCCGAAGAGCCGACGCCGGAGGATCTGGTGCTGGCGCAGGCCATGCTGGCCGAGCGGTCGCCCGAGGAAATCGCAGCCGCGCTGGCGCGGCTCTACCGCGCGCGGTTGCCGTCGCCCGAAGACATTCTCGATCCCGGCCAGGGCGCCGGCCGGTCCCGTGACGTCGGCAGCCGGGATAAAGGCGCGCGGCCGCAGCGCGGCGACGATCGCGAGTCCTCACCGCGCTCGAAGCCCGGCAAATCATCGCCGCGTCACGGCGGCATGGCGGAGGGCAGCGTGTGGTTTCGCGCCGCCATCGGCCGCAGGAAGAACGCCGAAGCGCGCTGGCTGTTGCCGATGATCTGCCGCCGCGGCGGCATCGACAAGCATGATATCGGCGCCATCCGCATCATGGACACCACCACCGAGTTCGAGATTTCCAGGGGTGCCGCGGAATCCTTCGCCGCCATGATCCGGCGTCCCGACAAGGAAGACAACATCCGCATCGAGGCGATGACCGAGCCGCCGCAGAGCCAGGCGCCGCAGGAGAAGCGCTCCTATCCGCCGCGGCGCGAAGCCGGCGCCCCCGAGCGCGGCGATCGCCCGAACGATCGTTTCCGCGACGAGCGCGGGCCGAAGCCGCACGGCAAGCCATCAGGCGGAAGCGGACCGGGCTTTGCCAGGGAGCCGGGCTTCGACAAGAAAAAGAAATATGCGCACAAGCCCGCCTACGCCGGAAAGCCGGCGCATGCCGGCGCGGGCGATGCGAAGCCCGCATTCGGAAAGAAGAAAAAGAAGAACCGCGCCGGCTGAGGCGGTGTCAGCGCGGGTGAATCCACCGCTCAGGCGGCCAGCCGATCGAGCAGCGCCAGCATCACCGGCGCATCGGGCATCGGCAGCACCGAATCGATGCGCTCGATCAGGCGCGTCTGCAGCAACGGGTTGCGCGCCTTGCCGATCGAGCCGAGCGGTCCGCGAAACCCGTGCTCCTCCCAGGCGAGTTCGAGCAGGCTTTCGCTCAGCAGGGCATCGATGAAATCGTCGGCGCCGCGGTCGATGCTGATCAGGGGATGCGCCGAGAACGTGGTCGGGCGCGGGTAGAGAATCACCGGCTTGGAAGGCGCGTTTAGCTCGACACGTTTCCAGCGGTCGGCATCCTGCAGCACCCACTCGATCAGCTGGTTTTCGTAACCCACGATGAGCGGCTGGGCGCCGGCGCCGCCGGCGACATAGTCATCGAACAACTTGCCCGAAGATGGCGGCTTGTAGCCCATCCGGCGAAAAACGGTGGTGACATCGCCTTCGATGCGGGGAAGCGAATCCAGCATGACGACGTCGCCGCTGAGCAGGCTCGCCGAAAGCCCCGCGAACATGAAGCCCGAATTCGACTTGTTGGGATCGGTCGAGACGATGCGCGCGCGGCCGAAAAGATCCGCAACCCCCATTGCCGCCCAGGTCTCGCCCGCAATAATGGCTTTCAGAATCTTCAGCAGGTCGACGGTATAGCGCGGCCCGCCAGCCGGCTCCGCATAGCCGCCCTTGACGAGACCGTCGGCGATGCGATCCCATGAGTAGAGCACGATCGGTGAGTTGAAGATCACCTGGTCGCGCGAGATCTTCACCCCCGATTTGCGCGCGACGTCGACCAGAACCGACGACGACGGCCACAAAAATTGCGGCTTCTGGTCGAGTAGCGCGCGTTCGCGCACCATCTCGACCGATCCGGCGCGACGGGCGTCGAGCACCAGTCCGAACCGGCGCTCAAGCAGGTTGCGGACGCGAGCATTGGCCAGAAAGCCTTCCTTCTCGCCGCCGGCAAATCCAAACAGCCGTTTCGGCTCGCCAAACCGTCCGGCGATTTCGGGATGTTGCCGCAGATAGACATAGCCACCGGTGCCGGCGGCGCTGGCGGCGAGCAGGCCGATCCCGAAGGCTCGACGCGAAATGGCCATCAGGCCCTCCTCTTGCCCGGATCGAGCGGCACGACGGCGCCCTGCGCCGGTCCCAGATCCGAGTCGAGCGAACTTTTCAACAGCTTGAGTTCAATGTCGAGATTGTCGAGATCGGCGTCTTGCAGGGTCGCGGCATAGTGCGTGAACGCGACGTCGAGCCGGTCGATCAGATCGCCCGTCGCCTTGAGCCGGGCGCCATTGAGCGCACTGGCCCTTTCGAGCAATGCGTAGGCCTCGGCGATCTCGGCCGCGCGCGGCAGGTAATACGTCAGGAACCGGCGTACACGGTCGATCCGCAAGGGGTCCTTTTCGATCGCCGCGAAGATTTCGCGGGTGAGGCTGGCGAGATGCCGTACCCGTTCGGCGGCCTCAGGCGTGCGGATCGAAGTCGCGGCGACATCCAGCCTGGCTGCGATCGGCTCGGCATCGGTCATGAGTTCGCGCGCGAATTCGATCTTGCCACGCGCGGCCCCGCTCGAATCGAGATGTTCGAACAGTTTGCGCGGCGTCAGCAGGGCCACTACACCGCCGCCCGCAGTCGCGCTCAGGATGCAGGCGATCCAGAAAGGCATGTCGGCGCCGATAGCCAGCAGTGGCAGCAGGATAGCGGCCGTCGCTCCGCCGGCGACCCAGTTGATCCCTGACGGCATCACCGGCATTCAGTTGTATCCTCGCACGGCGCGGAACGCCTGGGTCAGGCTCTTGGTACCGTCGAAAACCCTGCCGCCCGTCAACGTGGCAAGCGCATCGAGCTGGCTGCGTTCGACCTTGTCTCCGAATGTAACGCCGAATATCGGCACGCGCCGTCCATCCGCGCGCCAGGCCGATTCGAAAGTCGACATCGTGCCCTGGCTCTTGCCGTCGGTCATGATGACGATCGCCGGCAAATGGCGTTCGCCATCGAGCAGCGGCTTCATGGCTGCCAGCGCCCGCTCGGCGCAGGTGTAGAAGTCGGTGCCGCCGTTGGCGCGCAGTTCGAGCGCCCTGGCAAGAAGGCCGGCCTGGTCGCCATCGTCGCCGCTCGCGTTCTCCGTCCAGAGCACATGATCGCTGAAAGGCAGCACCAGGATCTGGTCTTCCTTCGACCATTGCACCAGCACCTCGCGGGTGCGCGCGGGTGTCAGCAGGAACTGCATGGCCTCCAGCAGCTGTTTCTCGCCCGTACCCTGCATGCTGCCGGATACGTCGAGGCACAGGGCGGTGAGCGATGGCCGGCGCAGCGCTTCCTGGTAGAGGCCGAGGGCCTTTTGAATGACGGCGGGTTCCGGCGGGCGAACTACCGTGAGGGCGCGGCCGGGATTGAGGTTGGTAAGCGCGTCGGCGCGGATCGGCACGGCGCGGCCAAGTTCGACCCGTCGCCCGGTCGCGGCAATGCGCGCCTGCGTCTCGCCCTTGAGCAGAAAGGCCTGAAGATCAGCGAAGAAAATCTCCACCTCCTTGCCGCGGCCGCGATCGACGAAGCCGAGGGGCGAATCTCCGACCGACACACCATCTTCCGGATAGACCGCGTAAAGCGGCTCTTGCCTGTCGGCGAGCAGCTTGTCGTTGGTTTCCTTGATCACGGCCTCGTAGTTCCACATCGCGTCGTAATGCGCGCCGCTACGCTGCCCGTCGCGATAGAGGTCGGCGAGCCAGCCGCTCGAGCCGGACGAGCGCTCCACCCCGCGCAGCAACGCGCGCGCGGTCGCGAGAACTTCCGCCTTGTCCAGATCGCCGGCCTCGATCAGGTCGGACTTGCCTATTCCGGCGGCCAGCATGGCCAGATAGGCAGCGGCCCCCGAGTTCGACTGGGTCGCCGATGTCATGAGGAATTTCAGACGGCCGCCTTCCACGGCGGCCAGGATGTCCCTTGTCGTCACCTTGGCGCCGATCCAGCCAAGCGCCTGGGCCTTGGAACGGCGCACCCCGAGGATCACCGGCATCTGCGCAATCGACTTGACCGACTTCACCCGCCGCGCCGTGTCGAACATATCAATCCAGATCGAGGCTGCGGGCCAGACCGCGTCGGCGTCCGGGTCATTGCCGGCCTTGAGAGAAAGCGCGATGTCCAGCGAGCCCTGATACCGCATGGTGCAACCGGCGCTGCGCGATTTGCAGAACTCCTGGACCAGCGGTTCGAGCACGTCGTTTTCGGAGCCGGCCAGGATGGTGAATTGCGGTCCTGGCGCCGAACAGCCGGCCAGCGCCGACACCAGAAGCAAGGCGGCAAACGACCGCAAAAGCGGAGCAAAATTCATGCCGGCGACTTGGACATGGCTGATTTCAATTCGTCGGTGAGCTGCGCCATGCGCTGCTCGATCTGGGCCCGTTTCTGCCGGCCCTCCGCCTGGACGTTGAGCACGCCCGCGATCGTATCGACAAGATCGCGGTTGGTCTTCTCCAGCGTCTCGATGTCGACGATGCCACGCTGCGATTGCTTCTCGATCTCGATCGCCTGCGTCTTCATCATCTCCGATGCCTGCTTCATCATCTCGTTGGTAGCGTCGGTAACGGTCCTTTGCAGATCGAGGGCGGACTTCTGGCGGCTGAGCCCGAGCAGCAGGATCATCTTCTGCTTCCACACCGGGATGGTGAGTTCGGTGGTCGCCTGCAGGTTCTCGATCAGGGTCTCGTCGCCCGACTGCACGATACGGATTTGCGGCAGCTGCTGGATGCCGATCTGGCGCGCCTGCTGCAGATAGAAGATGCGCTTCTCGAGCCGGTCGAGGGCTTGTGCTGCGTCCTGAAAGGTTTGCGCGGCCAACAGCGCGTCGCTGCCCGGGGGCGCCGCCTTCACGGCCTGCTCGAGTTCGACCAGCCTGTGGCTGCGGAATTCCTCGGCGAAACCCTTGCCCGCCGCAATATGCGAATCCAGATCGCCGAGCGACGACCTGGTCTGCTCGTGCAACTCATCCAGGATCGCGATATCGCGCCGCAGCGTTTCCTTGTTGCGGTCCAGTTCGACGCAGATGCGGTCGATCTGCGAGGAGACATCGCCGAACTGTTCGGAAAACCGCCGCAGCCGCGCCTCCATGGAGGAGAACAGGCGGGTGAAGAAGTTGCCGTCCTTGAGCGTGGCGGGATCGAGCCCGCGCGCCTTGGCGAGAATGTCGGACAGCAGCTTGCCGGTATTGCCGAGTTCCCGATTCTGCGTCTGGGCGAGAATCCGGTCGGCGAATTCGACCACCGCACGCTGCGCGCGGTCGCCGAAGGTGACGATGCGCGACCGGTCTGAAATGTCGATCTCGGATTTGATGCGCAGGATCGCGGACGGATCTGCCATGACCGCCGGGAGATTGACGGTTTCGTTCATCGCATTCATCCTTTTGCGGGCATCTGCCGGCGGCACCGCCGTGGGCCGCCTGTCATTGCCAGAATAGCGCAGGCCGCCAAACGAAGCGATGACGGTCTTTCAGGGAGGCCGCAATGCCGGGAAAAGCCGCCGACTCCGCCACATCGAGGTAAACTAAGTATTTATGACAATGGCGTGACGGATTTGGCGCGCCATCTGGGGCAGGCTTCATTCAACCCTCAGCCGATAGAAGTCCACGGCCGTCCTGGAGAACAGCGCCGTCTTCTCGGCCTCGCTGTACTGCGCAGCGATGCGCTTGAAGGCGTTGAAGATCACCTGATAGCTGCACTGGCCCTTGTCGGGTGGAAAGTTGCTCTCGAACATCGCGCGGGTGGGGCCGAAAGCCTCGATGCAGGTTTCGATATAGGGACGCCACGCCGCCGCGGCCTGTTCCGACGATGGCGGCATCGGGCGCTCGTGAAAGTCATACCCGAGCAGCCGCATCGCCAGCCCGCCGAGTTTTACCGAGACATTGGGGCATTTGGCGATTTCCAGGATCGAGGCCTTCCACGAGGCAAACGTCTCCTCGCGCTTGCCGGCGAAACGGCCGATGCCGATAGGGCCGCCGCAATGGTCGAGCATGATTCTGGTATCCGGAAAGGCGCGCGCGAGATCGGTCAATTCCCCGATCTGCGGATGAAACAGCCAGGCGTCGAAACTCAGGCCCAGTGGCGCCAGACAGGCAAAACCCTCGCGGAAGGTTGGATCGAGCAGGATGCCTTTCGGCCGCTTGGCATACATGCCCGCGACCTCGAACTCCGCATCCCATGCCGAGGAGTGTCGAATGCCGCGGAAGCGGCCATTGCCGGCGGTGATTTCCGCTTCGAGCACGGGCCTTGCGCGATCGCCGAGCAACAGATTGACGTGGCTGACGATGCCGGCATTGATCCGCGCGGGACTATAGCCGCCGCTGGCGCTCATCGCGGCGACGCCGTTGGCGAATTCGACTTCGCCGACCGGGCGGAACGCGTCGGGTCCCGACGCGCGGTACATCGATCGGCAATCGACATAGACGGTCGCGACAATGTTGTGGCCGGAGGCGATGTCGGCGGCCATCTCCTCGATCATGTAGCGCTGGCCGCCGCGATCCCAGAGATGATGGTGCGGATCGACGATCGGACGGGCGGGATCGATCACTTCCTCGGTGTATTGCGCCAGCCAGTCCTCGCGCGGATCGGCATACAGCCCGCTGCTGGATGCCGCGGCAGTGCTGGTGGTCATCGTCTCACTCCCCGTCATTCTCGCTATTGTTGAAGCCTCGCGGCCCAGTAGCTCAAACCCCGTCCAGAATAATCACCGTCGGCGTTGTCGGCAGCGTCTCCCGCGATATTTTGAGGCTCCGCTCGCCGCGGCGGTCGATCTCGAACTGCTGGCCGATCTTCTGCATGAAATCGTCGAGCGGGGTCATGAAGCGATGCATCGGCAGCACCACCGAGGAACGCAGCCGCCGCGTGACCTCGGAAATGCCGTCGAGCGACATCGTATAGGTGCCGTCGATCGGCACCATCAGGATGTCGATGCGGCCGATCTGGGCGAAATGGCTGTCGTCGAGCTTGTGGTGCAAATGGCCGAGATGGCCGATGCAGAGGCCGGCGACCTCGAAGATGAAGATCGAGTTGCCGTCCCTGACCAGCGCGTTGTGTGAATCGTCCATAACGTAGGGGCGGATGTCGGTGGTGACGTTGCGGATGTAGACGTCACCGATGCGCTTGTTGATATAGGCCGGCTTGCCGTCATCGCCCCAGCCGTGCAGCACATGCGCGATGCCGCGGTCCGGGGACAGCGAGTAATGCGTGGAGTGGGCACGGTTCATGGTGACGACGTCGGGCAGGCGGCCGGTCCGGTAGGCGCCGCTGTAGTCGGTCGCGATCCGCACGCCGTCGCGCGACTCGATGTAATAGGTCGAGTGACCGGCATAGGTGATCGTCACCTCCTCGCCCTTCGCGGCTGCCAGCCGCAGGCTGACCGGCGTGGCGCGCGGCGGTGCATTCGCCATCGCCAGGCACTCGCTGCGCAGCGGTTGTTGCTGCTGGGCGGTCGCCGGCGCCGTCAGCGCGCCCAGCATGGCAATGACGACAGGCAAAGATCGCAGCATGGCAGGCCCCGCGTTCCGATCACCGGATCGGCACTGTATCGCTGAATCCGGCGGCCGTCATGGCGGCATCGATGCCGGACGGTCATCCGAGGGCGCCGGGCTGGAACAAGATGTCGCGGTTTGAATTGCCGTCCGCCGGAATTCTTCCGGGTGCTTTGGCATTTTCCGCTTGGCTGCTACGGCCCATAAGCGACTAAGCTGGGCATTGCGGGAGTTGCATCCGGGGAGTCCATTTTGACGCGTGCATCCTCATCCCATCGGCTGGAGCCGTTGCGTCATGTCGATGCCGGCGCGCTCGACATTGCCTATTGCGAGGCAGGACCCGCGGACGGTCCGGCCGTGATGCTGCTGCACGGCTTCCCCTACGACATCCATGCTTATGTCGATGTCGCCCCTGACCTGGCGGCGCAGGGTTGCCGCACCATCGTTCCCTATTTGCGCGGCTATGGTCCGACCCGCTTCCGGGATGCGGCGACGCCGCGTTCGGGAGAGCAGGCCGCATTGGGCGCCGACCTGATGGCGCTGATGGATGCGCTTCACATCCAGCGTGCGGTTTTCGCCGGCTATGACTGGGGCGGTCGCGCCGCCTGCGTCGGCGCCGCGCTATGGCCGGAGCGTTGTGCTGGCCTGGTGTCGCTCAACAGCTACAATATTCAGGATATCGCGCGAGCCATGGTGCCGGCCAGCGCCGAGCGCGAGGTCGCGCTCTGGTACCAATATTATTTTCAGCTCGAGCGCGGCCGTGCCGGCCTCGCCGCCAACCGGCGCGAGATCGCGAAGATTCTTTGGCAACAATGGTCGCCGAACTGGGCTTTCGACGAAGCCACCTTCGAGCGCTCGGCCGCAGCCTTCGACAACCCTGACTATGTCGACGTCGTGATCCACAGTTACCGTCACCGCTACGGGCTGGCCGAAGGCGATCCGCAATATGCCGGTCTGCAACAACGGTTGGCGGCGCAGCCCGCGATCTCGGTGCCGGCCATCACTTTGGACGGAGCCGGCGACGGCGTGTTTCCCGCCAATGACGGCAGCGCGACCGCGGCGAAATTTACCGGCCCCCGCAGCCATCGGGTGATCCCGCGCGCGGGGCATAACCTGCCGCAGGAAGAACCCGAAGCGTTTGCGGCAGCGGTGATGGAATTGATCAAGGCGTAGGGACGCGGACCGGAAAATCGGCATCAATCCCGCCGCGGGCTGATCTTCCATGTCACCGCGACGATGGCGGCGGTCAAGAGCCCGCTGATCAATCCGGCGATCGGCATTGCCAACGCCAGCACCGCGGTGGCGGCCCAGCCGATCGAGGAAAAGGCTTCGGCAAAGGTGGCAAAGCGCGACGAGGTCTGGCGGCGGCGGAACTGGCTGCGCCGGGCCTGCACCCGGAACCAGTGCTGGATCGCGGTGGCCGATGCCGCGGCGAGGATGATGCCTGACGCGGTGACCGCCGCCTGCAGCGGCGCGGCATAGGCCAGCGCCATCAGCAGCGGCGCGAAGATGACGGCGATCGCGATCAGCACCACCTCGATCTTGGCGCGGGTCACGCGTGACGCCGGCAACGGCGCGGTCGCCACCAGGTCGGGGGCGTCTTCGCCCGAAATCGTCAGCCAGGCGAGGCCGCCCGCGAGTTGTCCGGCGGCCATCACGATAACAGGCGTGATCAGCACCAGCGCGGCGTCGCTGTCGGCGAAACTCTTCCACAGCAACAGCGCCGGCGGCACCAGATAAAGCAGCTGCATCAGGCTCTGCGAAAGCAGCCAGGGATCGCGCTTCAGCAGCACGAATTCCTTCCAGCGCAGCGCCTGCTGCCGCGAGCCGGCGCGAAACGCTTTCGTGCGAAGACCTTGCTGCGCCGTCGCGGGACTGGCTGAAGCGCTGACGACGGTGTCGGCGAAGCGCGGCGAGAAGATCGCCATGACCGCGCCGAGCAGGACGAGGCCGCCGGCCAGCAGGCCCAGCAGCGCTTCGCCGTCGCCAAGGGCCGCGCGCGCCGGCCACCAGACGATGCTGTCGAGCGCGGGCGCGAAGACCGCCGCGGCATCCGACGTCAGCACCGCGAACCGGGATAACGTGCCGTAGGAAAGGATTGCGGCAACTTGCAGCGCAATGACGAAACCGGCGCCGATCACGGCGACGAGGATTTGCGCCACCAGCCGGGTGCGGCTCGGGCCGATCAGGCGAAACAGCACGACCGTGATCGCGATGGCGACCGCCGCAGCCGAAAGGCCAATGGCGACGACCACGCCGAACGCGGCAAGCCAGCGCCAGCCGCCGCCGATGACGAGAACATCGACGAACGGCGTCGACAGCAACAGCGCCATCGCGATCACCTGCAGCGCGATCGCCGCGATGCGCACCGAAAACACATTGGCGAGGGCTACCGGCGACGACATGATCAGATCGAGATCGGCGCGGGCGTAAAACACCCGCGTCACCGATTCGATGGCCTGCGACAGCATCAGCGCCCATGCCAGAAGAATGGTCGCGGTGATGACGATCAGGGTGGATTTATCCAGCGGCTCCTGCAGGTCGGCGAAACGGCCGATCACGGCGTAGGCCGGCAGATGCATGATCGCGGCAAAGACAATCAGTCCGATGATGGCGGTGCGCTTGCGCCCCTTGCGGCCGGCGGTGAGCATCGCCAGCCCCTCGCGCCATGCCAGCCGGATTTCGTGCCGGGCAAACCAGGTCAGATCCGCGGACGAACTCATGCCGCGGCGGCTTCGGTATCGACCAGCGCGATGAACATGTCCTCGAGACTGGTGTCGTTGCGCCCGTTCTGCTGGCGCAGTTCGCTCAGCGTGCCCTCGGCGATCAGCCGTCCCGATGCGATGACGCCGATCCGGTCGGCCATTCGTTCCGCGACTTCCAGAATATGCGTGGTCATGATCACGGTGCAGCCGGCGCGCACCCGGTCGCCGAGCAGGCCCTTGACGTGGCGGGCCGACACGGCGTCGAGGCCGGTGAGCGGTTCGTCGAGAATGATCAGGCGCGGGTCATGCACCAGCGCCCCGGCCAGCGCCACCTTCTGGCGCATGCCCTTGGAAAATCCCTCGCAGCGCTCGTGCAGATGCGGCTCGAGGCCGAGCGAGACCAGTAGATCGTGGGCCGATGGTTCGGAAACCTCGGGGTCGATGCTCCACAGCCCGGCGACGAAGGCGAGATATTCCAGCGGCGTCAGCTTGTCGTAGATCATCGGCTCGTCCGACACCCACGCCGTGATCTGCTTGGCGGCGACGGGATCGGCCAGCGCGTCGATACCCAGCACCGAGACCGAGCCGGCATCGGGCCGCAACAGGCCGGCCACCATGCGCAGCGTCGTGGTCTTGCCGGCGCCGTTGGGCCCGAGCAGAGCATAGAACTCGCCGGTTCGGACGGTCAGGTCGAGCGCATCGACCGCGAGGCGGTCAAAACGCTTCGTTAACCCTCGTAACGCCAGCGCGGATTGATCGTGCTTCATGTCGGGGCGATCCAGCATTTGCATGGGATACGCACCATGGACCGAAGAACTTTCGGCACGGTGAATCGAGGGCGGCAAATCCCGCCGATGCGCTGCCCTGCCCGGGACCGCTCAAGACGTTGCACAAGACTGCGGCATTTGTCCGCAACCGGCCGCCGGGGACGGCAACCAGCGTTAAGTTGACAGGGATCAGTGCTTTGGGCTGTATACCGGCCAGCTGTTCGCGAGCGCTTCGACACAGGCGATGCGGGCAGCGACTAGACACAAGATGCGGCAAAGGCGGTCAATAGAATCGCCGCGCATCCGGGGGAGGGAAATCTGCAATGCTGGACTTTGTTCAGCAGTTGGTGAGCGGTATTGCGCTCGGCTGCGTCTACGGCCTAATCGCGCTCGGCTTCGTCCTGGTATACAAGGCGACCGAAGTCGTGAACTTTGCGCAGGGCGACCTGATGATGCTGGGCGGGTTCTTCGCCTTCACCTTCATCGGTATTCTCGGCCTCAATTACTGGATCGGATTCGCCGGCGCTGTCGTAGCGATGGCGCTGTTCGGCATGCTGGCGGAGCGGGTCGTGGTGCGCCCGATCCTCGGTTATCCGCAATTCTCCATCATCATGGCGACGATCGGGCTCGGCTACTTCCTGCGCTCCATCGCCGGCATCATCTGGGGCACCGACGACCTCAAGATCGAGACGCCGTTCAGCCAGGGCGTGCTGCGAATCGGCAGCCTGGTGCTGGCCTATGACAAGCTCTCCGTGATCGCGGCGACCGTGATCCTCTGCGCGATGCTCTATCTGTTCTTCAACCGGACCACGCTCGGTACCGCGATGCGGGCGAGTTCGGAGAACATGCTGGCGGCCTATTATATGGGCATTCCGGTCAAGCGCGTGGTGTCGATCGTATGGGCGATCTCGGCGGCGGTGGCGACCGCGGCCGGCGTGCTGCTGGCGCCGATCACCTTCATCCATTCCAATGTCGGCCTGGTGCTGGGGCTGAAAGCGTTTCCGGCGGCGGTGCTCGGCGGCTTCGGCTCGATCCCGGGTGCAGTGGTCGGCGGCGTGCTGATCGGGGTGATCGAGAGCATGGCCGGCTTCTATCTGCCGCAGGGATGGAAGGACGTCGCGCCCTACGTCGTTCTCCTGATGGTGCTGCTGCTCAAGCCCGAAGGCCTGTTCGGCCATCACGCGCGCAAGAAGGTTTGAGGGCCCAGCCATGCGTTTCATGTTCAAGACCGATTATGAAGACGACATCAAACTGTTCCCGCATGGCGGCTACATCGTCACCTACGGCGTTCTGCTGGCGTTCCTGGTGGTCGCACCCTTCATTCTCTCCAGTTATCTCGTCAGCCAGCTGGTGTTCGTCTTCATCTACGCCACTGTCGGCGTCGGGCTGATGATCCTGACCGGCTTCACCGGACAGGCGTCGCTCGGCCATGCAGCCTTTCTCGCCATCGGCGCCTATACCGCGGCATACCTGCAGCAATACAACGTCCCGTTCCCGGTGTATTTTCTCGCCGCCGGCCTGCTGACCGGCGTGGTCGGCGCGATGGTCGGGTTCCCGGCGCTGCGGCTGCAGGGCATCTATCTGGTGATCGCGACGATTTCCTTCGCCTTCATCATCGAGGAAATCCTGGCGCGCTGGGAAAGCGTGACCCATGGCAACGAAGGCATGCGGGTCAAGGCCCTGCAGTTCCTCGGCACCGCGGTGTCGCGCGACAGCCCCTCGTTCTACTTCCTCTGCCTTGCGGTGCTGACACTCACCATCGTCGGCACGCTCAATCTGTTGCGCTCGCCGACCGGCCGCGCCTTCGTCGCGATCCGCGACAGCGAGACCGCGGCGCGCAGCATGGGCGTCAACGTATCGCTCTACAAGGTCAAGTCGTTTGCGATCTCGGCGGCGATCACCGGATTCGCCGGTGTCTTGTTCGCCCACAAGCTTTCCTTCATCAGCCCGGAAATGTTCACGCTGCAGCTCTCGATCGAGTTCATCATCGTGATCCTGATCGGCGGCGCCTTCAGCCCGCACGGCGCCGTGCTGGGCGCGATCTTCATCGTCATGATCGATCCGTTCCTGACCTACCTGAAGGACGACGTGCCGGGCATGATCGCCGCCGTCGCCGCGACCTTCGGCGCCGGCGCGGCGACGGCCGCAAAGATCCAGGCCAATGTCGCCGCGTTCGCTTCCGCCAATGGGCTGAAAGGCGCGATTTACGGGATCATCATCGTGCTGTTCGTGCTGTTCGAGCCGCTCGGCCTCTATGGACGCTGGCTCAAGATCAAGCTCTTCTTCCAGCTGTTCCCGCTCTACAAGCGCGCCACCTTCAAGCGGCAGAAGATTTACGTCAAATCGGAGCGTAACCGATGAGCTATTTCCGCGCCGAGAACCTGTCGCTGCATTTCGGCGGGCTGAAAGCGGTCGACGCGGTCTCCTTCGCCGTGGAGAAGGGCGAGATCCTGTCGATCATCGGTCCCAACGGGGCCGGGAAGAGCTCGATCTTCAACCTGGTGTCGCGGATCTACAACCCGACCTCGGGCCGGATTTTCTTCGAGGACCAGGACATCACCGAGGAGCCGGCCTTCGGCATCGCCAAGCTCGGCATCGCCCGCACCTTCCAGAACATCGAACTGTTCGAGAATGCCACCTTGCTGAGCAACCTTCTGGTCGGCCGGCACCGGCATTCCACCACCCAGCTGTGGCAGGAATTGCTGTTCCTGCCGAGCGTGAAGGCGAACGAAAAGATCCATCGCCGCCGCGTCGAGCAGGTGATCGAATTCCTCGATCTCGAGCCGTACCGAGACAAGCTGATCTCGGGGCTGCCCTATGGCGTCCGCAAGGTGATCGAGCTGGCGCGGGCGCTTTGCACCGAACCGAAGCTGATCCTGCTCGACGAGCCGTCGTCCGGGCTCAATGTCGAGGAAACCGACGACATGTCGTTCTGGATCCGCGACCTGAAGACCGAGCTCGGCATCACCGTGCTGATGGTCGAGCACGACATGACGCTGGTAAACCGGGTATCCGACCGCGTGATCGCGCTGAACTACGGCAAGGTCTTGGCGATGGGATCGCCGGCCGAGGTGCAGCGTCATCCCGACGTCGTCGCCGCTTACCTCGGCGCTTGAGGGGATGAAAATATGAGCACCCCCGACATCATCCTGAAACTCAGCAATATCGAGAGCTATTACGGGCCTATCATGGCCATCCGCGGCATCAGCATCGAGGTGCCGCGCGGGAAAATCGTGACCCTGCTCGGCGCCAACGGCGCCGGCAAGACCACGGTGCTGAAGACCATTTCCGGCATTCTCGATCCGCAGAAGGGTTCGATCGAATTCCTGGGCAAGCCGATCCAGCGCATGGAGGCCGACAAGATCGTGCGGCTCGGCCTCAGCCATGTGCCGGAGGGGCGCGAGGTGTTTCCGTTCCTGAGCGTGCGCGAGAACCTGATGATGGGCGCCTATCCGCGCAAGGATCGCGACAACGTCGCCGGCGACCTGGAACTGGTCTACGGCTATTTTCCGCGGTTGCGGGAACGGATCGACCAGCCGGCCGGGCAGTTGTCGGGCGGCGAGCAGCAGATGCTGGCGATCGGGCGGGCGTTGATGAACCGGCCGACCCTGCTGCTGCTCGACGAGCCGTCGCTCGGCCTGTCGCCGATCCTGGTCAAGGAAATCTTCACCATCATCAAGCGGGTCAACGAGGAGCAGGGCATGTCGATCCTGCTGGTCGAGCAAAACGCCAAGATCGCGCTGGAAACCGCCCATTACGGCTATGTCCTGGAAATCGGCCGGGTAGTCATGAACGACACCTGCGAACGGCTGATGCATTCCAAGGACATCCAGGAATTCTATCTCGGCGCCAAGGAAGAGGGTGCGCGGGGCGAACGGCGCTGGAAAAAGAAGAAAACCTGGCGCTGACGCAGAGTTGGCTTTTAGGGAAGATTCGGCGTTAAATACGGGTTCTGCTTTCGAAAAAGACTGGCCGTCAAGGCTGGCATTCGCAGGCGGGGCCGAGAGGCGGAGGGAACGAAGTATGGCCAGACCCGCAGTGTTGACTGTGGCGGACACGATCGCGAAGAGTTTTTTGCTGGCGGCGGAAACGCGCGGCGACAAGCCCGCGATCCGCGAGAAGAAGTTCGGCATCTGGCAGCCCACCAGCTGGCGGCAGTGGCAGCAGATATCGAAGGAAATCGCCTACGCGCTGCACGCCATCGGTTTCCGGCCGGGCGACGTTGCCTCGATCATCGCCAACGCCGTGCCGGAATGGGTGTATGCCGATATGGGCATCCTGTGCGCCGGCGGCGTTTCCTCTGGTATCTATCCGACCGATTCGGCGGTCCAGGTCGAATATCTGGTGAACGATTCCTCGACCAAGGTGATCTTCGCGGAGGACGAGGAGCAACTCGACAAGATCCTGTCGTGCCGGGCGCGCTGTCCGACCTTGCAGAAGATCGTCGTGTTCGACATGGAAGGCCTCACCGGCTTCATCGATCCGATGGTGATGTCGCTGGCCGAGTTCATGGCGCTCGGCAGCAATCACATCAACGATCACGCGGCGCTGTGGGACGAGATGATTGCAAGCCGCAGCGCGGCCGACCTCGCCATCCTGGTCTATACCTCCGGCACCACGGGTCCGCCCAAGGGCGCGATGCATTCCAACCGCAGCGTCACCCACCAGATGCGCCACGCCAACGACCTGTTTCCGTCGAGCGACGCCGAGGAGCGGCTGATCTTCCTGCCACTCTGCCATGTCGCCGAACGGATCGGCGGCTATTACATCTCGCTGGCGCTGGGGTCGGTGATGAATTTCGCCGAAAGCCCGGAAACGGTGCCCGACAATCTGCGCGAAGTGCAACCCACCGCGTTCCTGGCGGTGCCGCGGGTCTGGGAGAAGTTCTATTCCGGCGTGACCATCGCGCTGAAGGATGCGACCCCGTTGCAGAACTGGATGTATCGCCAGGCATTGGGGTTGGGCTATCAGCTGACGGAATACAAATTGCAGGGCGACACGGCACCGCTGCCGTTGCGTCTCGCCAATCAGGCCGCCTACTGGCTGGTGTTCCGCAACATCAGGCGCATGCTGGGGCTGGATCGCTGCCGGCTGGCCTTTACCGGCGCCGCACCGATCGCGCCCGATTTGATTCGCTGGTATCTCGCGCTCGGCATCGACATGCGCGAAGTCTACGGCCAGACCGAAAACTGCGGCGTCGCCACCGTGATGCCGCCGGATCGCATCAAGCTCGGCTCGGTCGGCAAGGCCGCGCCGTGGGGCGAGGTGAAGGTTTCCCCGGAAGGCGAAATCCTGATCAAGGGCGACTTCCTGTTCATGGGGTATCTCAACCAGCCGGAAAAGACCGCGGAGACCATCGACGCCAAGGGCTGGCTGCATACCGGCGACGTCGGCTCGATCGACAATGAGGGTTTTGTCAAGATCACCGACCGGATGAAGGACATCATCATCACCTCGGGCGGCAAGAACATCACGCCGTCGGAGATCGAGAACCAGCTGAAATTCTCGCCCTACATCTCCGACACCGTGGTGATCGGCGACAAGCGGCCGTTCCTGACCTGCCTCGTCATGATCGACCAGGAGAACGTCGAGAAATACGCCCAGGACCACGATATTCCCTTCACCAATTATGCCAGCCTGTGCCGGGCGCCGGAAATCCAGGATCTGATCCAGCGCGAGATCGAGGCGGTGAACGTCAATTTCGCGCGGGTCGAAACCATCAAGAAGTTCTTCCTGATCGAGCGCCAGCTGACACCCGAGGATGAGGAACTGACGCCGACCATGAAACTGAAGCGCAGTTTCGTGAACAAGCGCTACGCGGTCGAGATCAACGCCATGTATGGCGAGCGCGCAGTGGCGTGAGCGACGAGCAGACGAGCAATCGGAAACGGCGAAGGATCTAAAGGCCCCGGCCTTCGCTCAACACGGGCCACACGAAGGAGGAGACTGCAATGTCGAAATCGTTCAAGGCGCTGGGCCTTGCGGTGGGCGCCCTTGCGCTGACCCATCTGCCGGCCGCAGCGCAAACCAAGGTCACCAATGAAGGCATCTCGGCGACCGAGATCGTCATCGGGACTCACCAGGACCTGTCCGGCCCGATCAAAGGCTGGGGCGTGCCGGTTTCCAACGGCATGAAAATGGCGGTGGAAGAGGTCAACGCCGCCGGCGGCATTCACGGCCGCAAGATCAAGCTGGTGCTGGAGGACTCGGGCTACGACCCGAAGCGTGCGGTGCTGGCGTCGCAGAAGATGGTCGAGCGCGACAAGATCTTCGCGATGGTCGGCCCGATGGGCTCGCCCACCGTGCTCGCCTCGCAGGACGTGCTGTTCGATGCCGGCGTGCTGCAGCTGTTTCCGCTGACCGCGGCCGAATTCACCTTCAAGTTCGACCCGGCCAAGCCGCAGGAAAGGCTGAAGTTCAACAACCTGCTGCCCTACGTCGAGAGCACCCGCGCCGCCGTCAAATACATGATCGAGACCAAGAACTTCAAGAAGCCCTGCATCATGTATCAGGACGACGAGTACGGCAAAAACGTCCTCGACGGGTTCACCCGGCAGGTCACCGCGATGAAGCTGACGCCGGCCTCGGTCACCAGCTACAAGCGCGGCGTCTCCGACTTCAGCGCGCAGGTCGCCAAGATGAAGGCCGACGGCTGCGATATGGTGTTGCTCGGCACGGTGCTGCGCGAGACCATCGGAACGATGGGCGAAGCCAAGAAGCTCGGATGGGACGTGACCTTCCTCGGCGCCACGCCCACCAACGTGCTCGAAGTGCCGGCGCTCGGCAAGGAAGTGGTTGAAGGGCTGTATGCCGCTTCAGGCTTCGAAATTCCCTACGAGGACACCGCGAAGGGAAAAGTGAAGGACTGGCTCGCCAACTACAAGAAGATGTTCGGCTCTGACGCGAACACCCAGGCGATCATCGGCTACAATGCGGTGATGACGTTCGCGCATTATGCCAACAAGGCCGGCAAGGATCTGACCGGCCAGAAGATGCTCGACGCGCTGGAGTCCGGCGACAAGTTCCAGGATATCTTCTCCTCGCCGCCGACCGTGTTCTCGAAGACCAACCATCTCGCCACCACCATCACGCAGGTTCAGCAGATCAAGAAGGGCCGCTGGGTGCTGGTGAAGGAAGGCCTGGTGTTCTGAGGCCAGCTTCGCTGTAACGAAAGAAGGGCTGCGCGAGACGATCGCGCAGCCCTTTTTTTGGTCCTCACGAAAGGAAATTTGGGCCACGTACCGCCGCAAGCAGTTTGTCGTCGCACGGCTTGACCGGGCGATCCAGTACGCCGTGACGTCTGGGTCTATCGCAAAACGTCTCTGGAATACTGGGTCGCCCGGTCGAGCCGGGCGATGACGGCGGTGTTCGTGTGCGGACCTCTCCCCGAAAGCGGGGAGAGGCTACGTCACTCCTACTTCTTCGGCGGCCTTACCGCATCCGCCGTGCCCTGAATGAACGCCTGGATCTTCACCACATCGGCTTCGGTCAGCTTGCCGGTGAAGTCGGGCATGCCCTGCTCCCTGAACGGGCCCTTGAACACGATCTTCTGCAGGTTCTCGATCGTGTCTTTCGGGACATAGCCGAGGTTCCTGATGTTGCCGCCCTTGTCGACGCCCGGTACGCCATGGCAGTTGGCGCAGGCGGCGACATAGAGTCCGGTACCCTCCGGCACGTCCTTCGGGTCGTATTTGACGCCCTCCAGAAGTCCTTCGGTCTGGTACTTCACAAAGGTCGGCAGTGGCGCCTTGCCGTCGACCGTGAAGGTATAGACCGTGCCCGGGCTCTGCAGTTCGGTGACGCGCTGCGAGATTCCGAACACGCCGCCCCAGCCGACCGCGATCGACACATACTGCTTGCCGTCGAGCATGTAGGTCGAGGCGGCCGCGACCACGCCGGTGCCGACAGGGCTTTCCCAGAGCTTTTCGCCTGACGTGGCGTTGTAGGCGATGAAGCGGCCGTCTGCGGTGCCCTGGAACACCAGATTGCCGGCGGTGGTCAGCGTGCCACCGTTCCACGGCGCGACATATTCGGCGCGCCAGACTTCCTTCTGCTTTACCGGATCCCAGGCCAGCAGACGTCCGAACGCAGGGCTCTTCGGCGGCGTCGCATTCAGCGCGAAGCCCAGGTTCCAGCCGGTGGCGCTGGCGAATTTGCCCGGCGCCGCCGCGTTGTGCGCCAGGGCTTTTTCCGGCGTGAGGTTCAGCGGCACGCCCTGCGCCGGCAGATAGACCAGGCCGGTCTGCGGATTGAACGACATCGGATGCCAGTTGTGGGCGCCGAACGGGCCGGGGATGCTGTCATAGGCCTCGGCGCCGCGCGCCGCCGGTACCTCGATCGGCCGTCCATCGGCGCCGTAGCCGGTCGCCCAGTTCACATCGACGAAGTTCTTCGCCGAGATGAACTTGCCGTTGGTGCGGTCGACCACGAAGAAGAAGCCGTTCTTCGGCGCGTGCAGAATGACTTTTCTTGGCGCGCCGTCGATGGTGAGGTCGGCGAGGATCATCGGCTGGGTCGAGGTGTAGTCCCAGTGGTCGCCCGGCGTTTCCTGGTAATGCCAGATGTATTTGCCGGTGTCGGCATTCAGCGCCACCAGCGACGCGAGATAGAGGTTGTCGCCGCCGGCAGGACTGCGGTGGTTGCGGTTCCACGGCGAGCCGTTGCCGGTGCCGATATAGACCATGTTGAGGTCGGGATCGAAGGTGATGGTGTCCCACGCGGTGCCACCGCCGCCGTTGATCCAGTATTTGCCGGCGGGATCCCAGGTCTTGGCCGCGGCCGCCATCGATTCGTCCTCGAACGGTTTTGAGGGATCGCCCGGCACCGTGAACCAGCGCCAGGCCTGGTTGCCGGTTTCCGCGTCGTAGGCGGTGACGTAGCCGCGGGCGCCGTATTCCGCGCCGCCATTGCCGATCACCACCTTGCCGTTGAACACGCGCGGCGCGCCGGTGATGGTGTAGGAATGCTCCTTGTCGATCAGGGTATCCTTTTCCCAGACCTTCTTTCCGGTCACCGCGTCGAGCGCGATCAGCCGCCCGTCATAGGCGCCGACGAACACCTTGCCCTTCCACAGCGCGACGCCGCGATTGACCACGTCGCAGCAGCCCTTGTAGCCCTTCTCCTTGTCGATGCCGGGATCGAAGGTCCAGATCCGCTTGCCGGTGCGGGCGTCGACGGCGTGCACCACGCTCCATGACGCCGTCACATACATGATGCCGTCGACCACCAGCGGGGTCGCTTCGACGCCGCGCGAGGATTCCAGCGGATAGGTCCACGCCAGGCCGAGTTTCTTGACGTTGTCGGTGGTGATCTGGTTGAGCTTGCTGAAGCGGGTCTCGGCGTAATCGAGGCCGATGGTCGGCCAGTCGTTCGAGGTCGCGGTATTGGCCTTGATCGAGGCGCCGTCGACCGACGACGTCACGGCCTTGATGTGATCGGGCGAACCCTTGGCGGCGTTCTGGGCGATGGCGCCATTTGCGGAAATCACCAGGCCCAACCCGATGGTGATGGCGGCGGTGCAGGAATAACGGCGAGCAAAATCAACGCGCGGCAAACGTGTCATCTTTCTCTCCCAAGCGATCTCTAGCGGATCTGGCGGAATGGTATGCCGGTAAGAATGATGACGTCAATCAAAGGTAGAAGCGAAGCGCAAAAAGAGAAAATTAGTCTCGCCACAATTTCCGCCAAACGAAATGCCACGCGCATTTCGGACGCACTGCAATATCGAGCGGTGTTTCAAGTTGCATCGATGTGCAAATCGACTTGATGAAACGGAGCGGCTTGCGGCCGGTTACATCGGCGACGTTTCAATGCCGGCATCGCGGACCGCTTGCGAAACGAGGTTGCGATCGCCGAGCACCGGCATCGGCGCCTCCTCGTAGCGTCTGACGCCGTCGCGATCGAGCACGAAACTCGGCCGGTAGTTTCTGACCCGGGCGTCCTCGACCATCGCCATGCGGCGATTGTCCAGCGTCAGCCATTGTCCATCCAGCCTTGCCGCGGCCACGGCGTGATCCTCGCCGCGGATGGTGTCGCGCATGATCACGATGCGCAAATCGTCGGATGAAACGCCGGCCCGCTGCAACGCAATGAATTTGGCGATGGCATAGTCTTCGCAATCTCCCGCGCCACGCGTCAGCGTCGCCAGCGGCGAACTCCAGACGTCGATCTGCCCATATTGTTCGAGATCGCCCATCGGCCGGATGGCGAGGTTGATGGCGCGGTTGATCTCGCCGAGGCGGGCACGACCGCCGCGAGCCTTGCCGGTGTCGACGATGGCGAGAAATTGCAGCGCCGCCGGCGAGGCGCAGCGGTCAGGATCGCCTTCGCACAGCGCCAGCTGCACCATCTCATCGTCGAGGCGGCGCTGGACGCCCTGCCACTTCGCCAGCAGTCCGCCGCCGGTGAGATGCGATGCAAACAGCCCGAATGGCTCGGCGGATCGTTCGACCGGATCCGGCGTCGCCGACGCTTTCAGCGTTTCCGCCGACAGCTCCGTCGCTGGCCCGAACCAGGCCAGGGCCAAGGCAAGCATGGCAAGTGTGGCAGCGCGCAACGCGCGCGAATGACCCGATAACCCCATCTGACGCCCCATGTCCGGGCATCGGCGAGGCTCGTTAGCCCGCTCGTGACCGGATCGTTTCGCAGGCGAGGATGGGCAGGGGAGCTTTTATTTGGCTTAAAGCCGGTCCCGGCGGGCCGAAAAGCGCGAAACAGGCTGAAACCGGTCTCGCCAGTTTACGTAAAATTTTATGGATCGGCCGTGGCGGGTCGAGAACAACGGGGCGATAGCCGGGAAGGACATTCAGAAGTTGTGCGGGCGCACTTTCCGCTGGATATGGCTAATTCGCGGGAAATCTCACGCTACTGTTAGCTGGATTACAATGTTTGCCGGGAAACTGGCGCAGTGTTCTGCAGGGAAATGCAGGGTAAGGTCGAGCCAAGTATCGGGTTTTATTCTATACGGTGATCTACGCGAAAGGTGCTGTTGATAGGCGCTTTG
>NZ_JAURXB010000197.1 GCF_030654605.1 Bradyrhizobium sp.
CGACGACCCCATGAGCGACGAGATGGTGGCGGGTTGGGTCATGGAAGGCATCGGCACCAGCCGGGTTGCGCGGCTGAAGGGCAAATTGCCCGGCATCTACATGATCCAGACCGACGCATCAGGCGATCGCCGGTTCTTCCACTGGCGCGAGAACGCCGCCGCACGCAGCCTGATGGATTTGCCTGAGACCGGCGATATCCTGCAATCGCTCGCGGGCTATGACGTCGTCTATCTGTCGGCGATCACGCTGTCGATCTACAGCCCGCAAGGGCGGACGAAGTTGATCGATGCGCTCGGCAGCGCCCGAAAGCAGGGCGCCCGCATCGTCTTTGACACCAATTTCCGGGCCCGTGGTTGGCCCGATCCAGACGTCGCGCGCGCCGTCTTTGCCGAAGCCTTTGCGGTATCCGATATCGTGCTGGCTTCGCCCGAGGATTTGCTGCCGCTATACCCCGACGAAAGCGACGAACAGCTGATGGCGCGCATTCCCTGTAACGAAGTGGTGCTGAAACTTCTCAGCCCCGGGAGCATCGTGCGCTTTGAAGGCGTATCGCACGAAGTGAGGCCGGAACCCATTACACGGCCTGTGGTCGATACCACGGCGGCCGGGGACAGTTTCGCGGCGGCCTACATTGCCACGCGGCTCGCAGGCGCGGATCCGGTCGAGGCCGCGCAAGCGGGGCATCGCCTTGGCGGCGTCGTGGTGTGCTATCCCGGTGCAATCATCCCGCGCTCGGCAATGCCTGCAAATATATTGCCTGGGCCGGGATCCTCTCGTAAGGCCTCACGATGACGACGAAACAGGAAAAACTCGCCGCACTGTTGCGCTCCGGCTGCGTCATTCCGGTGCTGACCATCGAGCGGCTCGAGGACGCGGTGCCGCTGGCGAAAGCGCTGGTGGCGGGCGGGGTGCGCGTGCTGGAAGTCACCCTGCGGACGCCAGTGGCAATTCCGGCCGCGCAAGCCATCATGGCCGAGGTGCCGGACGCCGTTGTCGGGATCGGCACCATCCTGAACCCTGCGGATCTGGCGCGGGCGGAGGATATCGGCGCGCGTTTCGGCATCAGTCCGGGGGGCACCCCCGAATTGCTCAAGGCGGCCGCCGCAAGCCCATTGCCATTCGCGCCGGGGATCGCCACGGCATCGGAATTGATGTTGGCGCTGGCGCACGGGTTTGGCCTGGTCAAATTCTTTCCGGCCGAGCAATCCGGCGGTATCAAGGCGCTTCGCGCCCTGGCGGGGCCGTTTCCCGACATGCGATTCTGCCCAACCGGCGGCATTGGCGAGGCCAATGCGGCGACGTGGCTGGCCGAGCCGAATGTGGTCGCTGTGGGCGGTTCCTGGCTGTGTCCGACCGCGGATATCCGGTCCGGCAACTGGGCCGGCATAACCGCCATGTGCAATCGGGCCCTGAAATCGCTGAAACCGGCGTGAAGTCCGTTCGCCGATGGGTTACATAACACCCCGAGCCAGACAGGGAGAACGACCATGACAGCCAGCATCGTTGGATGGGCGCACACGCCATTCGGCAAGTTCGATACCGAGACCGTCGAGAGTCTCGTGGTGAAGGTCGCCGTCGAGGCGCTGGCCGATGCCGGCATTTCCGCGGGCGATGTCGACGAAATCGTACTCGGGCATTTCAACGCCGG
>NZ_JAURXB010000209.1 GCF_030654605.1 Bradyrhizobium sp.
GCCGCAACTGCTCGACCATCTGGTTGAACGCGACCGTCAGATGGCCGATTTCGTCGCGCGAGGTAGCGACGATCGTTCCCTGCAGATTGCCGGCCTCGACGGCTCGCGCGCCCTCCAGCAACCGCCGCACCGGCCGGGTGACGCCGGTGCTGACGAGCGCGGCGAACACCAGGCCGAGGATGGCGGCCAGCACCGTCAGCGCGACGGAGATCAGCATCACCTGCTGCTGCTTTTCCACGGTCATGCTGGAGTCCCGGCGCAGCAGCGCCAGCATGTCCGCCCGAATGCCGTCGAGCTTTCGGTTGAGGTCATCGCGAAGCTCATCGACGCGCTCCAGTTCCTCGTCCAGCGCCTTTTCGTCGCCGCTGCCGAGTGCCGCAATCAAGCGCCTGGTCTCGGCGTCGAGGCGACGCCGAGAATCGTCGTTGATGGCATCGATCCGGCTCTCGAACTGACTGAGCGTCGACAGCTCGCTGGACACTGCCCCTTTGGCGATCAGCCCCTGTATCAGGGCGCGCGCCGCCATCATTTCCAGTTCGACCTGGCCGCCCAGCGATTCGTGGCGATCGCGCAGCGCGGTTTGCCGGCTGCCGTCTTCCGGCGACTGCAGTTTGTCGATGACGATCCGGCGTAACGTGATCCCCTGATCGAGCGAGCGGATATTGGCGCGCGCGAGATCGCCATAGGCAGGCACGTAGCTGTAGGCGAACTCCTCGATCCGGGTCCCGACCTGCATCACCAGCACCACGGTCCAGATCGCGGTTATCACCATCAACGCGATCAGCGTCACCGCGATCCCCATGATCTTGTTTCTGATCGACAATTTGATCACGGCGGATGGCCTCTTCTGATGCGCGGGTGGCCAAGCATATATCCGAGATGCGGCGGCGGCGATATGCGCGGGTTGGGCGCGGCAGAATCGGACCCACGCTTCGTCGTTGCGACGTTGACATAGATCATTCCTGGTCATCGCGGAGGACGTCAGCATGGAGGCTCAACCGAGCCGGAAGGACCGCATGCCGTTAGCCGTCATCAGAGGGGGTACCGCGCTCGCCGCCCTCGCGCGCGAGAACCGGGGACGGACCCGCAATGGCATCGCAAGTCTGGCGGCGGCTTGCGCCTTGCTCACGCTGGCTGCCCTGCCGGCCCGGGCGGCGAGCCGTGTCAGCGCGGAGGAGCTCGCCGCCTGCAAGGCCCTTTCCGACCACGCCGCCGAGCTTATTCGCGCCGGCCAAACCGTCATGAGCACCCGCGCGCAGCTTCGGCGTTGCGTCAGGATACAGCGCGTCGAGCGGCGGCGCGCGGGCCAACCAGCGGAGATCGGCAAGAAATGACAGCGACGCCCCGGGTGCCGTGGACAGCCTCCTCACGACAGGACGAACCGTCGAATCCCGCCTCGGACGAGCACAAAGCCGTTGCCGCCGCGGCAAGCTTCGCGATAATTTCTTGCTTCGGTAGCGCAGTCTCCGCAGCTGTCGCTCGATGGCCGTGGCGTCGGTCAAGCCGACGGAATGCGAATGATCCGCTGCCAAGGAGGGCGTCATGAGTCCTTTACTGCGAGAGATCCGCCGCAGCCCCCTGCTCTGGTTACTGGCATTTGTGCCGGTGCTGTTCGTGGCTCACAAGCTCAGGCCGGAGGCGCACACGTTGCACTTCGTGCTGTCCGTCCTCGCCGTGGTTCCGCTCGCCGCGTTGCTCAGTCACGCCACCGAATCCGTGGCGGCCAGGACGGGCGACACGGTCGGCGGCCTGCTCAACGCCACACTCGGAAACCTGACCGAACTCGTCATCGCGCTCACTGCGCTGCACGCCGGGCAACATACCCTGGTGAAGGCATCCATCGCCGGGGCGATCGTCACCAACACCCTGTTCATGCTGGGCGCTTCGTTTCTCCTCGGAGGCCTCAAGCACCACGCGCAGGAATACAACAGGGTCAGCGCCCGCCTGCAGGCGGGCCTGCTGTTTCTGGCCGTCGTCGCGATCCTGATTCCCTCGGCAGTTACGGAATCCGATTCCGTGGCGGGGTCGGAATTCATGGGAACGTTGAGCATCTACCTGTCCGTCCTGCTCATCGTCGTCTATGGCCTCGGCCTGCTGTTCTCGCTGAAAACCCATCGCGAATTCTTCGGTGGCGCGGAACATTCGGAGGCCGGCGAAGCGCCGTGGCCGTTGAGCTTGGCCCTGGCCACGCTGGCCGTGATTACCGTCTTGGTCGCGCTGGTGAGCGAGGTGTTCGTCGAATCGGTGCAGCAGGCGGCGGTGACATTCGGGATGACCGCCGCGTTCGTCGGTTTCATCGTGGTGGCGCTGGTCGGCGGTGCGGCGGAGATGGTTTCGGCGTTTTCCGCCGCGCGCAAGAACCGGCTGGATCTGAGCGTGGGCATCGCGATGGGAAGCGCATCCCAGATCGCACTCTTCGTCGCTCCGGTGCTGGTACTGCTCAGTCATGTCATCGGCCCGGCGCCGATGAACCTGCAGTTCTGGCCCGGCGCGGTGGTCATGATGCTGATCGCCGCCATGACCGCCTCGCTCGTGACCAACAGTGGGCGCTCGGCATGGTTCGTCGGCGTGGTCGTGCTGACGGTGTACCTGATTTTCGCCATGACGCTTTACCTGTTGCCGCCGAAGCAACAGGGTGACGGACCCGGGCCTCGAACTACGACTGAATCCCCTGCTCCCCGCCCATTGCAAATGAGCAAGTTCGCGACGCTTGACGCCGCCGCGCCGGGGGTCGGAAGGCCAGGATATTCCGCATAGCCGGAGCGATTGATATGCTGCGCCAGCTTCTTGTGAGTATTGCCATCAGCATTTGCAATATCGCGATCCATGCAGTCGTGATGGACGCGGTATTGCGGGCGGCGCGCGCCGCGCGCGAGCGCGCGACGTCGCATCAATCGCTTCAGCTGATCGCCGTCATGACCGCGACCGTATCGGTCCTGATGGCCGCGCATATTGCCGAGGTGATCGTCTGGTCGCTGGGTTACGCGATGGTCGACGCGGCGCCTTCCGGCACCGATCTGGTCTATTTCGCCTTTGTAAACTACACGACGCTCGGCTACGGCGACGTCACTCCACTGCAGCGCTGGCACTTGATCGGGCCGATGACCGCGATGAACGGCGTGCTGTTGTTCGGCTGGTCGACCGCCGTGATTTTTTCGATCCTGCAGAAAGCCTGGCTGACAGGCCGGACCAACGGGGGATAGCGGGCAGCAGGCCATGGACGCCTGCCGCGTACCCTGCCCGCTTCTATCCCTTTACATCATACTGCTTGCTGAGGTGGTCGCCGATCTGGACCAGCATCATGACGCTTTCGGGATAGCCGGGTTTTGCAATCGTCGCCTCGTCGGCTGAGGCGCGGAATTCCCAGCTGTCGCCGTCGCGCAGCACGGAGATTTCGATGCCATCCGGACCGTCGGCGTGAACCTTCAACTCGGCTAGCGCCATCGCGATCAGCTCGGCTGCGGTCTTGACGGGCTTGTTCATGGCGACGGCTTGCTCCGGGGCCCTGGTTTGCCGCAGGTTGCCGGTTCGGCGCGCATCTGTCGAGGGGATCACGGCGGCCTGCGACGCTCTACCGCTTTGCTTCCATGCGCTTGAGGCCGACGATCTCCGGCAGCGAGCCGGTGTGAATCGGTTCACCCTTCATGGTTTCCGGCGGCAGCGGCGCCCTGGCGGTGGCGTCGGGGAAGCGCAGCTTCATTTCGCGCAGGAAGCCGTCGAGCGTGTCGACGCTGGCCGCCATTTTCGCGATCATGGCGAATTCGGCGCTGCTGGCGCCGGTCGACTTGCCGGCGGTCTCGAACGCGGCGCGGTCGGCCTCACCGCTCATCAGCGGCGCATATTTCTCGCGGAAGCGCGCCAGACCGATGGCGTCCTCGGCCAGCGCGTATCCGACCACCGCGCGGATCACGTCGCCCTTCTCCACCGCATCGAGCGGTCTGAAGTCGCGCCAGCGATCGGCGTAGTACAGTTCGATCTGCTCGGCGGACTCGCGCCAGCGCCGCGACGCCCAGTAGATGTCGGAACGCAGCCGGATCGCTTCGCGGCCGGTGATGTTCGAGATGATGTCGAGCGCGAGGTCGTGGCGCCCGACGTCGCTTTGGGCGCGCGACTCCAGCAACAGCCGCTGCTGGCGCAGTTCGCCGGAAAGGTCCGCGATCCGCGTGGTGCGAAGCGCCGATATCGCGCGGTCCGGCTTGCGGCTGGTGAGGTAGACCATGGCCAGACGCGCGGCGACCTGGGCGCGCGCAGCACCCTCCAGCCGCTTGTCGACCTGGTACTGCAGGAGTTCGCTGGCCTGGTCGAGCAGATCGACCGCGACCAGCCGGTCCGCCAGCCGGCGGATCATCTCGTCGCCGCGCCGCCCGATCGGCGTCAGTTCGCTGTATTCGTAAAACATCCCGAGCGCGTCGACCGGGCGAAGGTCGTCGCCCTTCGGACTGAGATAGAGCTGGGCGAACAGCGCCGCCGACGCATCCTGGCCGGCCCGCGAAATTTCCGAATTCGGCTGCAGTCTGGTGGCGGCCTTCGCCGCCGCCAGCGACTCGCCGTAGCGTCCGATTTCGGTATAGATCTTCGCCATCATCTGCAGCGCCCGCACTTCGATCGCGTCGCCGCGCCACAGCACCGCAAGCGTCTCCAGTTCGCGCAGGGCGTCGGCCTGGTTGGTCTCGTCGCGGCGCTGGCGCAGGATGATATCGAGCAGCTTGGCCTCGGCGGCCGCGGCGCGGTCCGAAGATTCGATCGCGACCTTGTATTCGCTCTGCGCGTCCTTGTCGTGGCCGAGCGCCTCCGCCAGCCGGCCGAACAGCACCGCCGTCGCCGCTTTCATCTCCCTGGGAACGCCGACCACCTGCATGTCGCTGCCACGCTTGGCGGCGCCGGAAAAATCCCTGACCTCGAGCGAGGCGCGCATCGCTTCCGAAATCACGATGCGCTGCAGTTCGATCGGCAGCGAGGTGATGGCGAACTCGACGTTCTTGAATTTCTCCCGCGCTTCCGCCCACTTGCCCTGGCGCGCATAGGCCAGCGCTTTCCACAGCTGCGAATCGTAATTGGCTCCGATCACGGGATTGGCGAGGTCTTTCAGCGCCTGCTCGGGACGGCCGATCAGGATGTTGGCGACTACACGCACCATCAGGGCGACCGAGTCCTCCGACCCCGGCTTGGCGTCGGCCAGCGCGAGATCGGCGGCGCCCTTGGCTTCCCAATACATCCCGCGCGACATCAGGAAGCGGGCGAGGTTGATCCGGGCCTGGGTGCGCTGAGCCGGCTCCAACGCCCCGGCCGCGGCGATCAGCTCATCCTGGCGCGCGATGAAGTTTTCCGCCTGGTTCTTCCGCCACTCGGTGACGTCGAAAATCGGTCGCACCGCCATTGTCGCGCGCTCGGAGGCGACGTCGGCCGATGACAGCGTCAAGCCGCCGGGACGGCCGATGATGACCCTGTCGGACGCGACCTCGGCGACGACGTCCTCGGAGCTGGGGTGCACCGCCACGCCGTGAATCGATTCCAGCAGCGTCAGCTCGACAAAATCATGCTGCTTGATGAAGCCGCGGACCGGCAGCGGCGCCGTCACCACCAGCAGCGAATCGCCGGCGTCGGGATCGATGAGCCGGTGCAGCAGGCCGGGTCTCGACAAGGGCACGGTGACATTGGCCAGCGCCGGATCGGTGATGTTGCGGATCACCACCAGCGGCTGCTGCGGCGACTGCATCGTATCGGCGAAGGTGAGCATCCAGTGCGCGCCGCCCTTGTCGTCGCCGGTCAGCGAGGGCATTTGCGGCCGGTTGAGACGGATGCGGACCGCCTGACCGTTGTCCAGCGGCAACCGGCTGACATCCGCGATCAGCGCCCCGCCGCCCCTGCGGATCAGGTCGACATCGATCGGCTGCAGGGAATCGAACACCAGCCACACCGTATCGGCACGGCGAAACAATGCCGCGGGCGTAGCCGCCGCAAACGCGAACGTCATGCGCAGGGCGTCGCTGTCCCGCCTGGCGGTGACCGTGGCAGGGCCCACCCCCGCCGGTTGCGCCTGGACGGCGGGCGGCGCTTGCATGGCTGGCGGCGCCTGCATGGCTGGCGGCAATCCCTGAGGTACCGGCGGCGTCTGAATCGCCGGCGGCGCATCGACGGCAGGCGGATTGACATTGGCTGGCGGCGCCTGAGCCATCTTCGGGGCGCCGGCTTCCGGCGGCGGCGTGGCCGTGACCGGCGTTGTTTTCTGCGGGGCTGCGACCACGGCGGCCGGCGCCTGCCTGGACGTTTCCCTGGACGTTTCCTTGGACGTTTCCTTGGGCGCCTCCTTTGCCGGCGGCGGTTCGGACGCGGGCGCGACCTTCGCCGCCTGATCGGGCTTGATCTCGATCATGGCCTGCTGGGCGAAAGTTTCCGAGGTCAGCGGCACGATCTCGCTGGGCGGCCGGGAGACCGGAGGCGCCGCCGCCCTGGCGGATGCTGCCGACGCCGGGGCGTTCGCGGCATCGGCGAGCGGCGACCGCGCCGCCGGAGCTTTCTCCGACTGCTGGAAAGCGACGTCGATAATGTAGTTCCTCTCCTCGCGGAAGGAGCGGACGTCGACATCGCCGATCAGCACGACCTCCACCAGGGAAGTCTCGCGTTCGATCTTCTGGCCGATCGAGGCGATGTTCGGCGGCAGCGCCAGCTTGGCGTCGGCGAGGTCGAAGGAGAGCGCGGCGTTGAACAACAGCGACAGTCGCTGGTCGTTCAGCACGCTGGAGACGCTGATGCCGTCGGGCATTTCGAACACGAAGCGCACGAAGGTCGGCTGCACCGAGGCGCGGACCCTGATCGGCGGACGCTTCTGGGCCGCCGCGGCGGCGCGCTGCTGGCGCAAGGCGCGCTCGGCGACCCGGGCACGTTCGGACAATTCGCGAACCACTTCGGCGGGAAGCGCCGGCGGCTGACCGCTCCATGTGTCGGGCAACAGGTCGACGAATATCCGCTCGCCCGCCGTCATGGTGTTGACGGTCACCTTCCGCGACAGCGCCAGCCGGACCGCCGTGCCGTCGGGGTCGCGCCGCACCGACCCGACATAATCGGGCGCCGCGTCGGACAGTTTAATGACCGGAACATCCACCGGACGCTTGAATTGGATCACGAGGATGTTGCCGGCAGTCGACACCTGGGATTCGACATCCTCGGCGAGCTTGATGACCAGACGGGCGTAACCGCCCGAAACCGAAAACGTCGCCTCGCCCCTGACCGGCGGCTCGGTCTGGCTGAAGCCACTGGATGTCAGGCCGATCAAGACCAGCCCGGCCGCAAGCGATGACCATCCGCCAACGATGCCGGCAAGACAAAGCCGCGCCGTCCGCGCGCAAGCGCGGCCTCGCGACCAGAATCCAGTGGCAGCTATCAGCGCCATTCCAACCGGGTCTTTCAGCTCGTTCGATCTGTTCGGTGGCGGGACGTCCTCACCCCGCGGCTCGAATCCTAGAATTGGCGCATTAAGAGGCTGTTAATTATCCGCGTTAATTGGACTTTTGCGGCAGTACCTTGCCCTCGATTTTGGGGAGATCGGCGATCGCGGCGGATTTGTCGGTGCCGGCGCGGCGGGCCATTTCGACCGTCAACCGCTCGGCCGATTCCGGCGCCATCAGGCCGAGGATGTCGGACATCTTGCGCGGCGCGATCTGCGAGGCGATCTCGAACAGCACGGACATCTCGAGCCGGTCGAACACCTTGGCGGCGTCCTTCGGCTTCATGCCCTCATACATGGTGACGATGCCCTTGAAGCGGGCGGCGTCGATCTCGCTCTTTGCCCCGGTCGCCGTCGAGATCCGGCTTTCGACGGCCTTCATCTCCTCGACCTTGGATTCAATGCGCTTTTCGGCTGACTTCAGCAGGCTTTCGCGAATGTCGATTTCGCGCGCCCGCGCCTCCAGCTCCTGCCGCCGCGACTGCAGCCGTTCCAGGATCGCGCGCTCCGACGCCGACACCGGCGCCGTCTGCTCGGGATAGACCACGACGCCGTCGGGCTTTGGCGGTTCCGTGGCCGGCGCCGCCGGCTTCGGCGCTTCTTCCTTCTTTGCCGCCACCGAACCCGTGACGTCGGCGGGATCGGCCTTGCCTGCCGACGGGAAGTTGAGGGTGTCCTGCGCCCATGACTTCTTCGCGGGTTTCGACTGATAGTCGAACACATAGCCGCCATCGATCACAAGACCCGCGACCTTCAGCACGGCAAGGCCGAGGATCGCGATCAGGACGACCGGAATGACGCGAATGTCACGGAAAGATTTCATGCCGCCAGGCCGTCAGACCTTCTGCGCTCGGAGAACGCTTGTGCCGCCGCGGCAACCGCCTTGGCCGACGATGCTTTCGGAGCCGCCACCGGCGCGGCCTCCGGTTCGGACAGCGGCCGCGCGGCGATCGCGATCCGGGACAGCCGCCGGATCACATTGTCGCCTTCGGCGAGCTGCTTCTTCAACTGCTGCGACATCTGCGCCGCCGAGGTCAGCTGGTTGCCGAGATTCTCGTTGACGTCGCGCACGGTGTGCTTGAGGCCGCCGATCGCGCGCTCGGCGATTTCGGTCGCCGTGATCAGCTCCCCGATCGTCGCCTTCAGCGAATGCTCGTCCGCCTTCAGCCGCTTCAACCGCGTGTTCAGCAGCATGCAATAGCCGATCGTGAGCAGCAGCAGGACTGCCACCAGGCTCTCGATCACAATTCCGAATGAATGACTCATTGGGCCTCCATCAACTTGGTTTGCTCATCGGCCTTCTCGAACATCGCGAAGGTGGTATTGGGCTTGCGCAACTGCTTGGTGACGCGGATGGCGACGCGGTCGCCGACCCGCCCCATCCGGCCCTCGGTCAACAGCACGTTGCCGCAGCGCACTGCGACCAGCGCGTCGGCGCGCATTTCCAGCGGCAGGGTATCGCCGACCTTCAGCTTCATCAGCTGCTTCAGCGGGATCTCGGCCTCGTACAGGACGGCATCGACGGAGATTTCCGCCTGGCCCACTTCGGTGGCGAAATGGCCTTCCCAGATCGGATCACGGCCGAACTTTTCGCCCATGAACATCTGCAGCAGCACGGGACGGATCGGCTCGATGGTGGCGTAGGGCAGCAGCAGTTCGATATTGCCGCCGCGGTCTTCCATGTCGATGCGCAGACGCACCAGGATGGCGGCGTTGGCGGGGCGGCTGATGGCGGCGAAGCGCGGATTGGTTTCGAGCCGGTCGATCGAGAAGGTCACCGGCGACAGCGGCCGGAACGCCTGCTCGGCATCGGCCAGCACGACCTCAACCAGCCGCTTGACGAGGTTGGTCTCGATCGAGGTGTAGGGACGGCCTTCGATGCGCAGCGAGGTCTGGCCGCGGCGGCCGCCCAAGAGCACGTCGACCATCGAATAGATCAGGCTGGAATCCACCGTGGCAAGGCCGAAATTTTCCCATTCCTCGGCCTTGAACACGCTGAGCACGGCGGGCAGCGGAATCGAGTTCATGTAGTCGCCGAACCGCACCGAGGTGATGCGGTCGAGCGAGACTTCGACGTTGTCGGAGGTGAAATTGCGCAGGCTCGTCGTCATCAGCCGCACCAGGCGGTCGAACACGATTTCGAGCATCGGCAGACGCTCGTAGGACACCATCGCGGAATCGATGATGGCGCGAATGCCGGAATTGTCGTCGAGATTGACTTCGCCGACGGTGAAACCGAGCAGGTTGTCGATTTCCTCCTGCGACAGGACCCGCTCGCCGCCGTTCTTGCCGCCGCCGAAGTCGCGGCTGCCGTCCTCGACCATGGCGGCCCATTGCAGCGCCATGGTGCCGGAAATTTCATTGGCTGCGGCCGCCGCCGCTGCTTCCGCCGGATCCTCGGAATCCAGCGACGCTTCCCATTGGGCGGCGATGGCGTCCTGGTCGTCTAGGGGATTGCCGGCCATGATGCTAGATCCGTCTCGTCACTGAACGACGATTTCCTTGAACAGCACGGCTGTGACCGCGTTCGGCGCGACCGCCAGATTGACCCGCCGGGTCAATTCTTCCTTGAGGCGAAACAGGCCGGCGGAACCGTTGAGATCGATCGGCCGCAGTTCGCGCAGATAGGTCTGGAACAGATCGGTGACACGCGGCAGCGTCGGCTTGATCGCCTCGACCTGCTTTTCTTCCTTGAGCTCGAGCACGACCTTGACCTTGAGATACTGCACGCGCTCGCCGGGCGCCCCGGTCATATTGACCAGCATCTCCGGCACATCCATGAATACCGGCGGTTTCGCCGCCGCCACTTCGGCTTGCTTGACTTCGCTGCTGTGGCCGCCCCGGAAGAACAGGAACCAGGTCGCCGCGCCGCCGCCGAGGATGACGACCACGCCCGCGATCGCGATCATCAGCTTCAGCTTGCCCTTCGGCGCCGCAACTGCTTCGGCGCCATCCGCCGCATCTGCCTGTTCGCTGTCTGCCATCGCCCGCCCGCCACGTTGAGGAGAGACCCACCCGATGCCGCGAGGCAGGCTTTGAAGCGAACCAAATGCCCCCGGCGCACACGCGCTCTCTTGATGGTGACGCTAAGGTAATAATGGTTAACGGAACCTTTCCGCAGGGCCCCAGCTAGGAAAAAACTGCCGGGCCAACATGGTCAACAGACCCTTATTGCCGCCCCGGCGCACCCCCGCCGAACACCTAACCCCTTGCAATATCTGGATTTCCCAGACTGGCACGGCATTCGCTAAGTGGATGGCGAACCTAGGCTTGGGAGAGCTGGTGGTTCGCACGATCCGCAACCGGGCTTGGGAGAGCCTTGATGCGGATCCATTGAGGGGAGACATACGATGGGGAACCACCTTCTCGTCGGACTTTCACGGCAGGTGACGCTGGAACGGCAGATGGATGTCGTCGCCAACAATGTCGCCAACATCAATACCAACGGCTTCAAGGCCGACCGCTCGCTGTTCGAGGAATTCCTCACCTCGCGCGCGCAGGAAAACAATTTCGTCGGCCGCGACCGCCGCATCAGCTTCGTGCAGGACCGCGGCACCTTCAAGGATTTCACGCAAGGCGCGTCCGAACTGACCAAGAACCCGCTCGACGTCGCGATCGACGGCGCCGGCTTCCTGGTGGTGCAGACCCCGGCCGGCGAGCGCTACACCCGCGACGGCGGCCTGAAAATCAACAACCAGGGCCAGCTCGTCAATTCCTCCGGCTATCCGGTGCTCGGCGGCTCCGGCCCGATCGTGCTGCAGCCGACCGACAAGGAACTCACCATCGCCGCCGATGGCAACGTCACCGTGCTCGAAGGCACCAACCGGGTCGACTCGGTGCGCGGCAAGCTGCGGGTCGTCCGTTTCGCCGACGCGCAGAAGCTGGTGAAGGAAGGCTCCAACCTTTACTCGGCCGGCGCCGGCATCGGGCCGCAGCCCGACACCGTCTCGCGGGTGAATCAGGGTTTCATCGAAAAATCGAACGTCAACTCCGTGGCGGAGATGAGCCGCATGATCGAGGTGACGCGCGCCTACACGTCGATCTCGGCGATGCTGCAGCAGCAGGGCGACCTGCGCAAGACGGCCATCGAGAAACTCGCCGACGTTCCGGCATAAGAGAGGATTGATTCCATGCGCGCTATGTACACCGCAGCGACCGGAATGATGGCACAGGAACTCAACGTTCAGGTGATCTCCAACAACATCGCCAACATGCGCACCACCGGCTACAAGAAGCAGCGCGCCGCGTTCCAGGACCTGATCTATGACCACGTCCGCCGGGTCGGCGCGCAGGCTTCCGACCAGGGCACCATTCTGCCCGTCGGCGTCGACGTCGGCGGCGGCGTCAAGACCGTCGGCACGCCGCGGCTGATGGGTCAGGGCACGCTGGCTTCGACCGGCAATGAGCTCGATGTCGCGGTCCGCGGCGAAGGCTTCTTCAAGATCCAGGTTCCCGACGGCACCTACGCCTATACCCGCGACGGCTCGTTCCAGATGGATGCGCAGGGCCGCATCGTCACCGCGCAGGGCAATCCGGTGCAGCCGACCATCACCGTGCCGCAGAATTCGTCCGGCCTCACCATCAACATGCAGGGCCAGGTCTCGGTGGTGCTGCCGGGATCGACGACGCCTGTCACGGTCGGCCAGATCGGCCTGACCCGCTTCATCAACAAGGCCGGCCTGCAGCCGATCGGCGACAATCTGTTCACCGACACCCCGGCCTCGGGCACGCCGCAGGACGGCATCGCCAATGCCGACGGCTTTGGCGACATTCAGCAGTCCAACCTCGAACAGGCCAACGTCGAGGTGGTCACCGAAATTTCCGACCTGATCTCGGCACAGCGCGCCTACGAGATGAACGCCAAGGTGGTCAGCGCGGCCGACCAGATGATGCAGTCCACCGCCAACATGTTCCGCTGAGGGAGATGATCATGATGTTTCGCTCGCTCTCGCTCGCCTTCGCCCTGCTCGCGGCTACATCAGCGACCGCGTCGGCACAAAGCCGCGACGACATGATCGCGGCGCCGGCGCTGCGCGCCCACGTCACGGTTTCGGGCGATCTGGTGCGGATCGGCGACGTCATCGACAATGCCGGCTCCGCGGCGCAAATCGCGATCTATCGCGCGCCGGATCTCGGCACCACCGGCACGTTGCCGGTGGACCGGGTGCTGGCCGCGTTGCGCGCGCATCAGGTGATCGGCGTCGTGACCCGCAATCTCCAGGAAATTTCGATCACGCGGCTGGCCCGCACGCTCGAGAGCAAGGACATCGAGGCTTCGATCGCCCGCGCGCTGCAACACAAGAACGGCCTCGGCGATGCCGCCAACCTCAGCCTCACCTTCGACCGCGACGTGCAGAACCTGCGGCTGGAAGCCTCCAACACCGGCGCCATGCAGGCGGTCGCGACCCGGTTCGACCCCCGCAGCAACCGCTATGACGTGACCTTCGAAATCGCCAATGAAAGCACGGCCGCCCCGACAAAACTGCGCTTCACCGGCACCGCGATCGAGACCGTCGAAGCCGCCGTCCTGGCGCGCGGCGTCGAGCGCAACGAGGTGATCAAATCCTCCGACGTGGTGGTCGAACGCCGCCCGAAGGCCGAGGTCGGCAACGACCTCGCCGCCCGCGACCGCGCGGTCGGCATGCAGGCCCGCAAGCAGCTGCGCGTCGGCCAGGCGTTGAAGACCGCCGACCTCGCCAGGCCCGATCTGGTGCAGAAGGACCAGGCCGTCGTGCTGATCTACCAGGCGGTCGGACTCCATCTCACCATTCGCGGCAAGGCGCTGGAGGGCGGTACCGAAGGCGACGTCGTCAGCGTGATGAACCTGCAGTCCAAGCGCATCGTGACCGGCGTCGTCATCGGCCGCGGCCAGGTCTCGATCACGGGACCGGCACAACAGCCGTCACGCGCGCCGGAAGTTTCCGACGCCACTTCATCGATTCAGTCGAGCCAGGCCGCAACGCTGGTTGCGATCGCCAACGCCGCTTCAACCGTGTCTCCAAAAGCCGAGTAATGGTAATGTACGCTTCCCGTATCCCCCGCCTGATCCTGACCGGCGCGTTGCTGATGACCGCAGCGCTTGCCAGCGGCTGCTCCTCGTTCGACCGGCTGTCGCAGATCGGCGAAAAGCCGAAACTGTCGGCGATCGAAAATCCGACGGCGCAGCCCGGCTACAAGCCGGTGCAGATGCCGATGCCGAAGCCGGAGACCGCCTCCTACAACGCCAATTCATTGTGGCGCAACGGCTCCCGCGCCTTCTTCAAGGACCAGCGCGCGGCGAGGATCGGCGACATTCTCACCATCACCGTGAATTTCACCGACAAGGCCAACATGGCCAACCAGAGCCAGCGCAGCCGCACCTCCAAGGAGGATTCCGGCATCACCGATTTCGCCGGCTCCAAGCTGTTGACCGGAGACGCCGCCCTGGTGATGCCCGGAAAGATCCTGACGACCGAATCTGCCGGCAACTATGACGGCAAGGGCTCCGTGATACGGCAGGAGAACCTGCAGACCAGCGTCGCCGCCGTGGTCACGCAATTGCTGCCGAACGGCAACCTCGTGGTCGAAGGCAAGCAGGAGATCCGGGTCAATTTCGAAATCCGCGAACTGATCGTTGCCGGCATCGTCCGCCCGGAGGACATCCAGAGCGACAACACCATCGATTCAAGCAAGATCGCGCAGGCCCGCATCGCCTATGGCGGCCGCGGCCAGATCACCGACGTCCAGCAGCCGCGCTACGGCCAGCAGGTCACGGACATCCTGCTGCCGTTCTAGCCTTCAAGAGCTCCCACACTTCATTGCGAACCTAGGCGCGAAGAAGTGTTCCAACGCGGCCCCTGCCAGCTCCCCTGGCGGGGGCCGTGGTTGTTTTTGGGGGGACGACCTACCTCGCAATCGATACCGCACTGTAGATCTGCGTCCCCGTGGTCTCGACGATCCGCCCCTTCAGCGCTCTCACGAACTCGCGCGATCCCTCGACCGCGAAGTGGGTGCGCAAGG
>NZ_JAURXB010000234.1 GCF_030654605.1 Bradyrhizobium sp.
TCCAGCCCCTGATCCAATGGAGTCTGACGTGAACAATGCTGTGATCCTGGAGAAGACCGACATACTGCGCACCATCCGCGACTACCTGCGCGACAGGTTCCCGGCGCTTGCGGATGTCGACGCGACGACTCCCCTGCTGCAAAGCGGCGCGATCGATTCCCTCGGATTCCTGGAACTGATGACTTTCCTCAGCGACGAGTTCGGCATCGAGCTGGTAGACGAGGATTTCGACGCTTCCAACCTGGAAACGGCCGGCAAGCTGGCTGATTTCGTCGAGCGCAAGCTGTGACCACGACGCCCTACCTCGTTCATCACCTGCTCGACCCCCGCGAGGGCGATGCCGACAGGATCGCGCTTGTTGATGGCGAGCGCTCGGTCAGCTACCAGGCCTTCTCGCAGCTGGTCGCGCGATGCGCCGCAGCGCTGCGCGCGAACGGCTTGTCGCGCGGCGATCGGGTGGCCATCGTGCTGCCGAAATGCATCGAGGAGTGCTGGGCCATTCTCGGCACCAGCCAGGCGTCGGGCGTTTTCGTGCCGGTCAACAGCGTCCTGCGCGCCCAGCAGATCCGTCACATCGTGGAAGATTCCGGCGCGCAGATCGTGATCTGTTCGCGCGCGCTGTTCGAAACGACGTCGGCGGCCCTGGCGGGCCTCGATCGACTGACGATCCTGTGCGCCGAGGAAATCGCTGACGGCAGCACGGACACCGCAGCGGTTTCCGCCAAATACGATCAGGCAATCGGCGAAGACCTCGCCGCCATTCTCTACACGTCCGGCTCCACCGGGAAGCCGAAGGGCGTAATGCTGAGCCACCGCAATCTGCTGGCGGGCTCGCGGATCGTCATCAAATATCTCGAGATCACGGAACGCGACCGGATCCTGTCGATCCTGCCGTTCAGCTTCGACTACGGCCTCAATCAATTGCTGACGGCGATTCAGCAGCGCGCCCTGACGGTGCTGTTCACTTTTCAGCTCGGCGACGAAATCGTCCGCGCCATTCGCGATCACGCCATTACCGGGCTCGCGGGCGTCCCCACCATCTGGGCGATCCTGACCAAAACGTCGCCCTTGCTGCGCAAGACAAAACTTCCGACGCTGCGCTACATCACCAATTCCGGCGGCGCGGTGCCGTCCGAGACAGTACGGCGGCTGCGCGAGATGCTGAGCGACACCCGCATCTTCCTGATGTACGGCCTGACCGAAGCGTTCCGCTCCACCTTTCTGCCGCCCGAGGAAATCGACAAGCGGCCGACCTCGATCGGCAAGGCCATTCCCGAATGCGAGGTGTTCGCCGTCAAGCCGGATGGCCAGCGCGCCAAACCGGGAGAGCCCGGCATCCTGGTTCATCGTGGACCGACGGTCTCATTGGGATACTGGAACCGGCCCGAGGATACCGCCGCGGTTCTGCGTCAAAATCCTTTCAGGCCCGCGACGCTGGGCGGCGAGATCGTTTGTTACTCCGGCGACCTCGTGGTGGAAGACGAGGACGGCTTCTTCAGCTTCGTCGGCCGCGCCGACGCCATGATCAAATCGTCGGGCTATCGCATCAGCCCGACCGAGGTCGAGGAGGTCCTGATGGCGACCGGCGCGTTCCGGCAGGTCGCGGTGATCGGATTGCCCGATCCCCTGGCCGGACAGAAGGTTCACGCCGTCGCCGTGCCCCTGAATGGCGCCACCCCTGCAGTTCACGACATCCTGAAAACCGTCTCCGGTCAGTTGCCGGCCTTCATGGTGCCGCGCATGATCGAACTGGTCGACGCGCTGCCGACGACGCCGAACGGCAAGCTCGACTATCCGCTTCTGGCGCGGCAGCGGAGCCAGCATGCCGCCGCCTGAGCCGAAGTCATCCGCATTCGCCAGGGATCTCGCCGCCAGCCATTTCGAAATCGCGGGCACGGAGCTCAAGATCAGCGGCATTCCGGTGCGCGAGCTGGCCGCGCGCTACGGCACGCCTTTGTTCATCTATGACGGCGGCGTCATGCGCCGCAGTTACCGAGCGCTCGCCGGAGCGCTGGCGGGCTTCGCCAGCATTCACTATTCGGTCAAGGCGAACCCGGCCCCCGCCGTCATCCGCCTGTTTTGCGATGAGGGCGCGGGCGTCGAGATCGCGTCGCTCGGCGAGTACCGCGCAGCACAAGCGGCGGGCGTCAACCCCGGCGACATTTTGTTCGCCGGACCGGCCAAGGGCGCGAGAGAACTCGAGATCGTCGTCGCCGGCGGCATCGGCGAGATTCACCTCGAGAGTTTTGAGGAAATCGCGAGACTGACGGCGATCGCGGTGCGCCTCGACATCACGGTCCCGGTTTCGATCCGCGTCAATCCGGTGGCCGCGGCGCAAGGCGGCGCCATGCGCATGGGCGGCAAGCCTGCTCCGTTCGGATTCGACGAGGAAGCCATCGGCGACGTCGTCGGCAGAGTGCAGTCCGCCCCCCAACTCGATCTGCGTGGCGTGCATCTTTTCGCCGGTACGCAGATTCTCGACGAGGCCGTGCTGCTGGCGCAATGGCGGCACGGCATCGACGTCGCCGGGCGGGTGGCGGCGATTGCCGGCCGACCGCTTGACACCATCGATCTCGGCGGCGGGCTGGGCATTCCTTATTTCTCAGGAGACGGCCAGCTCGATCTGGCAAAGCTGTCCGCGGGATTGCCCGCGCTTCGCCGGCATTTGAAATCCGATCCGCTGCTCGCCGACGCCCGCCTCGTGGTGGAGCCCGGCCGCTTTCTCGCGGGGCCTGGCGGGATCTATGTCGCCGCGATCAACGCCGCGAAAATCTCGCGCGGCACCCGCTTCCTGATCACCGACGGCGGCATGCATCACCACCTCGCGGCCTCGGGAAACCTCGGGCAGATCATCAAGCGGGATTATCCGATTGTGGCGCCCGCACACATGAATGCCGCGGAAGCATCATCGGCGACGATCGTCGGCCCGTTGTGCACGCCGCTCGATACGCTGGCCCGAAAGGTCGAGATGCCGGACTTGAGTGCAGGCGACCTGATCGCCGTGCTGCAGTCGGGCGCCTACGGCCGGACGGCGAGCCCTGTCGGCTTTCTCAGCCATCCATTGCCGACCGAAATCCTGATCGAGGATGGCAAGATCGAAGTCATTCACCTGCAGGAAGCGCCATGAGCGGCGCCGCGATCAGGAACGCCGGAACCATCGCAGCAGCCTGTCCCTGATGATGACAGGCCAGCCGCGCCAGCTCAGCGCCGCGGTGAGATCGACCAGGGCAACGTCGCTGACCCCGAACCGACGCTTGTAATCGTAGCTTCCGACGCTGAAATCGAACGTCCTGACGCCGTCGGCGTGAAGCAGCGCCATGGTCCGCTCGATGACCAGCCGGCCGGGCGAACAGTTCGACCACGCCTTGCCGGCATTACCGATCCGCACCATCACGTAATGCGATCCCGTTCTGATTCCCAGCAAGCTGGCGACAATCTCCTCGCCTGATGTCAATGCGGTCAGGACGACATAGCCGTCAGCCAATCCACGGACGATCAATTCGCGATGGAAGGCCGCGCTGCTCTCGTCATCGAGGGAATAGGATTGCCCGAGATCGTGCATTCGCGCGCTTTGCTGGGCTTCCAGGGCGGCGAATGTACGCAATGCTTCGTCGGGATCGTGAACCTGTTTGAACTCAGCGCCTTCGTGCTTGGCGAAGACGCGCCAGCTTCGCTCGAGTTCTTTCCGTACGGTCTTCTCCAGGGAGTAACGCCAGGCGTCATAATCATCGCCTGTATGCACGAGGTGTCCGGTCAATGCGCTCGGCTGCACGCCCGCAAGCGCGGCCAGCGGATTGACCCAGCCCGCCATCGCCGCCGGCATCTTGCGGAAGCGAACCAGATCGCAACCCCCGGGCAGGCGCGCCAGTTCGCGGCACAGATGGCGCCACCACGCGGCGGTCTCCGTCGGGCTCCCGGTCGCCGCCGGGCCGAGGATCGGCGCATTATAGTCGGCGGACCCCGCGAATTCGGCAATTCGCAGGCCCCGCTGCGTTTGAATGGACAGCGGCAGAATGGCAATGACATCCCGGGTGCGCGCATCGCTGACGACGACGATCAGCGGCCTTGCGCCTTCGTTCGAAGCAAACCAGCGGTACCACGCGCCCAGCCAGTGCCGGTTCTGAAACGGCGTGGTCCGGCCCTGCGCCAAGGCGCCTTCCAGCTTCGCCGCGGCCTCGTCCCAGTCGTGGATCAATTCAACCCGAAAACCCGGGCCAGCGGTCCGGACCTGCGGGATCGATCTCTCGACGGCGAGAGTGGTCATGTTCAAGCGGCCCGCGGCAGATCGACGATGTCGCCCGGCCTGTGATCGTCGAGCCTGAAATCCACCGACTGCCGCGCCTTGCGCTCGCGCTTGATCCAGGCGCTGTTGCGGAGCAATTTCTGAAGGATGCGCTTCGCCAGGAACGAAGGACCTGTGATGGCCCGGCTCCTGGGGCGGTAGCCGAACTGGTGCCGGATCAGACCGTTGGTGAAGTTCACCATCTGGAGACGCCGGATCTGCTCGTCGGTATAGGAAATCGTCATCGAGATGTTGACGGTATCGAGATTCTCCACGCGGTGCGGCGCGTTCAGCGGCCAGTGCAGCATCTGCCCAGGCTCCAGATCGTAGATGGTCACATGGTCATCGTACCACTCCGCGTAGGGCATATCGACCTCGACGCCGAACAGCGCGATGTCTTCGAGGCATTCCGGCGTGACGAACGGCGGCGTCGACGGATAGACAAAGACCCGCTTGCGCCCGACCAGTTGAATGAGGCCCTGACCGGGAAGATCGGAATGATAATAGACTTGCGCCTTCGGCGACGAGATCAGAATGCCGGCCTTGTGGTCGGGCATCTCGAAGCCGGGGACCCGGGCGGCGACCTCCTCGAACAGCTTCGTCACCACCCCGCGATAGCTGTGATCGACATCCGTCACGTTGCGCAGATTGAGCCAGAGCGTGCCCGCCGCGATGGCGTCGATCACCTGCTTGCCGGAGAGATTGCCGATATCGCCCTCGCGCCAGACCCGCCGGCTTTCGCGCGCGCCGGTCTGTACCAGATTGTAATGCTCGCGCGGATACCGCTCGATCAGTCGCGCCAGCGTGTCCATCGAGAACAGCGGCGACTTGTGAAGATTATGGGCGATCCTGATCGGCTTATGCCCCCAGAGCGACGAATGGGTTTCGTCCCAATGTGTCAGTACGGCATCCTTGCTCATTCGTAGTCTCCCGCGCCAGTCTCGGCAATTCCTTGGTAGCCCTCGGCAACCTGTGTGCCGACATGAAGCAGCTGCCCGACCCGTGTCCCGCTTTGGACCGGCCCGACTGGCTGCATCCTGCAATTAGCAAGGATCGTGCCCGATGCAGCGAACGTAGGCCCAACTGTTACGGAGATGTTAACGCTGCCGCGCAACCGGCAGGATGGGGTTCCGCTCCGCGCCGCGACTGCTTACGTTACGATAATGTCTGCGCTGTATCGCTGACGTCGATGTTCAGAAAAGGCGCCGGCGCTGCACGATGACCTCCGAACCAGCCTATCAGGCGCTCTTTCTCGGCGCGGGACCGCACATGCAATGCGGCGTCGGCCATTTCACCCGGCTGCTGCAGGACACGGTCGAGAAACTCGAACCTGGCAGTTGCACATCGTTAACCCTGACGCGCTCGGAAGGGTCGCCCGCTGCCATCTGGGGCGCGGTCGGCTCGGCGCGGAGCGTGGTGTGCAACTTCCCGATCGTGGCCTGGAAGCGCGTGATCGTGCGGCCGCTGCTGGCGCTGGCCATCGCGCGGCTGCGGCGGCGGCGCGTGGTCCTGATTCAGCACGAATGGGGTGGACTGCACTGGCTGCGCCGCATCACCTACATTCCCGCGCTGCTGTTCGCCAATACTATCGTGATGTTCTCGCCGCTGGTGCGCCAGGAACTCGCCGACGATCCGCTGGTCGGCTGGACCAAAAGCAAATGCGTGCTGGCGCCGCTGCCGCCGAATATCGAAGCCCCCGCCGGGATCGCCGATTCCAGGCTGCGGCAGCGGCTCGCCGCCGCGCGGGAACAGGGACGGCTGGTGATCGGCCATTTCGGATCGATCTATCCGGGCAAGCAGCCCAATGCGCTGCTCAGGATCGGCGCGCTCCTGAAGGAACGCGGACTGAACCCGCTGCTCGTCTATGTCGGGTCGTTCATCCGTGGCGTCGACACGGTCGAAGAGAGTTTCTACGCCCGCGCCGCCGAACTCGGCGTGATCGACGATGTCGTGGTGAGCGGCTACGTCGAATCCGACCACGAAGTGTTCGGACTGTTCAGCGAAGTCCACGCCTTCTGCTATTCACTCGACGAAGGCCTCACCGCGCGGCGCTCCAGCATTCTCACCTGCGTGCAGTCCGGCCGGCCGCTGATCGTCACTGGGCCGACCCTGGAAGATGAATTCGACCATCACCCGCGTTTCCGGGAATTGATCAGCCGCGGCGCCATCGTGCTGGTGGCGCGAGGATCGGAGGACGAAGTCTATGCCGACCGGATCGCCTCGGCACTGAAATGGCCCACGGTGCAGGCCCGGTTCGACTTCGACGGCTGGTGGCAGGACGTGGCGCAGGCCGTGCGCGCGCAATTGTGAAGGCCGTTCCCCGGACGCTGCGCAGCACGATAAGCGCGTTCACGCGCGTCTTCGACGCGCTATGGTGGTGCGCTGCAGATCCGGGGTCCATCAACTATACGGCGTGCTGGGTCCCGGCTCTGCGGAGCAGCGTAAGAACGCTGCACCGCGTCCGGGACACGAGACCTCTTCGCGGCCGCTAACTTGCGATCTTCGAAGCCTTGTACTGATGAGGTTCGATGCCCACCGCCGCCAGCACGCTGCCGACGGCCACCGTCATCGGATGCAGCGCGATCAGTATCTTTTGCTCGGTGACTGCCAACCGCCCGGCGCGGAACAGCGACAACGGCAGCATCGCCAGCATCTTGGCCACGACTATCGCGCGCGCCCACGGCGTCCGCGCCGCCTTGACCTCGATGTGATAGTTGATCGCGCCGATGCGCAGGCCACGCAGCGCCAGCCAGGAGGGGCTGGTCCGGTTCTGCGGCACGGTCTCGGTGATCAAAGCATCTGCCGCCCAGTAGAATTTCATTCCGGCCTGACGGCAGCGCACGAAATAGTCGGTATCGCCGCCGCCGAGAAAATTGAACCTTACATCGAAAGCAGGATCGCCGAGCCGCTCGAATACCGCGCGCATGATCAGGCAGTTGCCGCAGCCATAGATGATCGGCACCATGCCGCTGTGGTCGTAGGCGGGACGAAATGCCGGGTGGCGGCGAAGTCCGCGCTTGCCGGGGTCGTCGAAATTGGGCTGTACCGGCCCGCCGACCAGGTCGGCGCCGGAGGCTTCCGCGCTGCGCACCATCAGCTCGAGCCAGCCCGGTGAGGCAATCTCATCGTCGTCGATCATCAGAAAATGATCGGCGGCGGGAAACGTCGCCATGGCGGTCTCGAACGCGGCATTGATCGCGTGGCAATTACCTTGCTTCGGCTCGATCACGCACAGCCCGGGAAATCTGCCCGCGCGGAGAAATTCGGCGGCCACGGGCACGCTGCCGCAACCGGCGGCATCGTTTTCGACGATGACGACCGCGAAGCGGCGATCTGTGCGCTGGGCGACGAGCGATTCCAGCGTCAGCCGCAGATGCTGCGGGCGGCGGAAGCTGGGGATGCAGACCACGATCCCGACTGAAGGGTCGAGCGCGGGCGACACCGCCGCCAGCGCACGGGGGGCGGAGGGCTTCATCTCAGAGGCTCCCATCGGCCGGTATCCTGCGGCCTGAAAGTCCGGGCCATGACGCCTGCCTGGCTTTGGTTGGACGGCTCGTTAACGATGTCCCGGGACGGGAACCCGCCGGCACATTGCGGCACAAGCGTCTCATTTTGACCGGCCGCGCAGGTGCGACGATGGTGCAACGGCCGCCCCGGCTGTCCGCCGGTGGCTGCCGCAACCGGGTGAAGAAGCGTCGCAATTGCGGACACTGCGGACAGCGGGGCTGTACCGGGACAGCCACGCTGCGCGGCATCGGCCGCGCCAATTCGAGAATTTCCCTGTTTGGTCATGTATTCCGGCGCTTTGCTTGCGGTTTCAACCTTGCGCGACCGTCACTGCAACATCCGGTCCACATCCTGCGATGCGGCGATGGATGCATCGACGATGGTTACCGCGCATGAATTAACCCGCTCTTAACCAGTTCCGAAACGCCGCCGGAACCCGCTGGACTGTCCGGCACCGATCTTGCTCATACGCTTCCCAAGGACACTGCCAAGGACACTGCCAAGGATACCGGCACGCCATGCCAAGAGCCACGAATGCCACGGCCAGAGAGACTTACGCGATGAACCCTGTAGCGCTGTTAACTCCAACATACGGGCGCGATCTGGAACTGTGCACCCTGCTCTGCGAGAGTGTCGACCGTCACGTCAAGTCGTTCTCGAAACATTATCTGCTGGTTCCCGACTGCGACCTGTCATTGTTCTCCCACTTCGACAGCCAGCACAGGGTGGTGCTTCCCGCTTCGCAATTCCTGCCCGCATGGCTGCGGCCGCTGCCGCGCATCATTCAGCGCAAGCGCCGCCAGTTCTGGTGGTCGTTTCGCGCCAAGCCGGTGAGCGGCTGGCATGTGCAGCAGCTCATCAAGATTGCGGCCGCGATGTCCCTGCCGCACCAGCGATACTGCATCCTCGATTCCGACATCGTGTTCTTTCGCGACTTCGATCTGTCGCGCTTCAGATATCCAAACACAATTCCGCTCCTGAACATGCGTGACGAGGTCACCCAGGACCAGTTCCACCATGCGCGCTGGGTCGAGACCAGCCATGAACTGCTTGGCTTGTCCGCGCCATCGCTTCCGGCATCGGATTTCATCGGCCATATCATCTTCTGGGATCAGCAGACGACGCAGGCGATGGCCGCGAAGATCGAAGCGGTCACGGGCCTGGACTGGATCGAGGCGCTTTGCAGGACCCGCGATTTTTCGGAATATATGCTGTACGGCTATTTCGTCGAGAACGACGCGGGCTTCTCGGCCCGGCACACGCGCGCATCGCGCACCCAGTGCGTAAGCTATTGGGACAAGCCGAAACTCGACCGCGGCGAGTTGAACCAGCTGCTTCGCCGCGCCGACAAGGATGACGTCGCGTTCTCGGTCGCATCCTTCTCCGGCACGCCGGTGGAGACCATCCGCGCCGCGGTGGAAGAGAATACCGCCACTAGCGCGCCTGTGCTCGCCCAGCAGGCTGCGGGGCTTGCCGCGCTATGCTGATCGGGCAAGCCAGCATCAATCTGTCCGCCAACGTGCTCTCGGCGCTGCTGGGGCTGTTGAGCGTGTTCATTTTTACGCGGTTGTTCTCGCCGCACGACTACGGCGTCTATCTGCTTGGAATGGCGTTCGCGGCCGTCGTCAGCGTCTTCCTGGCGGGATGGTTTCGAAATCTCATCATGAGCCGGCACGCCCGGGATGACGGCACCGACGTTCGCGGCCTCGTGGTCAGCGGCTATCTCGTCGGCTGTCTCGCCGCGCCGGCAGCCTATGGGCTGGGTCGGCTGGTCGGTCTCGACGCCATGGAAGCCCTGGCCGCGGTCGGGCTGGCGGTCGCGATCGGGGTGTTTGAGCTGACGCAGGAGCTGGTTCGCGCCAAGCTGATGGTTGTCACCGCCATGAAGGCCACGCTGGTCCGCGCGGTCGCAGCCCTCTGTCTGGGTGTTGCCGCGGCCTTGCTCGGCAAGACCGGAATCCTCCTGCTGGTGTCATCGACGCTGGCCTATCTGCTCGCCGTCCTGGTCCAGCGCTCGGCCTGGCGCGGTACCGTTCTCAAATTCGACGGCGCCGGCCTTCTGAACGCGGCGAAGCAGGGCCTGCCGCTGACGTTGTCGCTGACCTTGCTGGCGATCTCCAGCGTTGCCGACCGTTTCATCATCGCCAATCTGACCAGCACCGCCGACGCGGCACAATACGTCGCCGGTCTCGATCTGGTCCGGCAGGCCGTGATGATGCCGGCGTTCAGCATCGCCGCCGCGTTCGTTCCGCTGGCGATCCGGATCAACGCCAATCAGGGAACCGCCGCGGTGCAATCGCATCTCGGCGAATGCGTCGAATTGCTGCTGTGCGTGACACTGCCGGCATGCCTTGGCTTCGCGGTCATCTCTTCCCACATCGCCAACGTGGTGCTCGGCGCCGATTTCCGCGTGATCGCCGCGGAGACGATGCCGATCGTGGCCGGCGCCGTGATTTTCCAGATCCTGACGCAGCAATATCTGCACACGAGCTTCCTGCTGTCGGGCCGCAGTTCCTTCTATCTGATCAACACCGCGTCGATCATCGTTGTCAACGTGGCCCTGTCATACGCCCTGATCAGCGCCTATGGCACGATCGGGGCGGCGTGGGCACGGCTTGGCGCCGATCTGTTCGGCTTCGTCTGTGCCCTGGTCCTCAGCCGCCGGGCCTTTCCGATCCCGTTTCCGCTGCGACGGATCGCACCTTCCGTCATCGCCGCATTGATCATGGCGCTGCTGGTAGCTGCCGTCGACCAACGTCTGCAGGTTTCCGATCTGACCGCGTGCTTCATCCTGTCAGGCGTCGGAATCGCCAGCTATGCGGCGCTGTGCTGGGTGCTCGACATCTCACGCGCCCGCAGCCGTCTGAAGCGCGCGCTGGCTTTGTTCAGAACCAAATTCGCAAGCATCACGATCGGATAAAAAACAGTGAACAAGACCGTCACCATCGACTTCGCTCAAGCCGCTCTCGCCGATGCCTACACGCCGGCGGCAGCTTCCGCACATCCGCAGTCGCTGCTCGACCTTCCGGCCGGCGAAGCCCGCGAAAGCCTGCTCGCCGTTCACAGCCTTCTCGGCGCCAGCCTGCCGCCGACCCCGCTTGCGATCTATGAGGCCGGCGGCGGCTCGACCAGCTTTCTGCCGCTCGAGGTACTGCGCCGCGCCCACGTCACCGTAGTCGACATCGACGAGGATCAGATCCGCAACAACGACTACGCGCAGGAAACCATCCTCGGCGACGTCCAGACCCACCGCTTCGCCCCCGGCAGCTTCGACCTCGTGATCTGCTACAACGTGATCGAACATCTTCCCGACGTCGAGGCGGCGCTGCTGCGGTTCTGCGAGTCGCTGAAGCAAGGTGGATTGATCCTGATCGGCGCGCCGAACCCGAAATCGCTGTCCGGCGTCGTCACCAAATATTCGCCGCACTGGTTCCACGTCTGGTTCTACCGCCATGTGCGCGGCGACAAGAAGGCCGGCCTGCCCGGCCAGGCGCCGTTCCCGACCTTCTTCCACCCGCTGGTCACGCTCTCGCGGCTCGAAGCCTTCGCCGCGGCCCACGGCCTGCAAATGATCTACCGCAGGGAATATGAGAGCCCGCGCTATCCGGAGATGCGGGCACGCAAGCCGGCCCTCGCCGCCCTGATCGATGCCGCAGCCTCGGTGATGAACTTTCTGCTTCCCGGCAAATTCGACGTGCGGCACGGCGATTATCACGTGATCCTGAGAAAGATCTGAACCATGAACGCGATGTGGTCCGAAGCCAAAGCGAGAGTCAGCCACCGGCTGGCGACGCATTTGAGCGTCGAACCCTTCCGGTTGCTCAACGAAACCCCGATGGTCAGTTTCACCTTCGACGACATTCCGAAGAGCGCCGCCACGACCGGCGCAAAGCTGCTCGAGGACCACGACGCGCGCGGAACGTTCTACGTCTCGGGCGGGCTGGTCGGCACTGAAACGTCCGACTGGACGGCCGTCGATGGCCAGGACATTGTCGATCTGCATCGCCATGGCCATGAGATCGGCTGTCACACCTTTTCGCACAAGCGGACTTGCGACCTCGGCGCGGAAGCGCTGGCCGCTGAAATTGCCCAGAACCGCCGCTACCTGCGCGCGCTCGACCCCTCGATCAAGGTCGGGAACTTCGCCTATCCCTTCGGTTACGGGTCGTTCGGGCGCAAGGGCCAGCTCAAGCAGGCGTTCCAGTCCTGCCGCAGCATCGTACCGGGCATCAACAGCGACACGGTGGACCTGCAGTTCCTGCGCGCGATGCCGCTGATCGATCACCGCATCGGCCGCGACGAGATCGAGCGCGCCTTCGACCAGGCGCAAACCTATAACGGATGGTTAATCTTCTACACTCACGACGTCGCCGGCCGGCCCAGTGAGTACGGCTGCTCGCCTGATCTGATGAACCACGCCCTGGAGGCGGCAAGCCACCGGAGAATCCCGGTCCTGAACATGGCGGAGGCTCTGCTATGCGCGGGCGTTTAAACGCTTTTTTTGCCATTTCAGTGAATAGTCCCTCACTGAGTATGGTTAATTTTTCCTGTTGCGTTTGTTCCGCGCTTGATCCCCGCGCGCGTTGCGTGACGCGAAGAGTAACCCCTCAGCCGATGCGTGCGGCAGATCGAATGAAAGCTGGGGACCATGCTTGTCTATGACCGACCGATAAATCAGGCTGAACCCGCCGGACAGACGCCGCCGCGAACGCTGGCCGGCGTCAACGTGCTGGAGCTCGCCCGCCTGCTGTGGCAGCGCAAGGTTGCGATCGCGAGCGCGGGCCTGATCTGCGCCTGCCTCGCCGTCATGATCGGCAAGAGCCTTACCCCGAAATATTCGGCGACCGCCCAGCTCTACGTCGATCCCAGGGAATTGCAGCTGGTCGACCGCGAACTGACGCCGCGCGCCCAGGACGTCTCCGGCCTCGCCATGGTGGTCGAAAGCCAGGCCCGGCTGATCACCTCGAACAGCGTGCTGCTGCAGGTGATCCAGGACACCGGGCTCGACAAGGACCCGGAGTTCGGCGGCGGCAATGCCAAGGGCGCTCTCGCCTCGCTGCTCGGCCTGTTCGGGATCGATCTCAGATCTGCCGGCGACGCCAAGCTCAGCCAGATGGCGGCGCTGGAAACCCTGATCCGGCACATCAACGTCAAGAAGACCGACCGCACCTTCATCGTCGATATCGACGTCTGGTCATATGACCCCGTCAAGGCAGCGATGCTCGCCAACGCGATCTCCCGCGCCTATCTCGCGGAATCCAAGAAGTCGCAGGCGTCGGCCGCGCGGCGCGCGACCAGCGACCTGTCCGGCCGGCTCAAGGAATTGCAGGAACGGCTGCGCAATGCCGAAAATGCGCTCGCGACCTACAAGGCGCAAAACAATTTCGTCGGCACCCAGGACACGCTGATCTCCGATCAGCAGCTTTCCGCCAGCAACCAGCGGCTCGCCGCGGCGCGGGCGCTGACGCTCGACGCGCAGGCCAAATACGACCAGATCGAAGCCAGCCGCCGCGGCTCCACCGACGCCGGCGCGATTCCCGAGGCGCTGCAGTCTCCGACCATCGCCAATCTGCGCGCGCAATATGCCGAGGCCCGCAAGAAGCAGGCCGAACTGACCAGCGAGTTGGGGCCGCGGCATCCGGCGCTTCGCCAGGTCGAGCAGCAGGTCAATGATCTCAAGCGCAATATCGGCGAGGAAATCGACCGCTTCGCGCAGTCGGCCAGGAACGACCTGACCCGCGCCCGCGATTACGAATCGTCACTGAACAAGGCGTTGGAAACCCAGAAGCGCCAGAGCGTGCAGCTCAGCCAGGCTTCGGTGCGGCTGCGCGAACTCGAGCGCGAGGTAGAAGCCAGCCGCGACGTCTATCAGTCCTTCCTCAAGCGCTCGCGCGAAACCGAGGAGCAGGAAAGCCTCAACACGTCCAGCGCCCGCATCATCGGCGAAGCCACCGTGCCACAGCGGCGCACCTTCCCGCCGGCCATGAGCATGATCGCGATCCTCGGCTTCATGCTCGGTGCGTTCGCTGCTTCGGCCCTGACCATCGCAGCCAACCGGCTGTCGCCCGATACCAGCGAACCGCAACCGGTACGTTCCGAGCCCGGGCCGCCCGCGCCGCCTTCCAAGCCGGTGGCAGCCGAGCCGCCCCGACAGCGGCATGAACCGGCGGCCTTCGCCGCGGTCGAGAAGCCTCTGATCGCGCGCCTGCAGGAATCCGATGTGGTGCGGACGCTCGGAGGCATTCTCGCCATCGGCGGCGTTCCCGACGTGGCGCGGATGGGCTGGCCGACCCTGCGCGCCGGCATGCCCCAGACGACGTTCCTCAACGCCATGCGCGATATTCTCACGACCGCAGTGCGCCGTTCGCCCGCCGCCGCAATGCCGGTGGTCGCCGTGATCGGCGCCGGCGACGGCGACGATCGCAGCATCGCTGCGCTGAACATCGCGCTGACCGCCGCGCGCGACGGCGTCAGCGTGCTGTTGATCGATGCCGACCACGCCACGCACGCCATCTCGAACAAGGTGACCGGCCTCGGCAAGCGTGAACCCAGCCGTCTTGACTGGCTCAGCATCGGCACCAAGGCTTCCCGCGCGATCAAGACCGCGAACGGAATCTCGATCCTGCCCGTCGTCAAGGGCAGCGACGCCAAAGGTTCCGAAGTCAAGGCCGCCGACGCCATCCGCAAGGCGATCGCCCAAGCGCGCGCCACCGGCGGCTACGACCTTGTGATCCTCGACGGACCGGCGATGCCCTGGAGCGCCGCCGACCACAAGTTGCTCGACTCCGCCGACAGCCTCGTCGCCATCCTGCCGGTCAGCCTCGACATCAACGACGCCATGGAAGACATCATCACGGCTCTCGGCGACGCCGAGCGCCAGCTGGTCGGCGTCGTCCTGAGCGAACTTCAACCCACGACCGTCAACCGTCAGCGAGACCAGAAATATGCTTGAACGTCGTGCAAATCCCATCGGGCGGGCCGCTACCGCGAGCGTGCCCCGGATCTCGCTGGGCGGGCTGCGGCTCGCCGTGCTCGATATCGAGCAGACCGCGAATTTCATGATCGAGATGGTGTTCCCGCAACGCCGGATCGACCGTCCGCTGTATCTGACCTCGGCCAATGGCGAGGTGCTGGCGCGCTGTTCGACCGAGCCGATGACCGACCGGCTGTTTCGTGCCGCCGACCTGATCAACGCCGACGGCCAGCCGCTGGTCACGGTGTCGCGTTTCAAATCGTCGACGCCGCTGCCCGAGCGGGTCGCGACCACCGATCTGTTTCACACCGTGGCGCGCAAGGCCGCCGCGGCAGGGCTGACCTTCTATATGTTCGGCGCCGATGAGGCCGAAAACGCCGCCGCCGTCGCCAACGTCCGGAGAATGTACCCGGACCTGAAGATCGTCGGAAATTCCCACGGCTACCTGAAAGGCGACGCGCTGCGGGCCAAGGTCGACGAGATCAACGCCCTGGCGCCGGACTATCTGTGGGTGGCGCTCGGCGTCCCCTATGAACAGGCCTTTGTCGAGGAATTCACTTCGCGCCTGTCCAATGTCGGCGTCATCAAGACCTCCGGCGGATTGTTCAACTTCCTGTCCGGCAGCCGCGCCCGCGCGCCGCAATGGATGCAGAACATGGGCCTCGAATGGGCCTGGCGGATCTGGCTGGAGCCGCGCCGGCTGTTCTGGCGCTATCTCACCACCAATCCGCGTGCGCTCTACCTGCTGTTCAACAAGAGCCGGACGCCGGAGAACTGAAGATGAGCGACGCTCCGGCCGTCCTGGTGACCGGCGGCGCCGGCTACATCGGCTCGCATTGCTGCAGGGCCCTGACGGCGGCCGGCTATCAGCCCGTGGTTTTCGACAATTTCTCCACCGGCCACCGTCGTTTCGTCACCGGACCGCTGGTGACCGGCGATCTCGCCGACAAGACCGCGCTGGCGCGCGCATTCGCGGAGCACGAGATCGTCGCGGTGATGCACTTCGCGGCATCCAGCCTGGTCGGCGAGTCCGTCGTCGATCCGCAGAAATACTACGTCAACAACCTTGCCGGCACGCTGTCGCTGCTGGAAGCGATGCGCGAGGCCGGCTGCCATCGCCTGGTATTCTCCTCGACCGGCGCGGTCTACGGCAACGCCGACAGCAAGGCCCTGCCCGAGAGTTACGCCTGCGCGCCGATCAATCCCTACGGGGCCTCGAAATGGATGATCGAGCGCGTGCTGTCGGACTATCGCGATGCCTATGGATTTGGTTCGTTCGCGTTGCGCTATTTCAACGCCAGCGGCGCCGACGCAACAGGCGATATCGGCGAGTTGCGCGACAATGAAACCCATCTCATTCCGCGCGCCATGATGGCGCTGCAGGGCCACGTGCCCGATTTCGCCGTGTTCGGCGACGATTACGACACCCCCGACGGCACCGCGATCCGCGACTATATCCACGTCACCGATCTGGCCGCCGCCCATGTGCTGGCGCTGCAGCTGCTGCTGCAGGGGCATCGCGGCGGCGCCTTCAATCTCGGCACCGGCACCGGCTTTTCAGTGCGTGAGATCCTCCGCGCCATCGAGGCCGAAACTGGTCGCGCCGTGCCCCACCTGGTAAAACCGCGACGGGCAGGCGATCCGACCTATCTGGTCGCCGACCCCACCGCGGCGCGCGAAACCCTGAAATTCCGTACCGCGCATTCGGATCTGGCCACCATCATCCGGACCGCATGGGCGTGGCACCGCAAGGCCCATCCGCTGAAGACGGTTCAATCCCGCGCGTGAGCTTTACAGGCTAGCTAAGCTTGCGGGATTCCGGCCGGCACACGCACAGCAGCGACGTCCCGTAGATACCTTTCGGCAACAGGCGGCTTTCCAGCCAGAACGCCCAGCCGAGAAACCGGTGCAGCCATGGCGTAGCCGGCGCCACGAACGTCGTCCTGCGTTTCAACCCCAGCTGCTTCAGGATCCACGCCGGAACGTAGAGCGCATGAAAGAAGTAACTCCACGATTCGATCGACAGGTGGGACGACCGCGCCAGCTCGCGAAACTTTTGAATATCATAGCGAAGGAAGTGGCGAAAATGTTCATCATAGTTCGACCAGATTTCCTGCCGCGCCGGCACCGCAATGATCAGCACGGCAAGCGCCGGTAGCGCCTGAAATACCGACGCAATGAATTCCGCCGGACGCTCGATATGCTCCAACACGTCGAGCAGGAGAACCGCGGTCACCCGCCGCCGCAGATCCGGGTCCAGATCCGCGAAGTCCGTGCCCGCAAAAAAGAAGGCACGCACATCCTCGTGGACGCGGGGTCGGCCGAGATCGCAGCCATAGGCGTCGAACCCGGCGGCTCGCAGGACACGGACGTAATGGCCGCGTCCCGCGCCAATTTCCAGAACCGTGTCCCCCGTCTTGCAAGCGGTCCGGACACGATCCATCAACACGCTGCTGCGGGCACGATGCCAATAGTGCAGCTCATATCCCGGCGGATAGGTTTCGTCGTACTCCTCGGTGGTGAATTCCGTCCCCGCAGCAACAGCCGGGTCCTTCAAAACAGTCATGCTCTGTCCACTATCCTGGCGGCTATTCCAAGCTTCTATCACATGCCAGGACATCGCGGACAGGTCCACGTGACATCAGATTGCAAACGCCATTGTGTTTCGGAAACGCAACTGCCAGGATTTGGTCGACATGCAGTTGAATTTTGATTTTGCCGAAGTTGGGTGCGGGTGTTACAAGATCCACCCGAGATTTCACACCAGCCGGTATTCAGACCCGCCATGCGAGACGGTACGCCGCAGCAGCAAACAGACATGTTGGGGCTGTCCATCGTCGTTCCCTGCTTCAATGAGGAACCCGGCCTGGCCGAACTGGTTCGACGCTGCTGCGAAAGCGCGTCATCGGCGGTCGGCGACAGCTTTGAATTGATCCTGGTCGACGACGGTTCGAGCGACCGCACCTGGGACGTGATTACATCCCAGATTGCCGGCCATCGCAATATCGTCGCCATCAAGCTCTCCCGAAATTACGGGCATCAGATCGCGTTGACGGCAGGGCTGTCTGCTGTTCGAGGCAAAGTCGTTTTTGTCATCGATGCCGATTTGCAGGATCCGCCGGAACTGCTGAACGATATGCTCGGGAAGATGAAGGAAAGCGGGGCCGACGTCGTCTACGGGCAACGACGGACGCGCGCCGGGGAAACCTGGTTCAAGACATTCGCAGCCAAACTGTTCTACCGAATTCTCGAGCGATCGACGGACGTGTCGATTCCGGTCGATGCCGGGGATTTCAGGCTGATGTCGAGACGGATCGCCGATATCATCGCGCAGATGCCCGAGCGCGACCGCTTCATCCGGGGAATGGTCGCCTCGGTCGGTTTCAAGCAGGTCGCGTTTCCCTACGACCGGCAGCGACGCTTTGCCGGATCGACCAAATATCCGCTGGCCAAGATGATTCACTTCGCGACCGACGCGTTTCTCGGCTACTCCATGGTGCTGCTTCGGCTGTCTTCCATTGCCGCCCTCGTCCTGTTGCTGGCGCTGATCGGCGTCGCGGTGTATTCGATCTATGCGTGGCTCTATCTGGAAGTGGTGCCGGGATGGACCAGCATCATGATTTCGGTAATCGTGGTCTCTTTCTTCCAGTTGGTAACGCTCAGCGTGATCGGTGAGTATGTCGGGCGCATCTATCTGAGCACCAAGAACCGACCGCTGTTCATCATCGACTCCGTCGAACGCAGTTCCGGGCAATGAAAGCGTGCCGCGCCGGGAACAGTCGATCGGCGCTGCCCGGCTGGAGCCGAAAAGGCGCAGCCCGTGGTTGACCTCGCGGGAAGATTTCACGAGTCCGGCCGCCATGGTCTGCCGACGAACAAATGGGCGGTGTTTGGCATTATCCTCGGCCTGTCCTTCCTGATTGCGTTTGCGCTGACGGGAAACCAGATCTTCTACGCGAACTGGGGATTGGTGGACGACTGGGAGCCATTCGAATGGCTCCGGGCGGGGAAGGATCTCCCGTTCAGTGAAATCTGGAACACCCTTCTCACCAAGACCGAAGTGGGAGTGCCCGGGGGACGGTATCGTCCCGCCTATTATTTCCTCAAGGCGCTCGAGATGGCGACCTGGGGCACCAACGTCCACCTCTGGTATTTTTTCCGCACCCTCGAATTCACGGTATTCATTGCATCGATCTGGTGGATCACCAGCCGGTTTGTCGGAGTCTGGCCCGCCGCAATCCTGCTGGTTCCGATGCTGTCCATGCCGTTCTGGGCCGACGTATGGGCCAGACTCGGCCCATCGGAAGCCTATGGCAGCGGTGCGCTCGGAATTCTGCTGCTGGGAGCCTATGGCGTCTTCGCGGGCCAGAGCGCGCGGGTTCGGGGCATCGGCGCCATTGCCATCACCGTCGCGACGGTCATTCTGGTGGGCGTCAAGGAAACCTTTGCGCCGTTTGCGGGATTGAGCGTCGCGCTGCTGGCGATCGCCTGCGCGTGGTGGCGGCTGTCGCTGCCGCTCGCCGGCTTGCTGGTCGCAATCGTCTGCGGCGTTACCGGGGCTATCATGTTCATGGTGCAACAGAAGGTCTCCGGCGGCGTTGACTATTATGCCAAGCCGATCGAGCTTTCGTCACTGATCACGATCGCAAGATCGAGCCTGTTGCACGCGATATCGTATTGGGGACCGGTGTATCTGGCGGCGGGATTGGCGCTCGCCTTGCTCGAACGTTCCAGGGGGCAAACCCTTCGGCGCTGGACGACGGCGTCTTTGGTGGCGGCCGCCGTGTTTGTCTTCCTTGTCGCCATGTATGTCTCCCAATGCGTCGCCTATCGCAGCGAACTTCCCCTCAACATGCGATATGATTTTCCGGGTGCGTTGTTTGTGCCGGTCAACTACTGCCTGCTGTCGTGCTACGTCGCCTACATGACGCGGCCGCATTTTCCGCCCTGGTCCACCTGGGCTGTGGTCGGCGCCGTGATCCTGTCGGGTTATCTCCTGATACCGAAGGCGGCCGGCCAGTTTCGGCCATGGAGCCTGCCGAGAGCGACGTTTCGCAATATTCAGAGAACCGACACGTTCTTTCGCGAGTTGCAGTCCGTCGTCACGGCGGCCAGGAACTCGCCGGGGCGACCGGTGATCCTCGAAAGCTACGAACCCTGGTCCTGGGCCTATGAGCCGGTCTTTGCGTTTTCGATCTATCTGGAAGCACTGGGGGCCAGAAATCCGGTTTCCATACGCATGCATTCCGTCGATCGCCCGGCAGGAGCACTGGATGAAGGGCTGAAAAAAGGCATCAAGGCACTTCAGGACCACGGCAACAAAAGGTTCGTCCCTCTCGCCACCAGCATTGCGGAGATGAAAGACGGCTGCATCAGCGTCGGCATCAACGGCCCGCCGGTTCCGGAATGCACCGGCTTCGCCGTCAAGACCGACTAGTCAGCGCAGGCAGCGGACGCCCGGGACCAGCCGAAGCAACTTTTCGCAAGGTGGCGCGTTTCGACTCTTCATTCATGGCAGGAGACGGGGCATGGCCGACACTTCGCAGATCAGAGAGCACATGGACGTCATTTCGTCGGACAGGAAGACGGTCGGCAAGGTCGACCATCTCGAAGGCTCCGACAAGATCAAGCTGACCAGGCAGAGCTCGCCTGATGGACAGCACCATCATTTCATTCCGGTCTCGTGGGTCGATCATATCGACCAGCACGTTCATCTGAACAAGTCCGGCGCCGACGTGACCGCGCATTGGCAACACGGGCAACAGTGATCGGAGGAACCGTGCATCGCGCCGCCAACCTGTCATTCGAACGCATCGTGGATGAATTCGTGCGGTGGCGCGAGGTCCCCGAACACGAGCGGTCGCCGGCGCCGGCGTGGTGGTGGGGGCCGGCCTTCGAGGTGCTGGGCTGGCAGGCCCCGCTGCCCGTCGAATGGTGCGCCAAGCTGGAATTGGCTGAGGGTGCCACTTACGCCGAGGGCGCGGGAGTTTTTCTCAAATCCCTCGCCGGCCAGAGCTCGCTGCCGTGGCCCGGCAATTTTCCGCGCAGGCCCGCAGATTCCAATCGCAGCGAGAGCCCTGTCAGCGCGACAACCGCGCCGAGTTCCTTCCCGGCTTCGACCGCCGACCGGGTCTCGCCGTAAGGTCGCCGGCCGCGGGCTGCAGCGGCGGCGAGACCAGCATTGGGGCGGACCGCAGCAGGCTGGCCAGCTGCGCCGGCGGCAGCGGTTTACTGAACAGATAGCCCTGCATTTCATCGCAGGCGTGACTGCGCAGGAACGCCTGCTGTTCGACCGTCTCCACGCCCTCGGCAATGACGGTCATCCCCAGCGCCTTGCCCATGCTGATGATCGCCTGGGCGATGGCCTGATCCTCCGAATCGTTCGGCAGATCGCGAACAAAGGAGCGATCTATCTTGATGGTGTCGATCGGAAACTGCTTCATCAGCGACATTGACGAATAGCCGGTCCCGAAATCGTCGATCGCCAGCCGAATGCCGCGGCTCTGGATCGCGTCCAGCACCTTGACTGCTCGCGCCACGTTCCGCATCACCATGCTTTCGGTGACCTCGAGTTGCAGCAGCACCGGAGACATGCCGCTTGACGCCAGCGCCTCGTCGATATCCTGCAACAGATGCTCGTCAACGAATTGCCGCGGCGAGAGATTGACCGCCATCGAAACCGGCCGCAATCCGCGGCGCTGCCAGGCCATGTTCTGCGCGCAGGCTTCCCTCAGCACCCAGCGGCCGATCGGAACGATCAGCCCGGTTTCCTCGGCCAGCGGAATGAATTGCAGCGGTGACAGCACGCCGAGTTCCGGATGGGTCCAGCGCAGCAGCGCCTCGACCCCGGTGATCTGGCCGGTCCCCATGTCCACCTTCGGCTGGTAATGCAGCGCGAACTGATCGCGTTCGAGAGCGCGGCGCAACGCGGTTTCCAGCGTCAGGCGCTCGATCGACTGGGTCTTGATCTCGCTGGTGAAGAAGCGGAAGCCGTTCTTGCCGTCGTCCTTGGCGAGGTACATCGCCATGTCGGCATTCTTGGTCAGCGTCTGCACGTCGCCGCCGTCCGAAGGGTAAATGGCGATGCCGATACTGGCCGTGGCGTGGCACTCGTGACCGCTCAATTGCAGGGGCTGGCTGAGCACGGTGAGCAGGTCGCCGGCGATGCGCTCGACGTCAGCGCGTTCAGCCGTTTCCTCCAGGATGACGACAAATTCATCGCCACCGAGCCGCGCCACGACGTCGCTCGAACGCAAGGCGCCACGCAGCCGGTTGGCGATTTCCACCAGCAGCATATCGCCGGCGTCGTGGCCCAGCGAATCGTTAATCAGCTTGAACCTGTCGAGATCGATGAACAACACGGCAAATCGGCGATCGTAACGGCACGCGGCCTCGATCGCGTGACGAAGCAGCTCGTTGAACATCTCCCGATTGGGCAGCCTGGTCAGGCTGTCGTGCGATGCGAGATATTCGATCCGTTCGTCTGCCCTGGTTTTCTCGTCGGCCCGGTCGAAGTTATCGATGGCGAAGGAAATATTCTCGGCCAGCCTCGCGAGCAGTTCCACCAGATCATCGGTGAACACATCTTCCTCGCCGGCGAGAAACAGCAACACGCCAGCGGCGACGCCGTCCTTCTTCAGCAGGGGAAAACCGGCGCCCGACCGCGTTCCGCCCCCCTTCGCGAGGGCATGCCAATGCGCGGTCCGCTCATTGGTCAGAAAATCATTCATGATGCAGGGCGCTTTCGTCCGGAACGCCGTTCCGGTCAGTCCGCGACCTTCCGGATGCCCGGCAGAGGTGGCGAAGCGAGTGCTCCTGACACGTTCATGGTTCTGTCCCTTCGAGGCGGCAATCCGCAGGAATTCATCGCCCGGCTCCGCCAGCACGATCGTCGTCGAGGTGAATTTGCCCCCGAGCACAGCGGCCGCGCAGACCAGCTCGAACATTTCTTCGCGGGTCTTGGCCCGCATGATCGCTTCGTTGGTCTCGCTGAGCGCGGCGAACATCCGCGTCAGCCGTTCCTTTTGTTCCTCCGCCCTCGCCTTTTCTTCCGCCCGATCGAAATTGTCGAGCGCAAACGAAACGTTTTCGGCGAGTCTCGCCAGCAATTCCACCAGATCTGCCGTGAATGCGTCCCGGTCCCGGGAAATGAACAGCAATACGCCGACCGCCCGGCCCCCCTCCTGCAGCAAGGGAAAGCTCGCCCCGGACTGTGTCCCATCTTCCCTGGCCTGTTGATGGAAGTGCGCCGTCCGCTCATCGGCGAGAAAATCGTTGATGATGCAAGGTCGCCGGGTACGGAATGACGTTCCGGTCAACCCTCGACCTTCGGGTCGATCTGCCGATACCGCGAGACTCTTGGCTTGCATACGCTCGTAGTCCACACCTTTGGTGGCGGCAACTCTCAGGAATTCGTCGCCGGGATCCGCAAGAGCAATGGTTGCGGAGGTGAACATTCCACCGAGAACCGCGGCGTTGCACACCAGATCGAACAGCTCCGCCCGCGTCTTGACCCGCATGATCGCTTCGTTGGTGGCGCTGAGCGCCTCGAACATCCCGGTCAGGCGCTCTTTCTGCTTCTGCGCTTTCGCCGTCTCGTCGGCATGATCGAAGTTGACCAGCGCGAAAGCGACGTTCTCCGCCAGCCGCTGCAGCAGGTCGACGAACTCCGGCGTGAACGTCTCGAGCTCCAGGGAATTGAACATCAGCACGCCGGTGACGCGGTCGCCATCGAGCAGCGGCAGCGCCGCCGACGATCGCATGCCGCTGCGGCGCGCCTTGTCGTGCCACAATGCCGTTCGTTCATCGGCCTGAAAGTCGTTGCTGATGCAGGGTTGCCGGGTCCGGATGGCGGACCCGACCAGGCCGCGGCCCTGCGGCAGGTTGTCCGTGACCGCGATTTGCAGGTCCTTCATCTCGTGGGCATTCGGTCCCCTGGCGGCGACGATGCGAAGGAATTCGGAGCCGGGTTCGGCAAGCGCAATGGCGGTGGAACTGAATTTTGCGCCACGCACCGACGCCTCGCAGACCAGATCGAACAGTTCGCCGCGCGATTTCGCCCGCATAATCGCTTCGTTGGTCGCGCTCAGCGCCGCGAGCATCCGCGCCAGGCGCCCCCTTTGGGCCTCGGTCCTGGCCTTCTCGGATGCGCGATCGAGATTATCGATGGCGACCGAAACGTTCTCCGCAATGCGCGCCATCAGCGCGATGATTTCCTCGTCCTCGGCCCAGGTTTTGCTGATGAAGAACAGCAATACACCGACGCTCCTGCCGGCCTTGACGATCGGCAGCGCAACCCCCGCCATGACGCCGACTTCGCGTCCCAATTCGTGCCACGGCTGCGCCTGCGCCGAGTTGAGGATGTCGGGGTTGATGCAAGCCTTCTGCGTTCGAAACGCGTTACCGCAAATGCCTTTGCCGTAAACATTATCCGGATCGATCGAAAAGCGCGTTCGCGTGATCTGGTCGACGACCTCGCCGGTCCCCGCGACTGGCTTCAGCCAGATCGAATCCGGCTCCGCCAGCAGCACTGCCGCGGCGGTAGACTTTCCGCCATAAACCGCGGCATCGCAGACCAGCCGATAGAGTTCCTGCTCGTCCCTGGCGCGAAGAATGGCCTCGTTGGTCGCGCTGATGGCGCCGAACATCCGGTTGAGCCGTCGCATGGCGCGCTCGCTGTCCTTGCGCGCGGCCTCATGATCGAAATTGTCCAGCGCATAGGAGATGTTCGCGGACATCCGATCGAGCAGCGAGATGATCGGCTCGTTGAGCGATCCCACTTCGCGCAAGGTAACGAGCAGCACGCCGACGCTGCGGCCGCTGCGGTTCAGCGGCAGCGCCGCCACCGCTCCAATATGCGCCTCGGTCGCCCCTGCACGCCACGCCAGCGAACGCGCGTCGTTCAGGTAGTCATTGCAAATGCTGATCTTCCGCTCGCGGAAGGCCTGTCCGCAGACCCCGAGGCCCTCGGGGATATCGGCAGCGATCGAAATATCGATCGCGCACAGCCGCTTGACGTCGTCGCCAAAGCCTGCGGCGAACCGCAGCATATTGGTCCCCGGCTCCAGCAAGAAAACTGCCGTCGCGAGGAAGTCCCCGCTGGAAAAGGCGGCTTCGCAGACCTGGCGGTAGAGTTCCTCGGGTGATTTTGCATATAGAATTGCTTCGTTGGTTGCACTCAACGCCGCAAAGGTACGCGCGATACTCGTCTCCAAGATCCACTCCCCGGGAGCTACATTCGGCCCACCTTGGGAGTTATGCGGCGCGAGCGCTAAGTGGCCGTTATGAAACGCGATAAGTTCCGATTCAGGGTAAACGCCGAACCAACAATAAGGGGAAAACTCGGAAGAACTACTGTTCCGCAGGGGCGTGAGCCGGCCTGCGGGAGCACACAGACCGTCGAGCAGCGCCATAGCATTTGCGCTGCACTGCACCCAACAATCCTGGGACCTAAATCCTGGCACCCAATTTTCGCTGCCCGGAATTGGTCTTCGCAAGAATGTGGTCCGGGCCATTGCCATCACGCGATCGCTTTGAAACCATGCGGCTTGCGACAACAAGCAAGATCCGCCTTCCGCGCGGGCTCCAAAGAGGCCCCCCAATGCCGATCGTCCAGGCCGACCGTCTCACGCGCATCGGTGCCGCGTTGCTCAAGGCCGCCGGCGCGTCGGACGAAGAAGCGGACGCGGTGGCGGTCGGCTGCGTCAATGCCAACCTCGCCGGCCACGATTCGCATGGGATCATCGCGATCCCGACTTATATCGACCGCATCAAGGCCGGGCATATCGTGCCTGGCGCGGAGTGGACCATCGTGCAGGAATCGCCGACCACGACCGTGATCGACGGCCATTGGGGGTTCGGATTTCACGTCAACGCCAAGGCGATGGCCCTGACCATCGAAAAGGCGAAAACCGCCAACGTCGCCGCCTGCACCGTGTTCCGCCAGAGCCATGTCGGCCGGCTCGCGGCCTATCCCATGATGGCGATGCGCGAAGGCATGATCGGCATCGCCACCGCCGATTCCGGCAGGTCGCCGAAAATCGTGGCGCCGTTCGGCGGCCGTGAGGCGCGGCTCGGCACCAATCCCATCTCGATCGCGGTACCCTCGGATCTCGAGGCGCCATTCTATCTGGATATGGCGACCTCGGCGGTCGCGGCCGGAAAGATTGCGCTGGCGGTTTCCCGCGGCGAGGAAATCCCGACCGGCTGGATCGTCGACAGCGAGGGCCGCCATACCACCGATCCCACACAATATCGCAAGGGCGGCGCTTTGCTGCCGCTCGGCGGCAGCGAGGGCTACAAGGGCTCCGGCCTCGCGGCGATGATCGAGGTGCTGTGCGGCCTGCTCACCGGCCTCGGCTTCGGGGTCGAGCCCACCGGGCGGCATAATGACGGATGCTTCATGGCGGTGTTCAACGTCGCGGCGTTCCGTCCCCTGAAGGACTTCAAGAAGGAGGTCGGCGAGTTCGCGCGCTATCTCAAGGCGACGCCGCCGTCCGAAGGCTCCACCGGCGTATTCTATCCCGGCGAGGTCGAGTATATCCGGGAGCAGCAGCGCAAGGCCGCCGGCATCGAAATCGAGGACGCAACCTGGGAAAAATTGCGCGCGCTGGCGGGCGACTACAGACTGGCCGCCGAGCTCGATCTGGCATGATTTTCAATTTGGCCGGCACTTGTAGATCAAGCCCTTGGAGAGCAGCATGACACGGCAGATGGTAATGGTCGGATTCCTGCAGGCGCAGAACTGCACCAACCTGCCGAGCTCGTGGCGCCACCCGGAATCGCGCGACGATTCGATGTCGGCGGATTATTACCAGGAGATTGGCCGGATCCTGGAATCCGGCAGATTTCATATGGCGTTTTTCGACGACCGGCTGGCGATGCCGGACCGCTACGGCAACGATCACGCCCACACCGTCGAATACGGCATCCGCTGCGTGAAGATGGATCCGCTGGTCGTGCTGACCTGCATGGGCATGGCCACCGAAAGGCTCGGGCTCGGCGCGACCGCTTCGACCACCTATTTCGAGCCGTTCGACGTCGCGCGGCGTTTTGCGACCCTCGACCTGATGTCGGGCGGGCGGGCGGCCTGGAACGTCGTCACCTCGCTGAACGACGGCGAGGCGCAGAACATGGGCAAGGACGCCCATCTCGAACACGATTACCGCTACGACCGGGCGGACGAATTCATGGAAGTGGTGCTCGGTCACTGGGACGCCTGGGAAGACGGCTCGCTCATCATGGACAAGAAGAGCGGCCGCTTTGCCGACCCGGCCAAGGTGAAACGGCTCGACCACAAGGGAGAATTCTTCAAGTCGCGCGGGCCCTTCACCGTGCCGCGCTCGGCCCAAGGCCATCCGGTCGTCATTCAGGCCGGCGCCTCCGGACGCGGCCAGCGCTTTGCCGGACGATGGGGCGAGGTGATCTTTACCGCCGCGCGCAACGTCACCGCGGCCAGGGAAGGTTACGCCGCCGTCAAGAACGAGGCCGCCAAGGCGGGGCGCGATCCCGACCAGATGTTTCTCTGTAATCTCACCACGCCCGTCTGCGGCGCCACCAAAGCGGAGGCCGAGGACAAGATGGCCTTGATCAACAAGCTGCCGCTGGAGATCGACGCGCTGTCGCTGCTGGCGGAGGCGCTGAACCACGACTTTGCTTCCAAGCCGCTCGACGAGCCCCTGACTACGCAAGAACTGCAGGGCATGCAGGGTATCCTCGGCATCCGCGACGGCGTGCTGAAGACGTCGGGCAAGAGCAATCCGAGCGCGCGCGACTTCGTCACCTTTTCCGGGCGCGGCCAGGTCCACGATGCCATCGTCGGCGGGCCGAAGGAGGTCGCCGACAGGCTGGAAGAAATGTTCGTCGAGCGAGGCTGCGACGGGTTTGTCATTGCGGCAACCATCGTGCCGGGCTCCTACGCCGACGTCGTCAAACACGTCGTGCCGGAACTGCAACGCCGCGGCCTGTTCCACAAGGATTATGCCGGCAAGACGTTGCGCGAAAATCTCGGCTTGAAGCGCCCGGCCGCCGGCGCATGGAAGACCCAGCCGCGCGTCGCGGCAGAGTAAACAAGAGGAATCAAGCGATGCGCTGGCTGAAATTCACCGCCGCAGGGAAAACCTCCTGGGGCGTGGTCGAGGGCGACAAGGTCTTGACGGTTGCCGGCGATCCCTTTGGCGAGTGGCAGAAGACGACGCAATCGCACGCGCTGAAGGACGTCAAGATCGAACTGCCGCTGATGCCGCGCACCTTCTATTGTGTCGGCCTCAATTACCTCAAGCATCTCAAGGAAGCCGCCGACAAGGCCGGCACGGTTCCGAACGTCCCTGACAGGCCCGAGATCGGCTATCGCGCCCAGAACGCGCTGATCGCGCATGACGAAGACGTGGTAATCCCGGCGACCGCCACCGAGAAAATTCACTATGAGGGCGAACTGGTCGTGGTGATCGGCAAGAAGGCAAAGCATCTCTCCGAAACGGACGCGATGTCCTGCGTGTTCGGCTATACCATCGGCAACGACGTCAGCGAGCGCAGCTGGCAGAAGGCCGATCGCGGGCTGTGGCGGTCGAAGAATGCGGACACCTTCAAGCCGATGGGGCCGTGGATCGAAACCGATGTCGACCTCGACAGGATGGAAACCATCATCAAGGTCAACGGCAGGGAAACCGGCCGCTTCCGCACCAACGACATGATCTTTGGCATCGTGCCGTTCATCGTCGAGCTGACTAGGTATTTTACGCTGTGGCCGGGCGATGTGATCTGGATGGGCACCGACGGCGCCTCGCCCGACCTGAAAGCCGGCGACGTCGTCGAGATCGAACTCACCGGCATCGGCACGCTGCGCAACAAATTCGTCGCGGAAGCGCGGGAAGGCCTTTTGGCGTAAGCCACAGCCCGCTTATGCTCGAACGGCTTGTCAGCCGAGCAGCGACGAAATAGCTGGTGGCGCGCCTTCGAATGCAAATGGGTTAAGAAACTGACGCCGCCAGAACAACCGTCGATCAATCACGCTTAATGAAGCCTCGTCACAGACTTTCTCCCACAGATCGCGGATGACGCCGACCTGATGCACCACGATGGCGACCGCCGCATCGGGTGACAACAAAAACGCGGGCGCGGCATCAAGACAAACGGAAATCTTGCTGAAGCGATTGTCGCCGACCACGAGCATGGCCTGCGTCGCCTCGTTACCGGCCCGCTGCTGTGGACAGACATCATAGGCGGGCGTCAGGCGCAGGCTGCGCCCGTCCCAAAACGCAGCATGATTGCGTGCGTGATCGTCGGTGTTGCCGCACAGTACGTTGAATACGAGCCGCGCGAACAACTCATGCAGCGTTTTCGTGGGCTCATCGAAGCGATGACGCACGATCGCAGCGAGATCTTCGTAACTGGCGTAGCGGGCCATCAACTCGTCCAGGCCGAACAGCGTGAGCGCCGAAACCATGGGAATACGGCGCCAACCGGCTTCCGTCCTGTCCCGGTCGAAGCGCTCGATCAGCAACACATCCTTGTCGAGCGCGCGCACCAACCGGACAGCGGCAGCCGCAATTCCCACCAATGCCGCCAGCCGCATCGCGATGAATTCCGCCTTGACCACGCTGTAGACATCGTTGCGTGACGAGAATTTCGCGATGTATTTCCGATCGTCCGCGGTGATCAAAGCCTTGGGTCGGGCGCCGCCAATCGAGCTTCCGTGAAGCAGCGCCTGATCGAGGTCCGGATCGAGCGGCGCGCCCTGCTCGACCTTGTAAACTGCTTGCAGAAGGTCTTCGAGCGATGCCGCCGTCGGGAGGCGCGGCAGATAAATGGAGGGCGAAAGCTGGAAGTCGAGCGCGCCGCTGCGGTCAGAGCCGGATTCCAGCAGATAGGTCAACTCGTCGAGTTCGGCGGTGTCGACCTGCCGGCCTCCGCGACCGAGCTTGCGATTGATGATGACGCGCCGTCCCCAGGCGTCGGGTGCCGCATCACGGATGCAGTTCGGCATCGACAGGCCCGCCAGTAGCGGCAAAGCACCCGCCTTGAGCGGCAGCTCCGGTTCGTAAATCGGGATGGCATTCGAGCGGGCGAGATAACTGCGCCCATAGTTGAAGACGAGTAGACCATCGGCCCTGGTCAGGACGCCCGCGACCACCGGCACGAGTTCTCTCGGCAGCCATATCCAGACATAGGCGTCCTGATAGCGCGATTCAGAAGTCATCGTTGACCGGCTTGGTCGATGTGCGAATGGCCTGCGGCAGCAGCGCCAGCGTTGCCGTGTTGGCGGCGATGCCCGTCGCAAGGGTAGATTGACCGGCATCGAACAAGCGCACGCCAACGATGGCGGCGACTTCGAACACGGCGCCGATCGCGCAACCCGGATCGCCATTCTCGATGCGATGTACAAGTCCGCGCGACACGTGGGCTCGCTCGGCGAGTTGTTCGTGGGTCAACTTGCGATCGATTCGCGCCAGCCGGATCAGTTGTCCCAACAACACCGCGGCATCGCGACTGTATCGGGAATATGGACGCGTTCGTTTGGCCATCTTAGGCTCTTTGATCTATAAATCGAGCATATCAGGTCTTCGCGCTCTGTTTATGAACCAAAAATCGAGAAAGTCAAGCGACGCGCTATAAACAGAACACAACGAGCCTTTGTGTACTATTAATGGACCAGAGACGTATTGGAATGCCTATTCGATCCTGATCCCCACAGCCTCGATCACCTTGCGCCAGCGCTCCTGCTCGGCGCGGAAATAGCGGTCGAGCTGCTGCGGCGGGCCGCCGACCATGACGAGGCCCTCGTTCACGCTCAATCGCCGGAAGATGTCGGACTGCAGCGCTTTCGCCGCGGATATGTTGAGGCGGTCAATGATCTCGGGCGGTGTCCTGGCCGGTGCATAGAGCCCGTTGGTATCCTGGAGGCACGACGATAGCTCAGATCATTCTCGCCACGACGGGAATCTTTCGCAACGCCACCGTCAGCGCCCAGCTCAGCGACAGCGTGCCGGTGAACACGATCGCAGACTTGACGAGGGCCGGCCAGGAATGATCGTAGACGACGTATTGCAGCCAGATCGTGAAGATATAATGCAGGAGGAAGATGCCATAGGCCGACGGCCGCAGCGCATCGAGCAGGCCCCAGCCGGATTTGGCGAAGCGCAGAAGGATCGCCGGCACGGCGAACACCATCGCGGCGCTGAACAGCGCAAAGGCGAGGCCGTAGCTGATTTGAAACACCGGCGGCGGTCTGTCGAGATCGATCCAGTGATGCTTGACATAGACCAGAAACAGAATCGCGGCATAGAACAGCAGCGCCCAGCCGAGCCAGAGTGACCAGCGTTTCGCCAGTTCGCCGTCTTCCGCGAGCAGGCCGGCCCGCAGGCCAACCGCGCCGACGCCGATGCCGGCGAAGAAATATCCGGTGTAGAGCAGAATGCGGCTGGTCTGGATCGGGAGCGGGTAGCCCCACGGCTCGAGCCAGCTGCCGTCGCCGAACATCAGGCGCAACGGCAGGTAGACCGCGATCGAAAAGACCAGAAACGCCACGAAGGCCGCCACCGGCCGATTGCGCATGGCAAACACGAGTTGGCCCAGCGTCGCGATGGCGCGCGGCATCGCGAGCCAGACCGCGGCGGCCATGGCGTCCAGCGCCAGCAGCACCCACAAAAACCAGGCCGGCCCCGAAGGCCAGGGCCCGATAGTGATCGTGTGCCACCAGAAATGCAGAAAATTGAAATCGGTGGTGCCGGGCAGATGATAGCGCAGGAAGGTCGGATAATAGGCGACCGGCATCAGCACGAAGATCGACAGCAGGAACGGCACCCCGAGCCGCCAGGCGCGGTCGCGCAGGAACTGCGCCGATCCCTTTCGCGCCAGGCTATCCCGAACGAACAGTCCGGAAATGAAGAACATGAAGGCCATGAAGAAGCTGTCGTTGAACAGCACGACCAGGTCGAAGCCGAGCCAGCGCATTTTGTCGCCGCTGCCGAAATGGGTGTAGTTGACGACGGAATGGTGCAGCAGCACCAACAGCGTGATCAGCGTTCGCGCGCGGTCGAGCGGCGCGACGCGCTGCGGCACGGTCGTCGCCTGATCGCTTCCGTCGGCTCTTTTCAGCATTCTGGTCCATTCCACACCGGGCCGGTCCGTTTGCCCCGTTCAAATCACTTCGAGAACGCGTCGTAAATGATCTTTTTCAGCCTGGCCTGTATCCGGACGCGCTCGGACGGGGTGTTCTCCATCAGCACGAAAAACATGTCCTGCGCGCGGTCAATCACCAGATACACGCCGGTCGCGCCATCCCACTTGATCTCCCCGGGCGAGCCGGGTGGCGGCGGCACGGCGTTGCCGGGATCGGTGCGGATGCCGAACCCGTAGCCAAAGCCGAACCCGTCGCCGGGAAAATAGAAATAGTTGCGCTCGACCCCGGACCCCGGCCCGATATGGTCTGTTGTCATCGCAGCAAATGTCGCCGGGCTGAGATAGGTCTTGCCCTCCAGCGTCCCGCCATTCAGCAGCATCTGCGCGTAGCGGGCGAAATCCGTGATGGTCGAGACCATGCCGCCGCCGCCGGATTCCCACCGCGTGACATCGAGCGAGTTGCGCTCGACATGGCGGTCCTTCGGCAGCGGCCAGGCGTAACGCGCCCGCTCCGCCGGATCGGTCAGGAAGAATTTCGTCGAGGTCATGCCGAGCGGATCGAGCAGCTGCGTCTTCTCGAACTGATAGAGCGACTGGCCGGAGGCGACCTCGATCACGCGGCCGAGCACGTCGGTCGAATGCCCATAATCCCAAAGCGTGCGCGGCTGCCCGGTCAGCGGCACCTTCGCGATCCGTTCGGCGAATTCGGCATTGTCGAAATCGCCGAGATAGATGCCCTCATAGGCCGATTTGGCCAGGCCTTCGCCATAGAAGCCATAAGTGATGCCGGAGGTTTGCAGCAGCAAGTCCTCGATCGTGACCGGCCGGCCCGGCGGCACCAGATCGAGCACCGGCTTGCCTCTTTCATCCTTCCGCTCGACGGCGACCTTCATCGCGGCGAAGGAGGGAATGTATTTGCTGACGGGATCGGCAAGCGCGATCTTGCCGCGGTCGACCAGCATCATGGCCGCCACGCTGGTGATGGTCTTGGTGACGGAATGAATCGGGAAGATGCTGTCCGTCGTCATCGGCACGCCGGTGTCGACATTGCGCTTGCCGAAGCTCTTGAAATACACCGGCTGGCCGCGGCGCTGGATCAGAACGATGGCGCCGGGAATTTTGCCGGCGGCGATTTCGCCATTGAAGAAATCGTCGATCCGCTGGAGCTTCTCGACCGACAGTTCGGCCCCCGGCGGGGGCCCGAACGCAGCCGCGACGCCCGGCAACGAGACCACGGCCGTGGCGATGGCAGCGACCATCCTGACCAACAGGAAAGTCGAGGCACGGGATGACCTTGAATCGCGCAAAGACATGCATTGACCTGACGGCAAAGCGATCGACCAGATCCGAGAATATGGCATTGCCGCCGCCCGATCCAGATACGGCGTTGTCGCGGCGGCCGGGCGCAGAACTCAGACCGCAGTAGCCCTGGCGAAATCGACATAGATCTCGCGCAGGCGGTTGGTCATCGGCCCCGGTTTGCCGTTGGCGATGGTCTTGCCGTCGATCGTTACCACCGCCTGCACGAAGACGGTGGCGCTGGTGATGAAGGCTTCCTTGGCGGCAAGGGCTTCCTCGATCGTGAACGGCCGCTCCTCGATGCGCAGCTGGCGCTCGGCGGCGAGGGCGACCACCGCCTTGCGGGTGCATCCCGGCAGGATCGCGGATGAATTGTGCCGGGTCACGATCACGTCGTCCTGGGTCAGGATGAAGCAGGACGACGAGCCGCCTTCGGTGACCTTGCCGTCCTCGATCATCCAGGCCTCGCCGGCGCCGGCTTCCGCCGCGGCCTGCTTTGCCAGGACCTGCGCCAACAAAGCCACGCTCTTGATATCGCGCCTGACCCAGCGCAGGTCGGGCACGGTGATGACGCCGATGCCGGTTTTGGCCGATTCCGCGTTCACGATGTCCTTGACCGAGGTGAACATCACCAGCGTCGGCTTGACGTCGCCTTTGGGAAACGCGAAATCGCGCCCGGTATCGGCGCCGCGCGTCACCTCCAGATAGACCATGCCGTTGACGAGATGATTGCGCGTGACCAGCTCCCGCTGGATTTCCTGGATGCGGTCGATCGTTTCCGGCAATGCCAGCGAGATCTCGCCGACCGAACGCTCCAGCCGCGCCAGATGCGAGGCATTGTCGATCAGCTTGCCGTCGAGCACGGCGGCGACTTCGTAGATGCCGTCGGCAAACAGAAAGCCGCGGTCCAGTATCGAGACCTTGGCCTCTGACATCGGCACAAACGAACCGTTGACGTAAGCGATCTGTTCCAAGCGGGTTCTCCTGCAGGGGGCGAAGCGGATTTGGCTGCGTTATATACGCAAAATGTTAAGGCTTGAACGACGAATTTGGGTGATCAAGCGTAGACCGAACATCCTCGTCATTGCGAGGAGCCAACGGGTCGCGCGAACGCGCGCCCGACGACAGGCTCCGCGACGAAGCAATCCAGCCTTGCTGCGATCAAGCTGGATTGCTTCGCTTCGCTCGCAATGACGTGGATAGGCCTGAACCAGCCCCCACTAATGCGCCAGAATCTTCGACAAAAACTTCTGCGCGCGGTCGCTGCGCGGGCTGCCGAAGAAATCCTCCTTCAGGGCATCCTCGACGATTTCGCCCCGGTCCATGAAGATGACACGGTGCGCGACTTTCCTGGCAAAGCCCATTTCATGGGTGACCACCATCATGGTCATGCCCTCGCGGGCGAGATCGACCATGACGTCGAGCACTTCGGAGATCATTTCGGGATCGAGCGCCGAGGTCGGCTCATCGAACAGCATGGCGATCGGGTCCATCGCCAGCGCTCGCGCGATGGCGACGCGCTGCTGCTGACCGCCGGACAATTCGGCGGGATATTTGCGGGCATGCTCCTTCAACCCGACCCGATCGAGCAGCTTCTCCGCCTTGGCGACGGCCTCGTCATGCGACCGTCCCAGCACCTTTTCCTGCGCCAGGCACAGATTCTCGATGATCTTCAGATGCGGAAACAGTTCGAAATGCTGGAACACCATGCCGACTCGGGCGCGCAGTTTCGGCAAGTCGGTCCTGGGATCGTTGACCTTGATGCCATCGAGAATGATATCGCCGCCCTGGAACGGCTCCAGCGCATTGACGCATTTGATCAGCGTCGATTTTCCCGAGCCGGAGGGGCCGCACACCACTACCACCTCGCCTTTGGCGACGCTGGTGGTGCAATCCTTCAGCGCCTGGAAAGTAGGCCCGTACCATTTGTCGACGTGACTGATCTCGATCATGCGCGCTTCCCTAACGGACGATACTGATACGCGCCTGCAGGCGCCGGACGGCGAAGGAGGCGGCGCAGGAAATCGTGAAATAGACCACCGCCGCGAACAGGTACATTTCGACCAGCCGGCCGTCACGCTGCGCCACCTTGCTCGCGGCGCCGAGGAAATCCGGCATCGACAGCACATAGACCAGCGAGGTGTCCTGGAACAGGACGATGGTTTGCGTCAGCAGCACCGGCAGCATGTTGCGGAACGCCTGCGGCAGCACGACGTAGCGCATGGTCTGGGCGTAGGTCAGGCCCAGCGCATTGGCGGCGGCCGGCTGCCCCTTCGAGATCGACTGGATGCCGGCGCGCATGATCTCGGAAAAATACGCCGCCTCGAACATGATGAAGGTGACGAGCGCGGAGGTAAAGGCGCCGACGTTGACCGGGCGCGAGGCGCCGGTCACCCACTGCCCGATATAGGGCACCAGGAAATAGAACCAGAAGATCACCAGCACCAGCGGCAATGACCGCATGAAGTCGACATAGAGCCCGGCGATGCGGCCGAGCAGCTTGAACCCGGACAGTCGCATCAGCGCGATCAGCGTGCCGAAGACGATGCCGCCGAGCGCGGACAGCGCGGTCAGGGTCAGCGTGAACGTCATGCCGTCGAGGAACAGGTAGCCGAGCGAGCGGCGGATGACGTCGAAATCGAAATTGACGAACATGGCGCTATTTCCCCGTGATGTAGCCGGGGATCGCCAGGCTGCGTTCGAGGAAGCGCATGCCGACGACGACGACGATGTTGATCAGCAGATACATCACGGTCGCGGCGGTGAAAGCCTCGAACACCTGGAACGAGAATTCCTGCATCGACCGCGCCTGGCCGGTCAGTTCGATCAGGCCGATGGTGATCGCGACCGCGGTGTTCTTGATGGTGTTGAGGAACTCGGAGGTCAACGGCGGCATGATGATGCGAAACGCAATCGGCAACAGAATGTAGCGATAGGCCTGAAACGTGGTCAGCCCGAGCGCGGTCGCGGCCTGCTTCTGCCCGCGCGGCAGCGAGGCGATGCCGGCAGCCAGTTGCACGGCGACGCGCGCCGACATGAACAGCCCGATCCCGATCGCCGCGGTATAGAACGGCGCATCGGGAATCTGCTTCAGCCAGAGCCCCCAGCTCCGCGGCAGCAATTCCGGCAGCACGAAGAACCAGAGGAACAGCTGCACCAGCAGCGGCATGTTGCGGAAGAATTCGACGTAAGCGAACCCGATCCAGTAGGCGGTTTTCGACGGCAGAGTTCGCAGCACGCCGATCACGGAGCCGAACGCCAGCGCGATGATCCAGGCGCACACCCCGGTCTGGATGGTCAGCCACAGCCCCCTGAGCAGCATATCGAAATAGGTGCCGGTCCCGCCCGGGGCCGGCTCGAAGAAGATGCTCCAGTTCCAGTTGTAACTCACGAGGACCTACCGTCCGTTATGCCACCGAAACGCGCCCATGCAATGGCCGGGCCATTGCATGGGCGGAAGCACCCGTTTGCCTACTTGTAGGAATCCGGATCCGCCGAATCCGACGGTTTGGCGAACTCGTTCTTCAGCTTTGCGTCGATCGGCACGTTGAGGTTCAGGCCCTTGGGCGGAATCTTCTGGGTAAACCATTTATCGTAGATCTTCTGGCCCTCGCCGCCCATATAGAGCGCGGCCGTTGCCGCATCGACCACCTTCTTGAAGGCCGGGTCGTCCTTGCGCAGCATGATGCCGTAAGGCTCCGGCTTGGAGAACGCGTCCTTCGAGATGACGTAATCGCCCGGCGCCTTCGAGCCGGCAACCAGGCTCGCCAGCAGGATATCATCCATCACGAAGGCCACGGCGCGGTCGGTCTCGACCATCAGGAAGGCTTCGGCGTGATCCTTGGCCGGAATGATGTTGATGCCAAGCTTGCGTTCGGCGCTGGCCTCGGTCAGTTGCTTGATGTTGGTGGTGCCCGATGTCGAAACCACCGGCTTGCCCTTGAGGTCGTCGATCGAGTTGATCTTGCTGGATTTCTTCGTGACGTAGCGGCTCGCGGTCAGGAAGTGGGTGTTGGTGTAGGCGACCTGCTTCTGTCGCTCGGCATTGTTGGTGGTCGAACCGCATTCGAGATCGATCGTGCCGTTGGCCAGCAGCGGAATCCGCGTCGATGACGTCACCGGATTGAGCTTGACCTCGAGCTTGTCGAGCTTGAGCTCCTTCTTCACGGCATCGACGATCTTGTAGCAGATGTCCATGGCGTAGCCGATCGGCTTCTGGTTGTCGTCGAGGTAGGAAAAAGGAATCGACGAGTCGCGGAAGCCAAGGGTGATGGCGCCGGTTTGCTTGATGTTTTTCAGCGTCCCGGTGAGTTCCTGCGCCATCGCCGGTCCCGCGCAGAGCGCGGCGGCGAGCGTGTAGCCGATCATAGCATTGCGTTTCATACGTGTGCTCCTTGCTTGGTTGATATCGTCGACTGCTGGAAGATCTCGCTCAGGACCGGCGCAATATAGCGGCGAAATTGCCCGGGGTTCTCGCTCATCGGAAAATGACCGAGTTGTTCCATGATGGTGACGCTGGCGCCGCCGATCGCGGCCGCGGTTCGCCTTGCGGCGCGGCTCCCACCAGGCCGCCGACGTCGCGCGACAGGAGAAACGCCAGGACCGTATCAGGACCGACGCCTGCGCACGGCCGCGCGCCATCAATGCAGGCGCCTGCTCGAGCAGCCCGGGAATTCCGACAAACGCCTTGATCACGGCGGCGTCGGAGGCATCGGGGGATGGCGTCATAGGCTTCAAGCAGGCGTTTTCCTGCAATGCCGACATTGGCAATATGAACGGAACAGGCGCTTCCGGTCCCCATATCTATGACCCGAACGTAAGGCCATCGCAATGGGCCGTTTGGAGGACTCCCGCGATGCGCCAGGGTCGCGCCGGCCGGCCGGCGTTTTCCGTGGCACGGCAGGCCAACCGCCGGATGTGCCCGATTCCGGGCGGAATGCCCCTGGCACAGCGATTAGGTGCTTTTCTTCCCAACCGTTTTCGGGGAAGATTGAAACCATAAACAGAACAATGCCGGTCTCGTCGTGAGCGGGCCGCAGGGAGAAGCAGAATGTTCCGACGAAATCGTTTGATGATCGCTTTTGCAGCGGTCGGCATGCTGATGTCCGCCAGCGCCGGTGCGCAGGAGTATCCCACCAAGCCGATCACCCTGATCGTGCCCTGGCCCGCGGGCGGCTCGACCGACATCTCGATGCGGGCGATCGCCGAGAGCGCATCCAAGATCCTCGGCCAGCCGGTCACGATCGACAACAAGGCTGGCGGCAGCGGCACGGTCGGTCCGGCGACCATGGTGGCAGCCGGCAAGCCCGATGGCTACACCATCGCGCAAATCCCGATTACCGTCTTCCGCCTGCCGCTAATGCAGGAGGTATCGTGGGATCCGGCCAAGGACTTCAGCTACATCGTTCATCTTACCGGCTACACCTTCGGCGTCACCACCAGCGCCGAGTCGCAGTTCAAGACCTGGAAGGACGTGGTCGATTTTGCCAAGGCCAATCCCGGCAAGGTGACTTACGCAACGCCCGGCGCCGGAACGTCGCTGCACATCGGCATGGAACAGATCGCCACGCTGGCGGGAATCAAGCTTACACAGGTGCCGTTCAAGGGCGGCGCGGAAACCAATGCCGCGGTGCTTGGCCAGCACACCATGTTGCAGGCCGATTCCACCGGCTGGCGTCCGCTGGTCGACGCCGGCAAGCTTCGGCTCCTGATGGTGTGGACCTCGGCGCGGTCGCCTAATTTCCCCAACGTGCCGACGCTCAAGGAACTCGGTTATCCCATGGTCTATGATTCACCGTTCGGTATCGCCGGGCCGAAAGGCATGGATCCCAAGATCGTCGCCAAGCTGCACGACGCCTTCAAGAAGGCGCTCGACGATCCCGCCGTGATCGCAACGCTGGCCAAATTCGACATGGTTCCGAACTACAAGAATACCGAGGACTACAAGAAGTTCGTCACCGAGGTCACCAATTCCGAACTCAAGGTGATCGAGACGCTTGGCCTGGCGAAGAAGAAGAATTGACCGCTATCATGTCCCGGACACGGTGCAGCGCTTCTTCGGCGCTGCACCGCAGAGCCGGGACCTACACCCGCGTTATGGACCCCGGCTCTGCAGCGCACCGAAGGCGCTGCGCTGCGTCCGGGGAACGCCTGAGAAAAAATCGATGACCGATCAAACCAACGTCAAACTCCGCCTCAACAACTCCGAGCTGTGGGGCGGGCTGATTGGCCTCGCGCTCGGCGCCTTCGTCGTCTGGTCGGGCCTCAAGCTCAGGCTGGGGACCATCAACGATCCCGGCTCCGGCTTCGTGCTGTTCTACACCGGCCTGCTGATGTGCGTGTTCGCCGTTACCATCATCGTCGCGGCGGCGACCGAGGGCGGTCCGACCTTTGGCTCACGCTGGAAGGACGCGCGCTGGACCAAGCCGCTACTGGTCATCGCATCGCTCATCGCGTTTTCCTTTGCGCTCAATCCACTCGGATTCCTGCTCTCCACGATACCGCTGATGTTGCTGCTGCTGCGCCTGATCGATCCGGTGCGCTGGTCGCTGGCCATTCCGATCGCCCTGCTCGCGCCGCTCGGGGTGTGGTGGGTCCTGAAGCGCCTGCTCCTGATCCAGTTGCCTTCGGGCATCCTGGAAATTGGCTGACTGGACTGAGAATATGGAAACTCTTCTCAATGTCGGGCACGGCTTCGGCATCGCGCTTTTACCGATCAACCTGCTCTACTGCTTCATCGGGGTGTTCGTCGGCACGCTGGTGGGCGTGCTACCCGGCATCGGTCCGATTTCGGCGATGTCGCTGCTGTTGCCGATCACGCTGTCGGGAACGCCGGAGTCCGGCATCATCATGATGGCCGGCATCTATTACGGCTCGATGTATGGCGGCTCCACCACCTCGATCCTGGTCAACATCCCCGGCGAAGCCGCCTCGGTGGTGACCTGCATCGACGGCCATCAGATGGCCAAGCAGGGCCGCGCCGGGCCGGCGCTCGGCATCTCGGCGCTAGGCTCGTTCATCGCCGGCACTTTCGCGCTGATTGCACTGATGCTGGTGGCGCCGTCGCTCGCCAGCGTCGCGATTGCATTCGGACCGGCGGAGTATTTCAGCCTGATGGTTCTGGGACTGGTGGTTCTGACCTTCCTGACCCAGGGCTCGATGGCGAAGGCACTCTTGATGGCCTGCATCGGCATCGTGCTCGGCCTGATCGGGCTCGACAGCATCACGGCACAACCTCGCCTGACCTTCGGCCGCCTGGAACTGATCGACGGCATCGGTCTGGTGCCCGTGGTGATGGGCCTGTTCGGCATTGCCGAGGTATTGATCAATACCGAGCAACTGATCAAGCGCGACGTCATCAACGCCAAAATCACGCAGCTGCTGCCGAACAAGGCGGACTGGAAGGCCAGCGCGGGCCCGATCGGGCGTGGCACCATCCTCGGGTTCTTCCTGGGGATTCTGCCGGGCGGCGGCTCGGTGATCTCCTCGTTTGCGTCCTACGCGCTGGAGAAGCGGCTGTCGAAGACGCCGGAACGGTTCGGCAACGGCGCGATCGAGGGCGTCGCGGGGCCGGAAGCCGCCAACAACGCCGCCGCCGGCGGCGCCTTCATTCCGCTGATGACGCTCGGCATTCCGCCAAACGTGGTGATGGCGCTGCTGCTCGGCGCCTTCGTCGTCCACGGGGTGCAGCCCGGCCCGCTGATGATCACGCAGAACCCCGGCCTGTTCTGGGGCATCGTCGCCAGCATGTATATCGGCAACGTCATGCTGCTGGTGCTCAATCTGCCGCTGATCGGGATGTGGGTTCAGCTCCTGAAGCTGCCGTACAACATCCTGTTCCCGCTGATCATCCTGTTCACCATCATCGGCGTCTATTGCTCCAGCAACAACGTGTTCGACGTCTATGTCATGATCGCCTTCGGCGTGATCGGCTATTTCATGCGCAAGATCGGCTACGAACCCGCCCCATTGGTGCTGGCCTTCGTGCTGGGACCGATGCTGGAAAACAACCTGCGCAAATCGCTGATCCTGTCGCAGGGCGATCTCTGGACCTTCGTCGAGCGTCCGATCTCGGCGGTATGCCTGGCGATTGCGGTGGTGCTGCTGGTCGGCCCGCTGCTGCCCTCGTTCCGCAAGAAGCGCGAACTGGTGGCGCTGGAGGAAGGCGCCTAGGTTAGTCCAGGCTTCAGAGCGGCCTTTGAGTTTTCAGAGCAGTTTGGCGCGCGCGAACAGGGCGCGCAGCGCGTTGGTTGCCTGCACGATCAGCATGCCATCTTCGGCTGCGGCCTCGAGCGCGGCCTTCGCATCGCTGTGCAGCGACTTGAATTCCATCCACTCGACCGAGTTGAGGCTGCTGATGAAGCCGTAAGCCTGGCCGACGGTCTCGATCGCAACGGTCTTGCCGTTCAACTTGACCCGGAACGTCGCCTTCAGCCGTGTTTGGGAGTCTGATGCCTTGTTCATCGCATTACCGTTGTTCAGCGGCACCGGCATAGTCAACGGAACTCATGGCCGACCGCGTGGCCTCTCGCCCAGATCCCAGAACAGGCCGGCCATGATGCCCAGCGCCTCTTCGGTCACGTTAAGCAGAATGTGCTCATCCGGCGCATGCTGCGAGCAGCCGGGATAGGAATGCGGCACCCAGATCGTGGGCAGACCCAGCCCTTCGGAGAACACGTCATTGGGCAGCGATCCGCCGAAATTCGGCAGGATCGCCGGCGCCTTTCCGGTGGTCTGTCGGATCGATTCCGCCGCCCAGCCGACCCAGGGGCTGTCGAAATCGGTGCGTGACGCGGCAAAGCTCTGGGCCGCGCTCACCTCGACCATCGCAAACCCGTTATTGTGCAGATGCGCCCGCACTGCGTCGACGACCTGGTCGATCCGGGTGCCGACGACGAAGCGCAGCTGCAGCACCGCATGCGCCTCACCGGGGATTGCATTGGCGGGGCTTGCAATGTTGCCTGACGACATTGCCAGCACTTCCAGCGTATTCCACGCATAAAGCCGTTCGGCCGCCGACAGCCCCTCCTCGCCCCAATTCTCCGACAGGGCCGGTTCATCGGCTGTCGGCTCGACCTTCACATCGGCCAGCACCGCGCGAATCGCGTTGGAAATGCGCGGCGGCTTCAACTGATCCAGTTGCATGCGTCCCTTGTGGTCGACCAGGCAGGCGATCGCGCCCGCCAGGATGGTCGCGGCATTGGCGAGCACGCCGCCCCAATTGCCGGAATGATGCGCGCCGTCGCGCAGCTTGACGTCGAGATGAATCCGCAAGCCGCCGCGGCAGCCGAGGAAGATGGTCGGCCGATCGGCCGACAGCCGCGGCCCGTCGGATGCCAGAAACAGATCAGCCTTCAACTCCTCGCGCAACGCCTCGCATACAACGCGCAAGTCAGGCGAGCCGATCTCCTCGCCGGTCTCGATGATGAATTTGGCATTGAAGCCGAGCTTGCCGCCGCGCGCCGCGCGCACGGCCGACAGCGCCGCCATATTGATGCTGTGCTGGCCCTTGTTGTCGGCGGTACCGCGGCCGTAAACCCGATTGCCCGACACGGTGGTCCGCCACGGATCGAGATTGTCGCGCCATTCGCCTTCCATGCCGTCGACGACATCGCCATGCCCGTACATCAGGACGGTCGGCGCCGACGCGTTCTCCTGATACGCCGCGACCAGATAAGGACCCTTTCCGGTCGGCGATTCGATCAACCGCGAGGAGAAATCGAGCTGCGCAAATGCCGGCTTCAGGCCGTGCTCCAGATAGGCGCGCAAGGCATCGCCGCTGCCAGGCTTCTGGCTTTCGGTCCGATAAGCGACCCTGCGGTCGAGTTCGGCGAGGAATTCGCCGGAATGAAGCTGTTGGCGCGCTCCGGCGATGGCATCGGCTCTGGTCATGTCTTCTCTTTTGCAGCTGATTTTTTGGTCATGACCTTTCGGCCTTGGCTCAACGTAGCGATAACCGGCGCCGACCGGAAGTGGGCGCGACGCGGACAATTTGCTTTGCTAAGCACAGCCGGAATGCAACAATTTTGTTCGCAGCCCGGCGTTCAGATCGGGCGAATGACAGGGTGGACCCCCGCGGGGCGCCTCGAGGTTCGTCGATCATGAAAAAGCAGATCCGGCTCAACGCTTTCGCCATGAACTGCGTCGCGCATCAGTCGCCGGGGCTGTGGACCCATCCGCGCGACCGCACCAGCGAATATAACCGGCTGCCGTACTGGATCGATCTGGCGAAAACGCTGGAGCGCGGGCGGTTCGACGGGCTGTTTCTCGCCGACGTGCTCGGCGTCTACGACGTGTTCGGCGGCAGCCCGGACGCTGCCTTGCGCAACGCCGCGCAGGTGCCGGCCAACGATCCCATGCTGCTGATCCCGGCGATGGCGGCCGTCACCGAGAACCTCGGTTTTGGCGTGACCTCGAACCTGTCCTACGAGCCGCCCTACACGTTCGCGCGGCGGATGTCGACGCTCGATCATCTGACCGAGGGGCGGGTCGGCTGGAACGTGGTGACCGGCTATCTCGACAGCGCAGCCAAGGCCGCCGGCAAGGACAAGCAGACCGGGCATGACGACCGCTACGACGTCGCCGACGAATATATGGAGGTGGTCTACAAGCTCTGGGAAGGCAGCTGGGAGGACGATGCGGTGCTGCGCGACCGAGCTCGCGGTATCTTCACCGATCCCGCCAAGGTGCATCGCGTCGTTCACGCAGGAAAAAACTACCGCGTCGATGCCATTCACCTCTGCGAACCCTCGCCGCAGCGCACCCCCGTGCTGTACCAGGCCGGCACCTCGCCGCGCGGGCGACAGTTCGCCGCCGAGCATGCCGAATGCGTGTTCATGTCGGGGCCATCGGCAAAGATCATCGCACCGCGCGTGGCAGCGATTCGCGAACTCGCGGCGAAGGGCGGGCGCAACCCGGCCGAGATCCTGATGTTCAGCATGTTCACCGTCATTCTCGGGCGAACCGAAGCCGAGGCGAAGGCCAAGTACGCCGATTATCGCAGCCACATCAATCCCGAGGGCGCGCTCACGCTGATGTCCGGCTGGACCGGCGTCGACTTCTCGACCTATGACCTCGACCAGCAGGTCCGCCATGTCGAGAACGACGCCGGCCGCAGCGCGATGGACAACATCACCCGCGCCGATCCCGACCGGGTCTGGACCGTGCGCGAGGTCGCCCAGCATGTCGGTATCGGCGGCGCCGGGCCGGTCGCGGTCGGCACACCGGAAACGGTCGCCGACGCGATCGAAACCTGGTTCGAGCAGACCGACGTCGACGGCCTCAACATGCCGTTCGCGGTGTCGCCGGGCGATTTCGAGGATATTGCCGACATGCTGGTGCCGGAGCTGACCCGGCGCGGCCGTTACAAGCAGGCCTACGCCGAAGGCACGCTGCGCGAAAAACTGTTCGGCGCGGGGCGTGCGCGCCTCGGCGCCCCGCATCCGGCGGTGCAGCACCGGCCGAACGTGCGGGCGAAGGCGGCGGAGTAAACAGCTCTCATCGTCATTGCGAGGAGCACTTGCGACGAAGCAATCCATGTCGCCACACAAAGAAAGATGGATTGCTTCGCTTCGCTCGCAATGACGTTGTTAGACGGTACCGTCCACCACCACCTCGATCAGCTTGGCACCGGGCCTTGAGAACGCCGACTTCAGCGCCGCCGCGACATCCTTCGCCTCGGTGATCTGCATCGCTTCGAGCCCGAGTGATTTTGCCAGTGCCGTGAAATCCACCTTGGGATCGGCGAAATCCATGCCGACGTAGTGATCGTCGCCGTGAAATGCCAGCAGCCGCTGCTTGATGATGCGGTAGCCGCCATTGTTGACGATCACCACGGTCAGCGGCAGCTTGTGATGCGCCGCGGTCCACAGCGCCTGGATCGAATACATCGCGCTGCCGTCGCCGGAGAAACACACCACGGGACGGTCGGGATTGGCCAGGCTGACGCCGACCGAGGCCGGCAGTCCCCAGCCGATGCCGCCGGAAGCCAGCGCGTGATAGCCGTAGCGGTCGCGATGCGGACGCAGCGCCAGAATCTGGCGCGACGATGTCAGTCCCTCGTCGACCAGGATGGCATTTTCCGGCATCGCCTCCACCACCTGCAGCGCCAGCCAGTCCGGATCGATCGGCGAACGATCTCTTGCCTTTGAAATCTGTTCGACCAGCATCTTGCGTTTGGCGGTCCAGTTCTTCGATGCCAGCGCCGCCAGCCCCTGCTTCGCCCGCGTCTCAAGCGCAGCGCCACCGGCGATTTTCAACGCCGGGACCAGCACGCGCAGGGTTTCCTTCACATCGGCCTTCAGCGCGATCTCGGCGCTGTAATTCTTGGCGAGGTCCCAGTCGACCAGCCCGATCTGCACGATCGGCATGCCCTCGGGCAGCGGATCGATTTCGCTGTAGACCGACATCCGCAGGGGATCGGCGCCGAGCACGATCACGAGATCGTAGGGCGACAGCACCTCGCGCACCTGCTTCTGCAGCCGCGACAGCGCGCCCATGAAGCACGGGCTCTCCGACAGGAAATGCGCGCCGTAGGGCGTCGAGCATTGATAGGCGGGCGCGCCCAGCGCTTCCGCCAGATCGGCTGCTTCCCGCAGCGCGTCGCTCTTGACGATTTCGTCGCCGGTGATGATGACGGGATTTTGCGCCTTCAGGATCCGCTGCGCCAGCGCCTGCAGCGACTCGTCCGACGGCCTGACCCTCGTATCGACGCGGGTCGAACTGCCCAGTTCGATGCCGGCCTCGGCATTGAGGATATCGCCGGGCAGCGAGATGAACACCGGCCCGGTCGGCGGCGTCATCGCGATCTTGGCGGCGCGGCGCACGATCCGCGGCAGGTCTTCCAGCCGCGTCACTTCGACCGCCCATTTCACCAGTGGCTCGGCCATCTGCACCAGCGGCCCGTACAGCACCGGCTCCATCAGGCCGTGGCCCTGCTCCTGCTGGCCGGCCGTGAGGATCATCGGCGTACCGGTAAAGCTGGCATTGAACAGCGAACCCATCGCATTGCCGAGCCCGGGCGCGACATGGACGTTGCAGGCGACGAGCTTGCCCGAGGCGCGGCTGTAGCCGTCGGCGATGGCGACCACCAGGCTCTCCTGCATCGCCATCACATAGGTGAGATCGGGATGTTCCTTCAGGGCGTGCATGATCGGCAATTCGGTGGTGCCGGGATTGCCGAACAGATGGGTGATGCCCTCGTCCTTGAGCAGTGCCAGGAACGCCGAGCGCCCGGTAATACGATTCATCAAATGTCTCCTCCTCCCCGGGGCTCGTTGACCTGCGGGTGTTGCCATCATGGCTGATCCGCACCATCCGTTGCAAGGAAGCGCGGTCATGGCAGCCCTGCGCCGGCACGCGCGCTTCCGCTATTGTATTGGCGGTCGGTTGATTCATAGTGGCTTTGAAAACCACATGGCCGAAGGCCGTATTATCAGGTCTGGAGCACTCCCCGCGATGTCGGAAGCAGCTGGTTCGGCGAAGGGACCATCCCCGCATGATGGTCTGCCGGCCGAGCGCCGGCGCTGGGCGGTGGCGGCGATCTTCATCGCGGTCGCCGTGGCATCGCTCGATACCGCGATCGCCAACATCGCGCTTCCCGCCATCGCCGCCGACCTGCATGTCAGCCCCGCCGATGTCATCTGGGTCGTCAACGTCTATCAGATCGCGCTGGTGGCGACCTTGCTGCCGCTCGGCGCGCTCGGCGAAATCGTCGGTCACGAGCGAATCTATCTGGGCGGATTGCTGCTGTTCACAGTGGCGTCGCTCGCCAGCGCCTGCGCGTGGTCGCTGGAGAGCCTGCTGGTGGCACGCACGCTGCAGGGGCTGGGCGCCAGCGGCCTGATGAGCGTGAACACCGCGCTGGTGCGCTTCGTCTATCCGAGCCGCCTGCTCGGCCGCGCGTTCGGCTACAACGCGCTGACCGTTGCGACCGCGACGACGCTCGGGCCGACGGTCGCGGCCGGCATTTTGGCGCTGGGGCCGTGGCCGTGGCTGTTCGCCGTCAACATTCCCATCGGCCTGATCGCGATCGCGATCGGATTGAAGACGCTGCCGCGACCGCCGCGGGCGGTTCACCCGTTCGACTTCGTCGGCGCCATGATGGCAGCGGGCGCTCTCGGCCTCATCATCATCGGGATCAGCGGCGCGGCGCATCATGCCGCCGTCGGGCTGGTCGGGGTCGCATTGGTAGTCGGGATCGCGCTCGGCTGGCTTCTGATCCGCCGGCACGCCAGTCATCCCGCGCCGATGCTTCCCGTCGACCTGTTTCGACTGCCGATCTTCGCGCTGTCGGCGGCCACCGCCGTCTGCTCGTTCGTGGTGCAGGGGCTGGCGTTCGTGGCGCTGCCCTTCTACTTCCAGGAAACATTGCACCGCACCGCAGTCGAGACCGGCCTGTTCATGACGCCCTGGCCGCTGGTGGTCGCGATCATGGCGCCGATCGCGGGCCGCCTGTCGGACCGCTATCCGGCCGGGATCCTCGGCGGCATCGGCCTGGCGCTGCTCTGCCTCGGAATGGGACTGCTGGCCACACTGCCGGCGGCGCCCGCGACCGCCGATATCGTCTGGCGCATGGCGCTGTGCGGATGCGGATTTGGCTTCTTCCAGGCTCCCAATCTCAAGGCGCTGATGTCGAGCGCCCCGGCAGGCCGCAGCGGCAGCGCCAGCAGTATCGTGGCGACCGCCCGTCTCACCGGACAAACCATCGGTGCGGCGCTGGCCGCATCCTGTTTCAGCTTCGTCGGCCGCGATGGCGCCGTGGTGGCGCTCGCACTGGCCGCGGGCGTCGCCGCGATCGGCAGCCTGATGAGTTTTCTGCGCCTGATCGCGATCCCGCGGCCCGGCTGATCGCGCCCACCACGTTTCAGAACATCCCCTCGTGCTCGACGCGCTTCTTCCTTTTCGAGCGCTGCCACACCACGCCGGGAAAACCTTTCAGCGGCACCAGCGGCTCGCCGGACCAGGTCCACTCCTGCAGCTGCTCGATCGCGATGTGATAGAGCGGCTGCCGGCCGGTGCGGCCCGCAAACAGCGCACGCGGGATGTTGACCATGTGCGGTGAGCGCGGGCGCTCATAGACCAGCGGCGTGCCGCAATGCGTACAGAAGCTGCGTACCGTCCTGGTCGCCTTGTCCTCGAATCGGGTGATGGCGGCCTTGCCTTTCGTCACCCGAAACCGCTTGCGCCAGCTGCCGACATAGGTCGCATAGGCCGCGCCATGGGCGCACCGCGATGCCGCCGAATGATCGTGCCAGGCCCAGCGCGCGGGGGTATCGATCTCGAAGGCGACCTTGCCGCAGAGGCATTGGCCGCTGGCTATTCCAACCGCTGTCGCTGCCTTTGCCATTTTGCTCGCTCCCTCCACGTCATTGCGAGGAGCGCTTGCGACGAAGCAATCCATTCTTCCTTTGCTGGGCTATGGATTGCTTCGCTGCGCTCGCAATGACGTTGATGCATTGGTGCCGAATTACACTTCGAAGCTTCCGCGCTGCGTTCTCACGCCTTCACCAGCTCATCATGAACAGGGTAATCCGTATACCCCGCGACATCGCCGCCATAGAAGGTCGCGCGGTTGTACGGCGTCAGCGGGAAACCGTGCTGCAGCCGGCGTGGCAAATCGGGATTGGAAATGAAAATTCGTCCGAACGCGATGGCGTCGGCGTAGCCGTCCCTGATCGCCGCATCCGCGGTCTCGCCTGTGAATCCACCGGCCGAAATCAGCACCCCGCTCCACATCGGCCGGAACAGCACCATTGCCGATGGCACGTTCTGCCAGTTGACCTCGGCGCGGCCGGAGCCGCTGGAGCGCGGCTCGACGAAATGCAGATAGGCGAGGCCGAGCGGATCGAGCGCCCCAATGACGTGGCTGTAGAGCGGCATCGGATCGGGCTCGCCGCTGCCATTGGCGACGCCATAGGGCGACAGCCGCACGCCGACGCGGTTGGCGCCCCAGACGCCGATCACGGCCTGCGTGATTTCCATCAGGAAGCGCGTGCGGTTCTCGATCGAACCGCCATACTGGTCGGTGCGCAAATTGGTGTGCGACTGCAGGAACTGCTCGATGAGATAGCCGTTGGCGCCGTGGATTTCGACGCCATCGAAACCGGCCGCCCTGGCGTTGGCGGCGGCCTGCCGGAAGGCCTCGACGACGCCGGCGACCTCTGCAGTCTCCAGCGCGCGCGGCGTCTCATAACTCGTCGACTTGCCATCCGCCGTTGCCGTCTTCAACTCGGCCGGAATCGGCACCGCCGAAGGCGCCACCGGCAGCACGCCGCCGGGCTGGAACGAGGAATGCGAGACGCGGCCGACATGCCAGAGCTGCAGGAAGATCACGCCGCCCCTGGCGTGAACGGCATCGACGACGTCGCGCCAGCCCTTGATCTGCGCGTCCGTATAGATGCCGGGGACGCCTGGGCTTCCGAACGCGGTCGCCGACACCGGCGAAGCTTCGGCGATGATCAGGCCGCCCGCCGTGGCGCGCTGCGCATAATATTCCACATTGAGCGGCCGGGGCGCGAGTGAAGGCTTTTCCGCCCGCATCCGCGTCAGTGGCGCCATCACGACGCGATGCTGGAGCTGATACGGTCCGATGGTGAGTGGTGAAAACAACGACGTCAATTTCATGTCCGCCCCGGTTGATTGTTCTTGAAATGGCTGTGTAGCCGGTTCCCGCCGCCCACAAAAGGCTGGCTGGGCGAGATCGCCTGTTATGAAGACCTCCCATGCGGTTTCGTGCATGGTAGGGCTGCTGCATCGCCATCGTCCGCGATGCCGTGCCTAGAACCAGGGAGGAACGCGTGTCCCATCCAGCCATCGCCCCCAACCATGTCGCCGTCATCACCGGCGGGGCTTCCGGCATCGGGCTTGCCGCCGCGATGCGCTTTGCCGGTCTCGGCATGAAGGTCTGCATCGCCGATCTCGGCGGCGACCGGCTCAAGGAGGCCGAAGCGAAGCTGGCGTCCGTGGCGCGAGGCGCGTCCGCCGATATCATGGCGATGGCGGTCGACGTCAGCCGCATGGAAGAGGTGTCGGAACTGGAGAACGCGGTGCGCAGGCGGTTCGGCTGCGCCGACCTCCTGATGAACAACGCCGGGATTCAGCCCGGCAGCACCTTGTTCGGCCCGCTGGAGAACTGGCAGCGTATTCTCGGCGTCAATCTGTGGGGCATCATCCATGGCTCGCAGGCCTTTGCGCCCCGCATGATCGAGCGCGGGCGGGCCGGCCTGATCATAAATACCGGCTCGAAGCAAGGCATCACCACGCCGCCCGGCGATCCCGCCTACAATGTCTCCAAGGCCGGCGTGAAGGCCTTTACGGAGGCGCTGCAACATGAGCTGCGCAACACCGCGGGCAGCAAGGTCAGCGCGCATCTCTTCATTCCCGGCCACGTCTTCACCGCCCTCACCGCCCGCGGCCGTACCGAGAAACCCGCCGGCGCCTGGACGCCGGAGCAGACCGTCGACTTCATGATCGAGCGCGTGACGGCGGGCGATTTCTACATCCTCTGCCCCGACAACGACGTGCCGCGCAGCCTCGACGAACGCCGCATGCTGTGGGCCGCCGGCGACATCATCGAAAATCGCCCGGCGCTGTCGCGCTGGCATCCGGACTACGCCGAGGCGTTTGCGCGGTTTGTGAAGGGGGAGTGACATCTCTCAGCGTCGTCCCTGCGAACGCAGGGACCCATACGCCGTGCCGTCGAGATTGTGTATGGTGTGAACGGGCTTTGTTGAACCACTGCGCCATTGCGTCAGACGACCGGGGTCATGGGTCCCTGCGTTCGCAGGGACGACGCGAGAGGGTTTTTCGAACACCACGGCAAACACACCCTCGCGATCTCGCGGCTGGATTCGCCCGAGGTTTGCTATCGAATCGCCCCACCCTCGAAATCAGAGGGCGCAGGGAAAGCCGGGTGCACGCTGCACCCGCGGTCTCGTGTGCAATAATGCACGAGAAAAACGCACACGAGCATACAGGTTCAGCGGAGGCATCCGGCTTTCCCTGCGCAATGGTTTACGGCTTATACGTGGTCTCCCCGGTGAGCCATGCACTTTTGCCACCGTCGCCCGCGCTGCCTTAAGCTGCGAACTTGACACCAGCATCTGGGGTGTCAGGACCATACGATTTCGCCGTCCACTTCCAGCGCTCGGGTCAAGAGCGCCATCCGCGTCCACCGCATCCCCGTCCCGCATTGGTGACCTTGCGCAACGCCCCTCTGAATGGGACGGGATGGCGAAACATATAGCCTGATTTTCAATTCCGAAAAACAGAAATATTTTTGCCGAAAGGGCTTGACATCGATTCCGATAAACCGAAGTGATTTGCCCGACGGGATAAAAGCGCCGATCCAATGGCGCAATCGGGGGCGGATGATGTGGCGGCCCCGGATTACGCAAGGGCTCCATCCGGGCTACGGGTCTCGGAGGAGCGTCCCGATCACAGCGTCTCTTGCTTGTGTCCGCATTGCTTGCAGGCGAACTTGACACGGGTCGCGCCCTTTTCCGCCGAGATGCGGTTCGGCGCGCCACATTTGCCGCAGGTGGTCTCGATGCGGGTATTGCCCTGCTTCACGACCAGCGCCTTGCGTTCCATGGTTTCGCGTATCAGGCGCTCGGCCTCTTCACGCATCGCCCGCTTATCCATCCGCTTCCACCTGTCGTGAGAATGCCGAGGCGGGCCTTATAACACCCGCATCGGCATTTTCGACAGTGGTCGCGAAAAATTCTGCAGGTCTCAAACCTCTTCCGGCGTCAGCGCCAGCAGGCGCCGCACCAGCGCCAGCGCGGTTTCCGTGGCCGGATCGGCCGATATCACGGGAACCGCGAGCACGATGAGGTCGACCGGATCGTGGTTCAGGATGATCAGGTGGGTAGCGCTATGGGCCGCCATCAGCGACACCGCGCGCTCGACGGCCGGATCGGTGGGTGCGAGGCCCCACGGCGCCTCGGTGCGGCGCAGCACCCGTTGCGTCGACAGGAAGTCGCGCAGCAGAGGCGGATCGTAAGCCGCAAGATCGCTTTCGCGACAGCGCCTTGCGCTCTCGAAGATCGGGTGACGCTCGAGTTCCGCTATCAACGCATCGCGTGTCCGCGCCGGCGACGCCGCGACCGAATTCAGCACCCCCGGCACCTGCGATTCGAAATGCGCTCGCAGCGCATCGACCATCAGGCCGATGGTCAGGACGCCCGACATCGCGATGGTGGCGAACCGCATGATCTGCGCGGCATCGACGTCGGGTGAGACGAAGGCCGCTGCCGCGCCGAGCAGCGCCGCGCTCGAAAGCCGCAATGCGGTCATCGCAAGGGCCTGACGGCGCGTCTCCGCGCCGCCACCCGCGATCAGGATCGCGGTGACAACGAGCAGCGCACCGAGGGCACCGAGTCTGACGGGAATATCGGGCGCGAACACCTGGAAGTCGGTGACGATGAAGGGGATGACGAGAATGGCGCCGACGGCAAGACGGCCGATGCTGCGGTTCTCCGACGCCAGCAGCGTGCCGCGGTCCCTGAATTCCAACAGCCAGCCGCAGGCGGCGAAGCCGGCCAGCTGGAACAGCGCCAGCAACACGTAATAGGCCGTAAAACTTTCCATGCCGAGGACGCCGGCGAAACCGAGCCCGACACCGCCGGCCACGGCGGCGATCTTGAGGAGCCGGGGCGCGTGCCGCCGCAAAATACCTTCGGTGACGAGCAACGCGCCGAGCGGCACCAGCGCGGCCGGAATCATGGAGAGACGGTCGAGCCAGACACTTCCCGTCCACCACGCCGCCCCACGCACCAGGAACAGCGTCGCGATGAACCCGAGCGCGACCAGCAGACGCCTGGTCAGTGGACTCCTGGGATCGCGCCGGTGCAGCATCATCATGGCGACGCCGAGACCGATCGCGCCACACAGATTGACGATGGAGCCGGCGATGACGCCCGGTGTCATCGCTGCCGCCCATCGGTTTCGCCCAGCCGCGGCCGCAAGCTGCCGAAGGCGCGGCTATCGTCGAGCCAGTAGAAAACGGGGAGCAACAGACGCTGCAGCGACAACACCGCGCCGGCGGCGAGCAACGCCGGCAGCGAACCGGGCGGCACTTCGCGCAGCAGATAGCGGCGGGCGACGGCGAGATCGATGCGGCCGATCTGCAGGATGTCGTCGCCTCTGGGGTAATCGAGCTCGCGCGCGCAGAACGCCTCGTATTGCGGGTCGCGATGTTTGGGCGCGCTTTCGAAAGTCTTCTTCAGCGCGTCCGATCCGCCCGTATAGGCATCGGCAATGACAAAGCGGGCCTCGTCGAAACCGGCCTCGTCGCCGACGCCGAACACGGCGCGGTGGCGGCGCATGATGCCGCGCGCCAGCTGCAGATGCGCAAAGCTCTGCCGCGCGCCCGGATGCGGCGACGGAAACACATCCGAAAATGTCTCGCAGACCATGCCGACCACCGCGGGCACCTGGGTGACGTTGGAAATCCATTTCGGCCGCAGCCCGTCGCGCACGAACAGCACCAGTGCGGTCAGGCCGTACAGCACCCAGGACAGGCCCTGCCCGCGCTGGTCGGGATCGACCATGACGAGGCCGAGATGGGTCACCTCCGCCGGCTCGCCGTCGAGTTCGACGGGCATGACCGACAAGGCATTGAATGCGACCGGGCGTCCCGTGGCTTCTTCCGAGATCAGGGTGACGACGGCGCACGACAGTTTTTCGCGCTCGCCGGAGAAGATGCCGTAGGTGAGGCTCTCCGCCGGCAGCGTCCTGGCGGCGACGATGCGCAGCTGCGCGACGAGCGATTCGAGTTCGGCTTCCGGGAGCGACAGTCCCGGACTTTCGACGATCCGGGTGATGAGCCCGGCATGGGTGCGCAAGGTGATATCGATTTGGGGTTGCGACAGCGCCTGCCACCAGAAGCCGGCATGGCCGCGCAGCTGCGCGACCGCCGATCGTACTTGTCCCCCGTTGCTCCACCAAGACGCCATGCTGCCTGCCCGTAATCCGGGAAGAGTTGTGCATGGCGCATCTTAAGGAGGTTTGAGCGCGGTGACACGGGGTTGCGGCAGGGTAAAGGATGTTTGAAGGGGCGGTCTTATCCCTCCCCCCGCGCAGCGGCGAGGAGGTATAAGGCGGCGTTCGCTTCGCGTGCCGTTACGCGGCCTTGTTGAAATCCATCAGGATGCGTTCGGCCTTGGCGTCCTCGATGCGGTTCACCAGCTTGCTGCTCTCGTGCATGTCGCGCACGGTCTTGGTCAGGGTAACGCAGGATTGCACCAGCATGATGATGCCCATCGCGAGATAGCCCTTGATCCAGAGATCGACCGGCAGGAAATAGACGCCGACCGCGACCAGGAAGGCCGCACCGGCGAACGAAGCGTAGGTGAAGGTAACCCACGCGGAACTGTGGGGCTGGGCGGTCTGGTTCATGGGAGTCTCCTGCAATGAATGTTGCGATCGGTGGATCGATTGGCCGCTTCGGAAAAGACGCATGCCGCCTTCCCGGTAGCGGAATTATGCATGACAACCTTAAGAAGTCTCGGACGCAGGGAGACGGAGATGCAGAAGGGTAAAGGATGTTTGAATTGGCGGGTGCAAATTCGCCGGAGACGGGCCCCTGCAGGGGAATTGATGTCAGATGCAGTTGCCCAACATGCACGCCGCGCCAAGAATAATTTCCATCCGATAGACCACGACAACGGCAACGAGGCCGGCCAAGGCAGCTACGGTTACCCCCACGATCGCCCATAGCTTGAAAGTTGATTTCATTGCCCTGATCCAGTTGTTGGCTGCGGCTCCATCGGCGTCGTGCGTTGTGTCGTGTTGATTCAGGACCTGCGTTCAGGTCCGATCCGTCGTCCTGCGGTGAACGTTGTAATCATGCGAGAGCAGCGAACAGATCGCCATGCAAAGTGCGCCGACGATTGCGACCGGCAACTGCGTGTGCAGCAAGTTGCCCCCGAACAGAAAGACGCTGAGCCCGGCAGCACTGGCCGCCCCGACGGTAGCGGTCAACGGCACCCGCAGATAAATAGGCACAACATAAGCCAGAACACCATCAACGGTTCCGGCGATCGGACATACAAACAGGCTGAAGAAAAGAACTATCGGGACACCGTAAGGGTCGCGATGTCCCTCGCCCACAAGATAAAAGGCGATGAGGACTCCGAGGACGGGGCCCACCAAGCCGAACACGAGCGCTCTCATCATTGAAGTCATCCCTTCATCATATCTTGCGTGAAACCCGTCGCGGCAGTTCTGCGCCGGTGACGGGCGGCAGTTGGTTGCGGGACGGGGTGGGATGATCTCTCAACCCGAACACTGTTGGAAACGAGAGACCGTCACCCCACCCCGCCGCTCATTGCATTCGTGTCGACCCTCCCCCTCCAGGGGAGGGTGAAGGGCGCGCATCGGTCGCGCGTCGTTACGCCGCCTTGTTGAAATCCATCAGGATGCGTTCGGCCTTGGCGTCCTCGATGCGGTTCACCAGCTTGCCGCTCTCGTGCATGTCGCGCACGGTCTTGGTCAGGGTGACGCAGGACTGCACCAGCATGACGATGCCCATCGCGAGATAGCCCTTGATCCACAGATCGAGCGGCAGGAAGAACACGCCGACCGCGACCATGAAGAAGGACGCGCAGAACGAGGCGTAGGTGAAGGTAACCCAGGCGGAACTGTGGGGCTGGACATTCTGGTTCATGATAATCTCCTGTTGATACGGGTTTTAAATTGATCGGGTTTTCGGTTCGAAGAGTCTCAGGGTTCAGGCAGATTGCGTGCGCTTGGCATGGAGCCGCGCCAGCACGTCATCGGCGGTGGATTTCATCCGCGGCCCAAAACCCTGTTCGGCGAGTTTTTCGGCGGTCGCCAGCGGACCGTTGGCGGCGTCGATTTCAATCAGGGCCTGATCGGCGGCGGCTGCTTCCAGCTGACGTTCGCGCAGGCGCTTCAGCGTCTGCTCGGCTTCCGGCAGCGTGGATTCGTAGGGACGCGCGGCTTCGATGCCGCCGCGGCGCAAATTGCGAACCGCTTCCGAGGCGCGGGCGATACGGCGGCCGCGATCGAGTTCGGTGATGCGCATCTCGGCGTTGGCGACGTGGCGCTTCAGCCGCGTGATCTCCGAGGCGAACAGCGCCCGCGCGGTCATCGCGGCGTCGCGGTCGGCCTCGAGGCCGGCAATCGCTTCGGCGGCTTCCCTTGCGAGATCTTCCCGGCCACCATCGAGCGCCGCGGTGGCACGGACTTCCAGATCGGCGATCCGGGCATTGGTGGCGTCGAGCCGCCGGCCCTCCTGCTGGTCCTGGGCGATCGCCAGCGCCAGCGTCCGCTTGGCGCGGTCGACGGCGGAGGCCGCATCGCGCATCTGCTGGTCGAGAATGAGAAGGGCATTGCGGCCCTCCAGTTCTTCTCCCGCGACAGCCACGCTGCCCCGGAAAAGCGTCAAAACCGTTTTGAACATTTGCAACTCCCTGTTATGAGCATCGCTCACGGATTGGATATAGCAGGGACTTGAGCGTTGCTCAAGAGAAATTTGAGCATTGCTCAAGAAAAATGGAAACAATGTCTAAAGCCTTGGAAAGACGTGAAAAACTCCGCGAAGAGCTGATCCTGGCGGCGGAACGGAGCATCAACGCAGCCGGACTGGCGGGCTTGAAAACCCGCGAACTGGCGCGGGAAATCGGCTGCGCCAATGGCGCGGTCTATAACCTGGTCGCCGACATGGATGAACTGATCCTGCGGGTGGGATCGCGCACGCTGGCGCGGCTGGACGCCGCCCTCACCGCGGCCGAAAGCAGCGGTCCCGCCTCGCCCGCGGAGACGCTGGTGCGCATCGCGGTGGCCTATTGCGACTTCGCGGCCGACAATACCGGACTGTGGCGCGCGCTGTTCGAACACCGGATGGCGCCGGACAAGCCGGTGCCGGAATGGGCCGTTGACGAGCAGATGGCGCTGTTCCGGCACATCTACCGGCCGCTCGCAGCCTTGTTTCCGAAACGCACGGCTGCTGAATTGGGCGTCACCGCGCGCAGCCTGTTCTCGGCCGTGCACGGCATGGTGACGCTCGGGCTCGAGCAGAAGCTGATCGCGGTGCCGATCGCGGCACTGCGCGCCGAGATCGCGCTGATCGTGCGCGCGATGGTGCGGGGGCTGGAGGGTGAGCTTGCGAAAAGCTGATGCAGGTCTCGCAGCTTTCACCCTCCCCTGGAGGGTAAGAGAACGCCGTTCCTCACACCGTCAGAACCGTCGAGCCGGTGGTCTTGCGCGCGGCGAGGTCGGCGTGGGCCTTGGCGGCGTCCTTCAAGGGATAGGTCTGGTGCACCTCGATCTTGACCGCGCCTGACTTCACCACGTCGAACAGCTCATTTGCCATCTCGACCAGTTTTTCGCGCTTGGCGGCGTAGGTGAACAGCGTCGGGCGGGTGACGAAGAGCGAACCCTTGGCGGCCAAAAGGCCGAGGTTGAGCGGTTCGACCGCGCCGGAGGACGCGCCGAACAGGGCCGCGACGCCGAGCGGCGCCAGGCAGTCGAGCGATTTCAGGAACGTGTCCTTGCCGACGGAGTCGTAAACCACCGGGCACTTCTTGCCGCCGGTGATTTCGTCGACGCGTTTGACGAAATCCTCGCGGGAATAGACGATGGTGTGGGCGCAGCCATGGGACTGCGCCAGCTTGGCCTTCTCGTCGCTGCCGACGGTGCCGATCACGGTGGCGCCGAGATGTTTCGCCCATTGGCTGAGGATGGTGCCGACGCCGCCGGCCGCCGCATGCAACAGGATGGTGTCGCCGGCTTTGACCCGGTAGGTCTGGCGGATCAGATATTGCGTGGTCAGGCCCTTCAGCATCATCGCCGCAGCGGTGTTGTCATCAATGCCATCAGGCAGCTTCAACAGGCGGTCGGCCGGAATCAGCCGCGACTCGGAATAGGCGCCGAGCGGCGACGCGCCATAGGCGACGCGGTCGCCGGGTTTCAGGTCGGTGACGCCGGAGCCGACTTCCTCGACCACGCCGGCGCCCTCGCTGCCGAGCCCGCTCGGCAGCTGCACGGGATAAACCCCCGAGCGGTTGTAGATGTCGACGAAGTTCAAGCCGACCGCGGTGTGGCGGATGCGCGCCTCGCCCGGACCGGGCTTGCCGACCTGCACCTCCTCCCAGACCAGAACTTCGGGACCGCCGGCTTTGTGAAAACGGATGGCATGCGTCATGGACTAGCTCCTTGGGATGAGACGAAAATGAGAGGGAAATGGTGAAACACGACGGCGTCGCGGCCGTCGGCCACCTTGTTGCCGCCATCGCAGCCGATCCGCGTGGCGGCCATGCGCGTTCCCTGAATTCTTGCTTGGCGGGCGCCTGGCGCCGCGGCGCAAATGTGCCGCCGGCGGCCAGGAAGCGCAAGGGTTGAAGGAGGGTTGAAGGAGGGTTGAAGGAGGGTCGAACAGGGGTCGAGCCGGATGGCAGCCATGGCTGAATGCATGCCGGTTGGATCGGGCGCGCCGTGCCGGTCTTGCAGCCAGCCCGCAAAACGCAAATACTCAAGCCAAACGGGAGTGCCGGGGCAACCCTGGCAAAATCCCGAGACAGCACCAAGGGGAGAAATGTCATGGCGCAACAAGCCGACGATGCCGTCGAGGGCGGCAGCCACTTCATCACCAGCCGGCGCGGATTTCTGGGCTCAACGGGGCTCGCCGCGATGGGCGCGATCATCGGCGGCGTGATGCCGCTGTCGCCGGATGGCGGCGGCATTCCCGCCGCGCATGCGCAAGCCCCCGCGCCCGCGCCCAAGGGCCCGCAATATCTGAAATTCCCGGGGAAGAACGACAAGCTCGTGGTGCTCGGCGAAAAGCCGCTGGTCGCCGAGACGCCGGAAAGCCTGCTCGACGACGACACCACCCCGATCGAGAAGTTCTACATCCGCAACAACGGGCTGATTCCGGAGGAGGCGAAAAATCCCGACGCCTGGAAGATCACCATCGACGGCGAGGTCGACAAAAAGCTCGAGATCACGCTCGGCGAGCTGAAATCGAAATACAAGGCGGTGACGCGGCGCATGGTGCTGGAATGCGGCGGCAACGGCCGCGCCGCGTTCTCGCCGCCGGCGCGTGGCAACCAGTGGACCAATGGCGGCGCCGGCTGCGCCGAATGGACCGGCGTGCCGCTGGCCGAGGTGCTGAAAGCCGCGGGCCTGAAGAAAACTGCAAAATACACCGCGCATTATGCCGCCGACCTGCATCTGTCGGGCGACGCCAACAAGCCGACGCTCTCGCGCGGCGTGCGGATCGAGAAGGCGCTGGACCCCCACAGCATGATCGTGTGGGCGATGAACGGCCAGCCGCTGCCGAACATCCATGGCGGGCCGGTGCGTCTGATCGTGCCGGGCTGGGCCGGCTCCGCCTCGCAGAAATGGCTGACCAAAATCACCATCCGCGACAAGGAGCATGACGGCCCGGGCATGACCGAGTTTTCCTACCGCACCGCCATCAAGCCGATGATCCCCGGCGACAAGGGGGACCCGAAAAATATGCGCATCCTGGAATCGATGCCGGTGCGCTCGATCATCACCAATCCGACCAACGGCGCCAAGATCGCAGCCGGCACCAGGGAATTGAAACTGCGCGGCGCGTCATGGGCCGGCGACCTCACCGTCAAGCAGGTCGATGTCTCCACCGATTTCGGCGCCAGCTGGCAGCGCGCCAATCTGGAAAAGCCGAAGAACAAGTATGACTGGCAGCGCTGGACCGCGACCTTGAAACTGCCGACCGACGGCTACTTCGAGATCTGGGCCCGCGCCACCGATTCGAAGGGCGCGATGCAGCCGCATCTGGCCGGCTTCTGGAATCCGCAAGGCTACGGCGGCAACGCCATGCACCGCATCGCGGTGCTGGTCGGCTGATGGCGCGTATCGCCTGGACTGTGATGGCGGGCCTGCTGTCGATCGCGCCCGCCATGGCGCAATCGACCTTCACGCCGCGTGACGAAAGCCCGGAGGATTTTCCGGCCGGAGCCGGCCGCGATGAAACCTTCTACACCTGCACCGCCTGCCACGGCTTTAAACTCGTGGCGCAGCAGGGCATGACGCGGGTGCAGTGGGACGATTCCATCAACCTGATGATCCGCCGCCACAACATGCCGCCGCCCGACGACAAGGATCGCGCGGTGGTGCTGAACTATCTCGAGGCGACCTATCCGCCGCGGGCGCCAGCCGCGCGTGGCGGCTGGCAGAACCCGTTCGCGAAGTGACCAAGCCTTCGTCATGGCCGGGCTTGTCCCGGCCATCCACGTCTTCGCTTGTTGATGCGCAGCCAGGACGTGGATGCCCGGCACAAGGCCGGGCATGACGAGAATTCTGAATACTCTACTTCTTCTTCCCGGCGGCATCGAACTGCTTGAGGAAGGCGAGCAGGTCGTTGGTCCGTTGCTCGTCCTTCAGGCCGGCATAGATCATCTTGGTGCCCGGGATCTTGGCCTTGGGGTCCTTGATGTATTCGCGGAAAGTGGCCTCGTCCCAGGTAATCCCGGAGTCCTTGTTGGCGGCGGTATAGTTGTAGCCGGCGACGGTGCCCGCCTTGCGGCCGATGATGCCGTTGAGCTGCGGGCCGACGTTATTCTTGGCGGTCTCGCCGATCTGGTGGCAGGCCTTGCACACGCCAAACACCTTTTCTCCGGCCGCGGCATCCTGGGCTCTGACTTCACCTGACCCGGCGACCGCCAAAAGTGCAACGAAAACAAACCCTCGCATCCTGTTCTCCTGTTTTAACAGCCCGTTGGGGCCGGGAATCTCTGGCTGATCGGCATCGAGCGGTCGATCCGACTTTCGGACTGCCGGGGACGGCATCTCTCAAGCACCATACACGATCAAAGTTCCATTGGAATCGGTGATACGGGCCTGAACATTCGGCCTGGCCGCCACGATTTCAGCGATAACAGCTAAAGGCATCAGGCTGAACGCGGTCGACAAGGCGTCCGCTTCGGTGGCCGTCGGCGCCATTACGCTCACGCTACGGTAGCGCTGCGGACTGCGTCCCGTTACCGGATCGAACAGGTGGGTGAAGCGGCCTTTGACGTCAAACCGGAAGCCGGCGCCCGCCGAGGTCGCGACCGCGCGGTCGACCAGGTCGACGGTTTCGGTGAGCAGGCCCGGCCGGTCGGGATCGCCGAGACCGACGCGCCACGGCGTGCCCTCGGGCCGCGCGCCGATCGCCCTGATCTCGCCCATATTGACCAGCGTCGTCGACAGGCCGGCCTGACGCAGCCGCTCGACCACGCGGTCGGTGGCAAACCCCTGCGCGATGCCGTTCAGCGTGATGGCCGCGCCGCGCCGCAGCAGCGCGATCCTGTTCTCGCCGACCAGCAGGCCGGCATAGCCGACCTTCGCCAGCGCCTCAGTCAGCTGCAGCGGCGAAGGGCCGTCGCTGCCGGGTTTCTCCGACGAGAAATGATCGGCATGAAGCTGCCACAGCGGCTGCACCGTCGGATCGAACGCGCCGCCGGTGATTTCGGCAAAGCGCAGCGAGGTTCGCAGCAGCGCCACCATATCGGCGTCGGGCGCAACGAGAATGCCGGTGCGGTTGAGAATCGAGATCGCGGAGTCCGTCCGGTACAGGCTGAATTGCTGCTCCAGCCCCCGCACCTCCAGCACACAGCGCTCGACCAGCCGTTCGGCCTCGGCCCTATCCGGGTGATGGATTTCGATCGAGACCTGCGCGCCGAGCGCCGATCCCTGCCAGCGCACGGGTGCATTGGCATCTGCGAAGCGGCTGGAGGCCAGAAACGCCGATCCGGCCGCACTCGCGGCAATGACGATCAAGCGCCGCCGGGTGAGATGTTGAAGCATCGGCTGGTCCCTCGTCAATTGGTCCGCACCTCGGGAAGTTCATTCTGGCTCTGGTCGCCGGGGGCGTCGCTGCCGAGCACATAGTCGCGCGGTATCTCCGTGAACGTCACCACCCGGCCGCCATTGGCGGCGACAAAGACGTCGGCGGCCTCGCGGTTGCCGAATGGCACCGCCTCGGCCGCACCCATGCCGCCCTGCTTGCGGCCCTCGATCACGAAGAAGGCCTTGCGCGCGTCGACCCAGTTGGTAGCGCCAGGATCTTCCCAGCTTTTCGCCCGCGCCATGTCCGACACATAGATCGCCCTGATGTCGCGGGGCTGGTCCGGCATCAGAGTGAAGGCCACGGTGTCGCGCACCGACGAGAACCAGAACGGATCGATCCGGCCGGCGGTGATGATCTGGCCCTTCGGTCCGGGATGTTCGAGCAGGTTCATGCCGCAGAACACGCCCATGGCGTCGCTGTTGAGCGCCACCGGCGGCGGCGCGACCGAACTGGCCGTATCCTGATTGCATCCGGCGAGGAAGATCATGGCGACAAGCGCGCCGAGGATTCGCCAGGTGATCATTCGCAAACTCATAATTCCCTCCGCGCAAAGAAGGCGGTTGCCAGTCCCAGCGGTGCGGCGATCCAGACCAAAAGTCCGAGCAGCAGCGCGCCGACCCCCGTGCTTGCGGTGCCCGCCAGCCCGGCCATGCCGGAGAACTGGCTGACGTTGAACCCGGTCAGGTTGGTCAGGCGGTAAAGATCGGTCGGATTGAGAAACAGCAGCGCTTCCAGCACCGCCGCCGTGACGAAGTGTCCCTGATCGACCACCAGGATGCCGAGCAGCGCCATGTCGAACACCAGCACCATCAACAGCCAGATGCCGACCGAGATGCCGGCCGCGGTGCCGCGATCGCGCACCAGGCTGGAGATCAGATATCCGATCGCGACGAACACCGCGCCGAGCAGGATCGAGGTCCCGAGCATGGAGGCGAAGGCGTACCAGCTCGCCGCCGGCACCGACGCGCCCGTGATGGCGAGCGCCGCCGCCGCCGCGCCATAGCCGATCACGGTGGCAAAGGCGAGGATCAGCACATGCCCGCAGAATTTGCCGAGCAGGACCTGGTAGCGGCCGACGGGATAGCTGAGCAGCAGGATCATGGTGCCGCGCTCCATCTCGCCGACGACAGCGTCATGCGAAATCAAAAGTGCGATCAGCGGCAGCAGGAAGATGGTGAGGCTGGAGAGACTCACCACCACGACGTCGAGCGCGCCGGCGCCGACATTGCCGGTCGGCGCGCTGCCGAGAAAGGTGAGCGACAGCGACAGCGCGGCCAGCAGCAGCGTGGTGGCGAGAACCCAGCGGTTGCGCAGCCCTTCCTTGATTTCCTTGGCGGCGATGATGACGATGTTCCTCACGCGGCATTCTCCCGCAGAAAATGCGCATAGAGATCGTCAAGCGTCGGCGCCGCGATCTCGATATTGGTGACGCCGGGATTGCCGGCGGCGACGCGCAGCAGCTCCATCTTGGCGGCCTCATCGGGCACCAGCAGGATGCGGCCGTGCGAGGCGGCGACGCTCGCCCCGTTCATCCAGGCCGGCGGAACGCTCGCCCCGGGCGCCAGATCGAGCGAGACCCGGATCGGCAATTGCGAGATCGAGCGCAGTTCCGAAAGCGAGCCCTGCGCGACCAGAAGCCCGCGGTTCATGATCAGGACATGCTCGGCGCGATCTTCCAGCTCGTTCAAGGCGTGCGAGGAAATCAGCACCGTGGCACCGTCGTCGCGCAATTCATTCAGGATTTCATAGAAGGTCTGGCGCAGCGCCGGATCCAGCCCCGTGGTCGGCTCGTCCAGCAGCAGCACGCGCGGCCGCCCCAGCAGCGCCTGGGCGAGGCCGAGCCGTTGCCGCATGCCCTTGGAATAGGTCCCGACCCTGCGATCGGCGGCATGCATCAGGCCGACGCGCTCCAGCAGCGGCCACGCCGAGGCGGGCTTGATCTGCTTCAGCCGCGCGTAGAACGCCAGCGTTTCGCGCCCGGTCAGGGCAGCGTTGAACGCGACATTCTCCGGCAGATAGCCGAGTTGCCGCCGCGCCGAAAATTCACCGGCCGCCGGATCCTCGTCGAGCACGCGGACCTCGCCGCGCTCGGCGTGAATGAGGCCGAGCATCAGCTTGATCAGCGTGGTCTTGCCGGCGCCGTTGTGGCCGACCAGCGCGCTCAGCCGTCCCGGACCGAGATCGAACGAGACGTTGCGCAACGCCTTGACCGCACCGTAGCTCTTCTCCACGCCCTTGACGGCAACAGTCACGGTCATTGCAGGCTCCGGCTGGCTGACGGTTTCGGCGGCGGCGCGATCAGGGGATGGGTATCGACGACGCCGCCGGGATAGAGTGCCGGAAACTGCGCCTGCGCCCAGCGCAGCACCTGCACCGCGGGGCTGTTGATCAGCACCTTCGCCGCGGGCGCGGTCCACAACACCCGGTCGACCAGATCGTTGGGGCGGTAGGCGGTGTCCGCGATGCCGTCGCCATTGAGATCGAACGCCGGATTATCGCTCCAGTAATTGCCACGACCTCCCTTCGACCAGTCGAGGTCGCGGGTGCCGACATATTTCACCTGGTTGCGGTTACCGACGAAGGCGTTGCCGGTGATCTCGTTGCCCTCGGAGCCGGCGGTGAAATGCACCCCGATGCCGCAGCGCTCGAACCAGTTGTTGCGAAACTTGTTGTGGTTGGTGTTGTAGATGAAGACGCATTTGCCGGGTCCGGAACGCAGGCCGGGTTCCGGCTTCGATTCCGGCAGCATGCCGCGTTCTTCGGCCGGGCCCTCGTCACGACTGCTTGCGGTGATATCGAGCGAGCCGCCGTTCACCCAGTTGCCGTCGATCTCGGCATAGTTGGCGTAGTTGAACAGCATGCCGTAATCGCGGTCGCGATCCGAGATATTGTTGCGGATGATCAGCCGGTTCGAGAACATGATGGCGTAGCCGACGTGATTGCCGACCGAGACGTTGCCGCTGACTTCGCTGTCATTGGTATACATGTAATGCACCGCGAACCGCACCTGCTCGAAGCGGTTGTCGATGAAGCGGTCCTTGCGGCTGGCAACCGTGAAGATGCCGTCGCGCCCGTAGCGGAAGCTGTTCCCGGCGATGGTGACATCGGGCGCATTCCAGACCGAGACGCCGTTACCGGCATCGTTGCGGCGCCCGCCCTGCATGCCGTCGACGATGTTGCGCAGCACGCGCGACCCGGTCGCACCATGGACATAGATGCCGTACAAATTGCCTTCGAAGCGATTGTTTTCAACCAGCGCGCGCTGCGCCGATTTCTCCAGGAACAAGCCGGAATCCATCTTCTCCAGATCGTGACCCGACCCCCGGATGGTGACGCCGCGGACCGTGACGTCGGGCGCCGTCACGGTGACGACATTGCCGGTCCCGCCGCCGTCGAGCACCGCGCCCGGCTTTCCGCTCAGGACCACGCGCCGCTCGATCCGGATCGCGCCGTTGTATTGGCCCGGCGCCAGCTCGATGACGTCGCCGTCCTGCGCCCGGTCGAGCACCGCCTGCAGCGACTGCTCCGGGACAGCCTTCAGCGTCTCCGCAACCGCGGAGCCCGGGATTCCGGCGGCGAGGATCGCCGCCGGAACAATGCGCAGGAAGATGAGCACGTGTCGCTACCGCCTCAGGACGTCCTGGGCTCGACCAGCATGCGGCCCTTCATTTCCATATGCATGGCGTGACAGAACCACTGACAATAGTACCAGTAGACGCCGGGCGCATCCGCCTTGAACGTCACCGAGGCCGTGGCCATCGGCGCCACCTCCATGGCGACGCCGTAGTTAACGATGGTGAAGCCGTGCGTCAGGTCCTCCACCGCGTCGATATTGGTGACGTAGACGGTGACTTCATCGCCCTGCTTGACCTGGAACTGGTCGAGGCCGAACGCCGGCGCGGTGGAAGTCATGTAGACCCGCACCTTGTTGCCGTCCCTGATGACCTTGGAGTCGGCTTCGAGATTGATCCCGTCGGCCTTGGCCTGCTTGACCGCATCGGCGAAGAACGGATCGGCGCGATCCCAGATTGAAACCGGATTGATCTTGGAACGGTGCACGATGGTGGCGTCATGCGGTTCGGCAAAGCTCGGACCGTCATGTACCAGCTTCATCTTGTCGCCGGAGATGTCGATCAGCTGGTCGTTCTCGGGCTTCAAGGGACCCACGTTCAGGAAGCGGTCCTTGGAGAACTTGTTGAGCGAGATCAGCCACTTTCCGTCTGCCTCCTTGGTCTGTCCCATCGAGGAGTGGTTGTGGCCGGGCTGATAATGCACATCGAGCTTCTGAATGATCGGGTCGACCTTCTCGCCCTTGAACGCGCGCCTGGCGAGATCGATGTTCCATTTGACCACCTGGCTGTCGAGGAACAGCGTCGTGTAGGCATTGCCCTTGCCGTCATAGGCGGTGTGCAACGGGCCGAGGCCGAGTTCTGGCTCGGCGACCACGACATCGCGCGGCTTGATCTTGTCGTCGAACAACTGGTCGAACAGCCGGACGTCCATCACGGTGACGGTCGGCGAGAGTTTCCCTGCCGCCACGATATGGATACCGTCCGGCGCGGTGTTCATGCCGTGCGGGCTGTTGGCAACCGGGACATAGCGCGTGTACTTCGAGCCCTTGCGGCCGTCGATCACCGGCACGCCGTTCATTTCCTTGAAGTCACCCTTCTTCACCGCCTCCTCGATGCGTTTGATGTTGAAGATGGTGACCCAGTCCTGCTCCTTGGCGGTCATTTCCGCGAGCGTGACACCCTCTTCGGAATTATAGCAGGTGGAGAAGGCGTACTTGCCCTGGTAGTCCGCGTCGACGTTGTCGAGATTGCCGTCGACTATCACCTGCCAGGCGACCTTCATGGTATCGCCATCGATCGCGCTGAAGACCGAGTGATACTTCTTGGGATCGTCGAGTACCTTGCCGTCGTTCGGAATCGGCACGCCGTCCTCGCCGTTGGCGAACACATAGCCGGTGCGCGGATATTTCTGCACGCGCAAGCCGTGCACCGTGTGCTGGTTCGGCAGCTGGATGATCTTGTCGCACTTCATGACGTCGAGCCGTACCCGCGCGACGCGGGTGTTGGCCTTGTCATTCATGAAGGCGTAGCGGCCGTCATAGGTGCCGTCGGTGAAGGAGATGTGCGGGTGATGCAGGTCACCATTCATGTAGGTGCCGCCGCGGGTCTTGAGGAACTCGCGGGTCTCGGGCAACAACCCCTCGGTCAGCACCTTCAGGCTTTCATTGGTCTGGCCCCAGCCGGTGGCGCTGCAGCGGTTGAACACGGGAACGCGCATCAGTTCGCGCATCGACGGCAGACCAACGATGCGCAGTTCGCCGCACTGGCCGCTGGAGAAGAAGGTGTAATATTCATCGAGTTCGCCGGGAGCCACTTCGGCCTTGTGCAGCACCGCGGGCCGCGCGGCCGGCGCCTTCGGCGCGGCTGCCTTGGTCTGCGCATCGGCAGTCGTGGCGTTGAGCGCGGCGCCTCCGGCAAGGCCGACACCTGCGGCCGCCGCGGTCGTTCCAAGCAAGGTACGCCGACTGACGCCCTTTCCGTTTTCGTTGTCGCTCATAATAGCCCTCCTAGGCTTTCAGGTTGGTGGTGGTGTGATGGCGCCGACCGGCGGCAAATTGATCGGCTTGCCCCCGGCGGTGATGATGGTGTTCGGGCCCTTGCCGTCGCTGCGCATCGAGGGCGACGACAGCGCGTCGCGCTTCTCGCGCTTCAGCCGCACCTGGATCATGTGCGGGCAGCGGTGATCGTCGAAATACAGTTCCTGGCAATGCATGCAGTAGATGCACTCATTGACGTTGATGTGACCCTCGGGGTGGATCGCCTGCACCGGGCATTCCTTGGCGCAGCGCTGGCAGGGTGAGCCGCATTCGGGCCAGCGCCGCAGCCATTCGAACATCCTGACGCGGCCGGGAATCGCCAGCGCGGCGCCGAGCGGGCACATATAGCGGCAGAAGAACCGCTCGACGAACAGGCCGGCGGACAACGTGGTCAGGGCGTAGATGACGTAGGGCCATTCGCGCGCGAACTTCAGCACGATGGTGGTCTTGAACGGCTCGACCTCAGCCAGTTGCTCGGCGAGCGCGGTCGAATACAGCGACATGCCGAACAGGCCGAGGAAGATGATGTATTTGATCGGCCACAGCCGCTCGTGCAGGCCCCATGGCAAACGGTATTGCGGGATCTTGACCGCCTGGGCGATGTTGTTGAGCAATTCCTGCAGCGCGCCGAACGGACAGAGCCAGCCGCAGAACGGCCCGCGCCCCCAGAACAGCAGTCCGGCCGCGATCGCGGCCCAAAGCAGGAAGATCAACGGCGCCGACAGGAAGTATTCCCAGCTGAAACCGGTCAGCAGCGAATTGGCGAAGGTCAGGACGTTGACCACCGAGAGCTGAGCGTTGGCGTACCAGCCGAGCCATACCAGAATGAACAGCAGGTAGCCGCGGCGGACCCAGACGTAGACCCGGGGCCGGCGCACCAGGCTGTTCTGAAAGAAGAAGATCAGGGTCAGCGCACCGAGGGCTGCGATCGTGATGCCGATACTGACGACGTTGCCGCGCCAGATCTTCATCCACAGCGGTTCGTCTTCGCCGACGAAGGGAGTCCCGGCGGCGCGCTTTGCCGGCCCTGCGGCTGCCGCGGGCGGCGGCGCGGCGGATGTGGCAGCCTGCTGCTGCGCCGGCGCTGCCGGCTCACGCTTGAGGTAGCCGTCCGGCAGCGTGTAGCCGAGATCGAAAGTCAGCCAGGCCTTGTCCTTGGCGCCGACCACGCGCTGGACCAGCAGTTGCAGCACCCAGGGTTCGGTCGGATCGAAGGTGAAATCTGGCGGCAGCACGAACAGCGCGATTTCGGGAAAGTGCGGCGCGCCTTCGGCTTCAAGGCCTCCCAACCTTGTGTGGTCGCGGTCGCGAAAGCGGATGCTGTTGGTGTCCTGGATCAATTCGACGCGATCGAAGATGCCGCCGCGGACATAGGCCGCCCCCTTGAACGAGTAACGCCCCGATCCCGCGACGACGAGGGCCTGCTGACCGGGCTTGAGCCGGCCGGCCAGCCGATTGTAACCGTCGTCGCCGAGCAGGCTGCGGCCGATGGCCGGCACCGCGACGTCGGCGACATAGAGATCGATAAAGGTGTCGTCAGGGTCGCCCTCTTCCGGATGCGCGGCGGCCGCGGCGTTGCCGGATTTTTCAAAGGCCTTGTTGACGTCGTCGACGGAAAGTACCAGCCGCCGCACGGAACCGTCACCGACCAGCGTTTCCCAGTCGCGAATCTCGCCTTTGCCGGGATCGATCGTCTTCCTGGCTTGCGGCGCCGCAGCAGCGGCCGCGATGCCGCCCCGGCCGCCGAGCCGGCCGCCCTTGATCAACTTGGTCGCGGAACGGACGATGCTGTCGCCCATCACAAGCACGGTAACCGTCGCGCCGCTGACGATGTCGACCTGCGGGGCGGGCGCGGTGCCGCGTGCGACGCGGTCCATGTCCGCGCCGATCAGCTTGTTGACGGCATCGACCACGCGCTTTTCCGGAATGCCGAGCAGAACGATCGGCTCCTTGTGCTCGACCATCTTGAGGCCGGTCACCACGCCCTTCGGCGTGATGCCGACCAGAAGCTGGATCGGCTTGCCGGAATAGCCGGTCGCATTGGCAAAGTCGGAGTTGAGATAGACGAAGCCGAGCAGCTGATCGTCCTTCAGTGCGGGCACAATCGCCGGATCGCCCTGCGGCGGCCCAAAGCGATTCGCGCCGGCCACCAGTTCGGCCGGCTCGGCCTTGCCAAGGTATTCGCCGAGACGGCCCGCGGCGCGCGCCTCTCCAAGCATGGCAATCCAGCCGAAGACGGCCAGAATCCCCAAAAGGGCATAGATATTGACGGATTTTCGCAAAATGTCTTCCAGATTTCAGCAGAACGCCGTTGTTCTGGATTAAGCTCGTAGAACACAGATGCAAGATTACCAGTTGCGCTGGATCAAACAACCAGCACTCCGAATGCTTCAAAGTTATGACAGAGCGAGGGGTCCGACATGCGCAAAGAGCCGCTCCTGACCGCCGTTCCGCCGGTTCCCGTGGCGAGCCTCAGCGAGCTCTATGCCATTGCGTTCGATCAGGCGCAGAAGGCCGCGCAACGCTACGGCGCACTGGCCACGCAGCCCGATGAGCGCCTGCTGCCGGTGCGCGCGGTGTTCGCGGTACTTTCGGCCTGCGAGCGCGAGCGCTGCGACAACCTGTCAACGGCCTGCCTCGCCGCCTGCGGCAAGCGCCCCGATGGGTCCGATCTACGCTGGGCGCCGATTGATCTCGTCGCCGCGGCCGAGATCGCCGAGATCGGGAACTCCAGCCTGGCGACGCCCTACACCGCGTGGGCGCTCGCGGCCCGCCACCGCCAGCGCGCCTTCGTATTCTGGACCTACGTCATCGCGCTCGCCGAAGATCCGCAGGTACGGCTGACGGCGGAGAGCCTGGCGCGGGAAGCGCTGTCGGACGGCAATCGATGGCGCCGCGAGCGCCGGCTGGCCTGGAGGAGCGAGAAGACCGCGGCCGATGACGGCGCGGCTTCCGACGAACGGGCGTCGGCGGCGCTGCTGGAAAGTCTGCTGCTCAGGGATATCATCGCGTGGTCGCATGGGCTGACGCCGGCGCAGCGCGACCAACTGCTGGCCATGGATCCCTCGCGCCTGCCGCCGCACTTTCTGACGCCGTCAGACCAAAGCGGCATCGAACCCGCGTCCGGAGACCATGAGGCGATCAAGCGCCGCGCGCTGCGCCGCGCCGAGCAATTGTCGAACATCTATCTGGACGAAGCCGACAGCGCCGACGACGAAGACAGCATGGAACTCGCGCAGAAACTGGCGGCGGGGTCCATCATGCGGCTCGCGGGCCTGCGCAACGTCGCCGCGGTATCGGCGGTGCGATGATCGGCCGGCAGAACCCGTTCGCCAAGTAAGACGGGCAGGCAATTTCTGTTCGAAAACCCCAACAGATATCAAAGCCGCGTCCCCTAATAGCGGCCGGCGCACCAAGTTGCTGGATTGCAGACGACGATGGCGTCAGACCGAGAAAAAAGTATAATAGCCTCCGAAATTGCGAAACCTTCACACCGGAAAAATGCGATGGAAGTCAAGGAAGCCGTAAGAGCAGCGAAAAATTGGGCACTCGATGTTATGGGGGACGAAACTCTCGCCAATCTCGGTCTCGAAGAAGTTGAATTTGACGATAACGCCAAAGTTTGGAAGATCACGCTTGGTTTTTCAAGGCCATGGAATTCAAACCGCAATGCGCTGTCGACTCTCACAGGCGAGGCACTTCCAAAGCGCGCTTATCGAACATTTCTGGTCAACGACGTAGACGGGACCGTCACGGGGATGAAGCGAAAATTGAGCGTCGATGACTAATGAATCCTGTCTTAGTCCTAGATACCAACCTAATTATTCTGCTAATCGTCGGACTGGCAGATGAGAAATCGGTGCCAACCCACAAGCGTACCCGCGCATATTCAGTGAATGATTTTCGACTGCTTCTAAAGATAATTTCCACTTACGAAGATATGAGGGTGATTCCGAACGCGCTTTCCGAAGCTTCGAACCTTCTCGACTTTGAAGGGGACGGTTTGCCTGCGAAAATATTTGCATGTTTCTCGCATTTCGTTTCAACGACGAAAGAATGCTACATCCCCAGTCTCGATGCTTTGCAGAGGAACGAAATACGGAGACTGGGACTGACGGACACAGCTACTCTTGAATTAGGAAAGGAGGGCTTTCACATTCTTTCAGCAGATGCCGGACTTTGCATAGCCGCTTCAAGAGCGGGATATATTGCCTCGAACTTCATTCACGCGATTGAAGCCGCCCGATTTGTCTAAGATTGTGCGGGTCAACTATTATCCGAGCGACCGTGTTTCGACCGATAGCAGGATTGAGATTGCCAAGGTGGAATATTCCCTACTCGATCCGCAGGCCCGAGGCCTTGACGACCGCGCTCCAGCGCGCGTCCTCGCTGTCGAGAAAGGCGCTGAACGCCGCCGGTCCCTCGTCGCGCGGGATGGCGCCGAGACCGGTGAACTTCGCGACGATCTCGGGCGACTGGAT
>NZ_JAURXB010000240.1 GCF_030654605.1 Bradyrhizobium sp.
TGCTCGTGTGCGCTTTTCGTGCAACTTTTGCACACGAGACCGCGGGTGCAGCGCGCATCCGGCTTTCCCTGCGCCCTTTGATAAAAGAGGGCGTGACGTTAACGGGCAAACCTCGGGCGACATGCGCCGCGAGATCGCGAAGGTGTGTTTGATTCCGCCGCTTGTCATCGCCCGCGAAAGCGGGCGACCCAGTATTCCAGAGGCGGCGATGATAGAACCGAGATGGCACGGCGTACTGGATCCCCGCCTGCGCGGGGATGACAATTGAGGGTGGATCGGCACCCCATCGCAGCATTTCTGCTCCTGCCACTATGCCGCCTTATTACGCACCCACCCCCGCTTGATTGTGATCCCCTGTGTCATAAATCCCGTGTAGCATTCGCATTCAATCAGGATTCGACCGCCCGCCATGAGCAGCAACGCCTTCTTCTCCGACCTTCTCGCCTCGATTTCCGAGCGCGGCCGCACGTTGCTTCGCCGCGGCGGGGCGCCGGATGCGAAACAGGATGCTTCCGAGCTGATCGAATTGTGCGAGGCGCTGCTGTCGGGCCGTGGCGAGGCTTCCGGCATCGCGATCGCGCGCGAGGTGCTCGACCGCTATCGCCAACTCGACGAGGCCGGCCGGCTGGCATTCTTCGAGACGCTGGCGCGCGGCTATGGGCCGGACCGCGAACGGCTGTCGCAGGCGATCGAGGCCTGGCGCGCGCAGCCGTCCGACGAGGACGCCAGCGACCTGCATTTTGCCTCGGAGCCGCGGCGGCAGGAACTGATCCGGCGGCTGAACCGCGCGCCCGGCGGCACCAGCGAATTGGTGGCGTTGCGGGCCGACCTGCTCGGCCTGATGAACGGGCACCGCGATCTGGCCGCGCTCGACCGCGACGTCGTGCATCTTTTGTCATCATGGTTCAACAGGGGATTTCTCGTGCTGCGCAGGATCGATTGGCAGACGCCAGCGAACATTCTGGAACAGATCATCCGCTACGAGGCGGTGCACGAGATCCGCGACTGGGACGATCTGCGCCGCCGCATCGATCCGGTCGACCGGCGCTGTTACGCGTTCTTTCATCCAGCCCTGGTCGACGAGCCCCTGATTTTCGTCGAGGTGGCGCTGACCGAAACCATTCCAGCGGCGATCGCGCCGCTGCTCGCCGAAGACCGGGCGCTGGTGCCGACCGAGCGCGCCCGCACCGCGGTGTTCTATTCGATCTCCAACACCCAGAAGGGCCTCGGCGGCATTTCGTTCGGCAGTTTCCTGATCAAGCAGGTGGTCGAGGAATTGCGCCGCGAACTGCCGAAGCTGGAGAATTTCGTCACGCTGTCGCCGGTGCCCGGTTTTGTCGCGTGGCTGAAGCAGGCGAGCGACGTCCCGGTGTCCGACGAGGAGCGGGCGCTGCTCGAAAACCTCGACAAATCCGGCTGGTTCGAGGATGCGGAGCTGGCGCCAAAAATGCGCGCGGTGCTGGAGCCGCTGGCCGCGCATTATTTCCTGAAGGCCCGCACCGCAAAAGGCCGGATGATCGATTCGGTGGCGCGATTCCATCTCGGCAATGGCGCCCGGCTGGAGCGGATCGACTGGCTCGGCGATCTCTCGCCCAAGGGCCTGCGCGAATCCGCGGGCATCATGGTCAACTATCTCTACCGGCTCGAGGACATCGAGAAGAACCACGAGGCCTACGCCAACCACGGCGAGGTGATCGCTTCGAGTGCGGTTAAGAAGCTGCTGAAGGGCGAAGGGCGGCGGCTGCTGGATATGCGGCTGTCGTAGCTCTCTCAACGTCATTTCGAGCCAACGGGTCGCGCGAATGCGCGCCCGATGACAGGCTCAGCGAAGCAATCCATCTATCCGCGCCAGGAACGAAGCTGGATTGCTTCGTCGCAAGCGCTCCTCGCAATGACATTGAAACGCCGGAGGACTCTTCACCCCGCCAGCGCCTTCATCTCCTTGTAGAGATCGCTCTTCCCCTCGAAGCCGATGCCCGGCAGATCCGGCATGGTGATATGCCCGTTCTCGACGCGCACGCCGTCCGGAAACCCGCCATAGGGCTGGAACAGATCGGGATAGCTCTCATTGCCGCCGAGCCCGAGTCCGGCCGCGATGTTCAGCGACATCTGGTGGCCGCCATGGGGAATGCAGCGGCTCGCCGACCAGCCCTGAATCTGCAGCACGGCGAGCGTGCGCTGGTATTCGCACAGCCCGTAGGACAGCGCGCAGTCGAATTGCAGCCAGTCGCGGTCGGGCCGCATGCCGCCATAGCGAACGAGGTTGCGGGCGTCCTGATGGCTGAACAGGTTCTCGCCCGTCGCCATCGGCCCCGGATAGAATTCCGCCAGTGCCGCCTGCAGCTGGAAATCGAGCGGATCGCCGGCCTCCTCGTACCAGAACAGCGGATAG
>NZ_JAURXB010000243.1 GCF_030654605.1 Bradyrhizobium sp.
AAATAGCGCTCGACATGATATTCCTTGGCGTAGCCAAAACCGCCATGGGTCATGACGGCCTGCTCGCAGGCCTGGAAGCCGGCTTCGCCGGCGAGATACTTCGCGGCATTGGCCGCGGGGCCGCAGGGCAGGCCCTGGTCGTATTGCCAGCCGGCCGACATCACCATCAGCCACGCTGCTTCCAATTCCATCCAGTTCTTCGCCAGCGGATGCTGGATCGCCTGGTTCTTGCCGATCGGGCGGTTGAACACGATGCGGCTCTTGGCGTAGTCGGTGGCGCGCTTCAGCGCGACCTTGCCGAGCCCGACGGCTTCGGCGGCGATCAGGATGCGCTCCGGATTCATGCCGTGCAGGATATATTCGAAACCGCGGCCTTCCTCGCCGATCCGGTCCTCGACCGGAATTTCAAAATTCTCGAAGAACAACTCGTTGGAGTCGACGGCCTTGCGGCCCATCTTCTCGATCTCATGCACCGCGACGCGCTTCTTGTCGAAGTCGGTATAGAACAGGCTGAGGCCGTGGGTCGGGTTCTTGGCCTCCTCCAGCGGCGTGGTGCGCGCCAGCAGCAGGATCTTGTTGGCGACCTGTGCGGTCGAGATCCAGACTTTCTGGCCGTTGACGATGTACTTGTCGCCGGTCAGCACCGCGCGCGTCTTCAACTGCGTGGTGTTGAGGCCGGTATTCGGCTCGGTAACGGCGAAGCAGGATTTATCGCGACCATCGACGATTCCCGGCAGCATTCGCCGGCGCTGCTCGTCGGTTCCGAACACCACGACGGGATTGAGCCCGAACACGTTCATGTGTACGGCGGAGGCGCCGGACATGCCGGCGCCGGATTCGGCAATCGTCCGCATCATGATCGCGGCATCGGTGATGCCCAGACCCGAGCCGCCATATTCCTCGGGGATGCAGATGCCGAGCCAGCCGGCATCGGCCAGCGCGCGGTGGAAGTCGGCGGGATAGCCGCCCTCCTTGTCCTTCTTCAGCCAATAAGCGTCGTCGAACCGGGTGCAGATCTTGCCGATCGCATCGCGGATCGATTCCTGGTTGGCGGTGAGTGCGAAATCCATGGCTCAATTCCTCGTGGCGGGCGCCGGTATGGTGACGCCGTCGCGGACCAGTGATGCGATCTCGTCGACGGAATAGCCGGCACTCCTGAGAATTTCCTCGCCGTGTTCGTTGAGACGCGGCGCCAGCCGCGCCGCCGGCTCGACCGGCGTATCCGACCAGGTGGCGGCGACCTTCATGTTGCGGATTTTTCCTTCGGTCGGATGATCGACCACGGGAAAGAAGTCGGTCGCCACCAGATGCGGGTCCTGCAACATGCCCGCGAGGTCGTGCATCGGCATCACGGGCACATCGGCCTCGACCAGCAGGTCGGTCCATTCGGCGGTGGTGCGGGTCTCGAGAATACGCGCGAGTTCGGCATAGACGGTGTCGATGTTGACGGCGCGGCCGGCGAACGTCGCAAATTTGGGGTCGTGGCGCAGGTCATCACGTCCGGTCGCCGCAAAGAAATTCTCCCACTGCTTGTCGTTGTAGACGATCACGCAGATGTAGCCGTCCGACGTCTTGTACGGCCGCCGGTCGCGCGACAAATGCCGCGCATAGCCGCCCTGGTCGAGCGGCGGCTCGTAGGTCAGGCCGCCCATGTGGTCGCCCATGACAAAGCCCGCCATGGTCTCGAACATCGGAATGTCGACGCGCTGGCCGCGTCCGGTACGATCGCGATGCACCAGGCTGGCGCAGATGGCGCCGACCGCCGTCAAACCCACGATGCGGTCAACCAGCGCATTGGGCACATAGCGCGGCACGCCGTCGCTGGTCTGCGCCATCAGCGCGGGAAGCGCGGTGGCGCCCTGGATCAGATCGTCATAAGCGGGTTTTGCGGCATAGGGACCGTCCTGGCCGAACCCGAACACGCCGGCATAGATCAGCTTGGGATTGACCTTCGAGACCGCGTCATAGCCGAGTTGCAGCCGCGCCATCGCCTGCGGACGGACATTGTAGACCAGCACATCGGCGCTCGCGATCAGCCGCAGCACGGCGTCGCGCCCGGCCGGCTTCTTCAGGTCGAGGACGATGCTGCGCTTGCTGCGATTGGTGTTGAGGAACACCGGGCCCATGCCGGGATGCCGGGTCGGGCCGATCTGCCGCGTCACGTCGCCATCGGGGTTCTCGATCTTGATGACGTCGGCGCCGTAGTCGCCGAGCATCTGGGTGGCATAGGGCCCCATCAGCACGGTCGTCATGTCGATGACCTTGATGCCCTCGAGTGGTCCCATGGCGTGGTTTGCTCCCGATGCGACGATTTCCGCCGCGATTTTGCTTCTCGGGTCTAGTAACGGCAGCAGGTCGGGAAGTGCAAGGGCGTGGCGGGTATGGGCGTATGCGTGCGGAAGCGCGCCGCTCTTCCGTCGTCCCTGCGAACGCAGGGACCCATACGCCGTGAAGTTGCGATTTAAGGATGTGGCCAGCGGCACAGCGAATAACAGGAGCCGGTGGCTATGGGTCCCTGCGTTCGCAGGGACGACGAGAAAGTTTACTTCCCCATCACCCCCCGCAACTTCGTCTTCAGCCGTTAACTCCGCTTACTTCGCATGATCGTAGGGTGGGCAAAGCGAAGCGTGCCCACCATCTCTCAATATCAACAAGGCGGTGGGCACGGCGCAAGCGCGCCTTTGCTCACCCTACAGCTTATGACTTCGTCGGCTCCAGCACGGACACGTAATTCGCGACCGCCGCCCCGCCCATGTTGAAAATTCCCGCGAGCTTCGCGTTCCTGATCTGCATGCCCTCGGGCGCCTGGCCGACCAGTTGCATCGCGCTCATCACATGCATGGAGACGCCGGTGGCGCCGATCGGGTGGCCCTTGGACTTCAGGCCGCCGGAGGGATTGATCGGCAGCTTGCCGTCCTTCTGGGTCCAGCCTTCCTTGATGGCGCGGGCGCCCTGCCCGCGCGGCGTCAGGCCCATCGCTTCATATTCGATCAGTTCGGCGACGGTGAAGCAGTCGTGGGTTTCGACAAAGGAGAGATCCGACAGTTGCAGGCCGGCCGACTGCAGCGCGCGCTGCCATGCCACGGTGCAGCCTTCGAACTGCAGGATGTCGCGCTTCGACATCGGCAGGAAATCCTGCGCATGCGCTGTCGCGCGGATGTGGACCGCCTTGCCCATGGTTTTCGCGGTTTCCGTATCGGTCAGCACCAATGCGGCGGCGCCGTCCGACACCAGCGAACAGTCAGTGCGCTTGAGGGGTCCTGCGACGAATGGATTCTTCTCGCTCTCGGAGCGGCAGAATTCATAGCCGAAATCCTTGCGCATCTGCGCATAGGGATTGGACACGCCGTTCTTGTGGTTCTTGGCGGCGATCATCGCCAGCGCATCGGACTGGTCGCCATATTTCTGGAAGTAGGCCTGCGCGATCTTGCCGAACACGCCGGCAAAGCCGCCGGGGGTGTCGCCGTCCTCGGGCAGATACGACGCGCGCAACAGGTTACGGCCGATTTCGGCCGGCGGCGTCCGCGTCATCTGCTCGACGCCAACCACCAGCACGATCTTGGCGGCACCCGCGGCAATCGCCCGGATGCCCTGATGCACCGCGGCCGATCCGGTGGCGCAGGCGTTTTCGACACGCGTCGCCGGCTTGAAGCGCAGCGCGGGGTCGGCCTGCAGCACCAGCGAGGCGGTAAAATCCTGCGGCGAGAAGCCGGCATTGAAATGCCCGAGCACGATTTCGTCGACATCCCCTGCGGAAATGCCGGCGTCGGCCAGCGCATCGACGGCGACCTTCACCACGAGGCTTTCGACGGTCTCGGTATCGAACTTGCCGAATGGCGTGTGCGCCCATCCGACGATGCTGGCTGTCATGGTCATTCTCCCTGTCTTGCTCGGGGTGTTATGTAGCCCATCGGCGAACGGACTTCACGCCGGTTTCAGCGATTTCATGGCCCGATTGCACATGGCGGTTATGCCGGCCCAGTTGCCGGACCGGATATCCACGGCCGGACACAGCCAGGAACCGCCGACCGCAACCACATTCGATTCAGCCAGCCACGTCGCCGCATTGGCCTCGCCAATCCCGCCGGTCGGGCAGAACCGCATGTCGGGAAACGGCCCTGCCAGGGCGCGAAGGGCCTTGATACCGCCGGATTGCTCGGCCGGAAAGAATTTGACCAGGCCAAACCCGTGCGC
>NZ_JAURXB010000252.1 GCF_030654605.1 Bradyrhizobium sp.
AGTGGTTCAACGCGGAAGCCGGCCGGCTCGAAGCCCTGATCGAACGGCGCCGCGCGCTGACCGCCCGCGACCGCACCAGCGCGCTGCTGCAGATCGCGACCGCGGCGGCGGCGAACAACCGGCGCGAGAAGCAGGAACGCGGCCTGCTCGATTATGACGACCTGATCGACAAGACGCTGGCGATGCTGAATGGCGGCGCGTCCGCCTGGGTGCATTACAAGCTCGATCGCGGTGTCGATCACGTGCTGATCGACGAGGCGCAGGACACCAGCCCGCGGCAATGGGACATCGTCGACCACATCATTTCCGAATTCACCTCCGGCGAGGGCGCGCGCGACGGCGTCGTGCGCACGGTATTCGCGGTCGGCGACGAGAAGCAGTCGATCTTCTCGTTCCAGGGCGCAGCCCCCCGCGAATTCGATGCCCGCCGCAGATCGCTGCACAGGAAGTTCGTCGACGCCGGGCTGAAATTCGATCCGATCTCGTTCACCTATTCGTTCCGCTCCGGGCCGTCGATCCTGCAATCGGTCGATCATGTGTTCCGCGACCCGCAGATCTACGGCAGCATCCATGCGGTCGAAACCGGCTATCCGATCCATCATTCGCTCGACGACGCCGGGCCCAGCCTGATCGATCTCTGGGAATTGGCGGAAGCCGACGGCCGCCAGGACATCGAGGGGTGGCGCGCGCCATTCGACGGGGTGTCGGCGACATCGCCGGAGGTAAAGCTTTCGAAGCGCATCCAGGCCGAGATCAAGTCGCTGGTCGAAGGCGGCACCATGACCGGCCACACCGGCAAGCGCCGCCGCTTGCGCTACGGCGACGTGCTGGTGCTGGTGCGGCGGCGCGGCAACGCCTTCGATGCCGTGATCCAGGCGCTGAAGCATGCCAATGTGCCGGTCGCCGGCGCCGACCGGCTGAAATTGACCGAGCACATCGCGATCATCGACCTGATGAATCTGGCCGACGCGCTGTTGCTGCCGCAGGACGATCTGGCACTCGCGGTGGCGCTGAAGAGCCCGCTGTTCGGACTTGATGACGATGACCTGTTCACGCTGGCGTGGCAGCGAAAGGGCTCGTTGCGCGGCGCCCTAAGTGCTCATGCGGCGGCAAACGAGAAATTCGCCGAAGCGCTAAAACGCCTGGAAGCCTGCGAGCGCCGCTTTGCCAGCGAGCCACCGTTTGCTTTCTATGCCTGGCTGCTCGGCGGCGACGGTGGCCGCAAGCGGATCCTGAAGCGGCTCGGCCATGAGGCCAACGACGCGCTCGACGAATTTCTCGAGCTGGCGCTGGGCTATGAGCGCAAGGCGCCGGCCTCGCTGCAGGGCTTTATGGCCTGGCTGCGCGCCGCCGACACCGAAGTGAAGCGCGACATGGAAATCTCGCGCGACGAAGTCCGCGTCATGACGGTGCATGGCGCCAAGGGGCTGGAGGCGCCTGTCGTATTCCTGGTCGACACCACCTCGTCGCCATCGGATACCCAGCGCCTGAAACTGATCCATCTGCCGCGCGGCAATGCGCAACCGCACGCGCCCGGCGTCGTGGTCTGGGCCGGCCGGAAGGCCGATGATCCCTCGGCGGTCGCTGCCGCGCGCACGACGATGCTTGATGAAACCGAGGACGAATACCGCCGCCTGCTCTATGTGGCGATGACGCGGGCGGCCGACCGTCTGATCGTTGGCGGCTGCATGCCCGGCAACATGAAGAACGTGCGCGAATTCTCCTGGTACGACCTGATCGTCAAGGGCCTCGGCACTTCCGGATTGCAGTTGCAGGAGTTCGAGACTTCCGACGGCCTGGCGGTGAAGCGCTATTCGCGGCCCGAGGATGTCGCGGCGCCCATCGCCGCGGCTGCCGCACCGGCGACAAGCATCCGGACCGAGCTGCCGCCATGGTTGCGCGAAGCCGCGCCCGCGGAACCCGCCGCCGACAATCTGCTGCGACCGTCCGATCCCGCCACAAGCGAGGGCCATCCCGGCAGATCAGGCGAAGCGATCCAGCTGCGGGCGCGGGCGCTGTTGCGCGGCACGCTGGTGCACCGGCTGCTGCAATCACTGCCTGACGTGGTCGCCGAAGGCCGCCGCGACGCGGCGCTGCGCTATCTCGCCCGCAACGCCGGCGACTGGAGCGAGGCTGAGCGCGAGGCGCTGGCCGGGCGCATGCTGGCCCTGATCGGGGATCCGCGCTTTGCCCCGGTATTCGCGCCGGGCAGCCGGGCCGAGGTCTCGATCGCCGGCAGGCTGGAGCGGCCGGGGCGCCCGCCCGCGCTGGTTTCGGGACAGATCGACCGGCTGGGGGTGACCGCGGCCGAGGTCCTGATCGTCGACTACAAGACGAATCATGCCCCGCCGACAGCCTTGGCCGGGGCTCCCACCGGCTATGTCAGGCAGCTCGCGCTCTACCGGGCGGTCTTGCAGAAGCTTTATCCCCAGTTGCCGGTCCGCGCCGCGCTGCTCTGGACCGAAACCCCTGAATTAATGGAGATTTCTACTCCTGCGCTGGACGCACAACTGGCAACCGTCGTCCGGGGGGATGACCGCGCTTGACCCGGCAAGACCGCGTTCATAGGTTGACTGCATGATCTGGCGGCGATTCTTCGCCGCGTCTTCCCCAACCCGAACGAGGTATTCCCATGGCCGTTGGCAAGGTTTCTGACGCCGATTTCGAAGCCGAAGTGCTCAAGGCGACCGGACCGGTCGTGGTCGATTTCTGGGCCGAATGGTGCGGTCCCTGCCGCATGATCGCGCCGGCACTCGACGAAATTTCCGGCGCGATGGGCGACAAGGTCAAGATCGTCAAGCTGAACGTCGACGAGAGCCCGAAGACGGCCTCGAAATACGGCGTGATGTCGATCCCGACCCTGATGATCTTCAAGGGCGGCGAGATGGCCTCCCGCCAGGTCGGCGCCGCGCCGAAGGCGAAGCTGCAGCAGTGGATCACCGCCGCGGTCTGATCCGTCTCAAGACAATCTGGTTCTGACGGCCGGCGCTTCGCCGGCCGTTTGCGTTTTGGGATGGAAGCGCGCTCTCTTCTTTCCCCTCTACCGCTTGGTCGTCCTGTTGGGGTCTATCCCGGCGGGGTGCCGTTTTGATCGAGCACTTGCCCCGCCAGATACAGCGATCCCGTGATCAGGATGCGCGGCGGCACCTCATAGGCGAGCCGCGCCAGCGAACGCAAGGCGGCTTCGACGCTGCCCAGGGTTTCCACGCGCATGCCGAGCGCGCGGGCGGCGTCCGCCAGCCGGTCCGGCGACATCGCGGTGTCGCGACCCTCGATCGGCACCGCGATGATGTGGCGGGTGAGGCCGGCGAAATTGGCGAGAAACGCCTTGGCATCCTTGCTGGCCATCATGCCGGCGACGACCACCAGCGGTCGCGATACCCGCTCCTCGAGATCGCCGAGTGCGGCGGCGACGACGCGTCCGCCCTCGGCATTGTGGCCGCCGTCGAGCCAGACCTCGCTGCCCGCCGGCGCCTCGTCCACCAGCGCGCCCGATGCCAGCCGCTGCATCCGCGCCGGCCATTCGGCGCTGACGATGCCGGCCTCGAACGCCGCGCTGTCGACATTCAACGTATCCAGCGCGCGCAGCGTGGCGATGGCGAGCCCGGCATTGTCGAACTGATGCCGGCCGAACAGTTTTGGCGCCGCCAGATCCATCAACCCGCGTTCGTCCTGATAGACCAGCCGTCCGCGCTCGACACTGACGTGCCACTCCTGCCCGGCGCTATACAGCGGCGCGTGCATGCGCCTGGCCTGCGCCTCGATGATGGTGGCGGCGTCGGGCGATTGCTCCGCGCAAATCACCGGTACGTGGCGCTTGATGATGGCGGCCTTTTCCCCGGCGATCATCGTCAGCGTGTCGCCGAGAAACTCGGTATGGTCCATGCTGACAGGCGCGATCACGGTCGCCAGCGGCGACTCGATCACATTGGTGGCGTCGAGCCGCCCGCCGAGACCGACTTCCAGCAGCACCACATCGGCCGGGTGCTGCGCGAACAGGCAGAGCGCCGCCGCGGTTTCAATTTCGAAAATGGTGATGGGAGCGCCGGCATTGGCCTGCTCGCACCGTTCCAGCACCGCGCGCAATTCTTCATCGCCGACCAGCGTGCCGCCGCCGGCTGCGCCCAAACGAAAGCATTCGTTGATCCGCACCAGTGACGGCGAGGTATAGGCGTGAACGCGCAGGGTTGCCGCTTCCAGAATCGCGCGCAGATAGGCGATCGTCGAACCCTTGCCATTGGTGCCGGCGACGTGAATCACCGGCGGCAGCTTGCGTTCGGGACGTCCGAGCCGCTGCAGCAAAAGCTGCATCCGCTCCAGGCCGAGATCGATGCGGTTGGGATGCAGCGCGGACAGTCGCGCGATCAATTCGCCGAGCGGCTGATCGCGTTTGGCAGCTTGTGGGTTCACGCCTGGGGCGCTGCCGGCGTCACGTCCGCGGGTGAGACGATATGGGCGGCCTCGATGACGGGGGTTGCGGGCTTTGCGGCGGTTTCCACCGCGGGTGCCTTCGTCAGCAGCCGGCACAGCCGCGCCAGCGTCGGGCGCAAATCGTGGCGATGGACCACCATGTCGACCATGCCGTGGTCTTTGAGATATTCCGCGCGCTGAAACCCTTCCGGCAATTTTTCGCGGATGGTCTGCTCGATCACGCGCGCGCCGGCAAAGCCGATCAGCGCGCCGGGCTCGGCGATCTGCACGTCGCCCAGCATGGCATAGGAGGCGGTGACGCCGCCGGTGGTCGGGTTGGTCAGCACCACGATATAGGGCTGCTTGGTCTCGCGCAGCATCTGCACGCCCACGGTGGTGCGCGGCATCTGCATGAGCGACAGGATGCCTTCCTGCATGCGGGCGCCGCCGGAAGCGGCGAACACGATGAACGGCGATTTCTTTTCAACCGCGAGCTCGAGCCCGCGCACGATCGCTTCGCCGGCGGCCATGCCGAGTGAGCCGCCCATGAAATCGAAATCCTGCACCGCGATAACGACGCCTGCGCCCTCGAGCTTGCCGTAGCCGACCTTGATGGCGTCGTTCAGGCCGGTCCGGGCGCGGGCATCCTTGATGCGGTCGGCATATTTACGCTCGTCGCGGAATTTCAGGGGATCGGCGGTCACATCGGGCAGCGCCACGTCGAACCAGGTCTCGTTGTCGAACACCGACTTCAGCCGCGCCACCGCGCCCATGCGCATGTGGTAGTTCGATCCGGGAATCACGAACTGGTTGGCCTCGACGTCCTTGTAGAACACCAGCTGCCCGGAATCCGGGCACTTGATCCACAAATTCTCCGGCGTCTCGCGGCGCAGGATGTTGCGGATCTTCGGTCGGACGACGTTGGTGAGCCAATTCATGCTTCGCTCCGAAATGCGGTCAAATACGCATTACCTGGGAATATATGGCGGTCGGGGAATGCCCCGGCAAGCCGCCGCCGGAGGTCTATCTCCACCGGAATTGTGGCTTATTCGGCGGCCTGTTTGGCTCCCCGGACCCCCTGGGCCAGAGCGGACACCAGATCGGCGACCGCGCCAACGGTCCTGGCGGTCGCATGGCCGGTCGCATCGAGGCTGCCGGCCAGGGCATCGACCAGCGCGGTGCCGACCACGGCGCCATCGGCGGTCTCCGCGATGCCGCGGGCGGCCTCCGGTGTCCGGATGCCGAAGCCGACGCAGACCGGCAATCCGGTATGCCGCTTGATGCGGGCGACGGCCTCGCCGACCACGGCGGTATTGGCGCTGGCGCTGCCGGTGATGCCGGTGATCGAGACGTAGTAGACAAAGCCGGAAGTGTTGGCGAGCACCGCGGGCAGCCGCTTGTCGTCGGTGGTCGGCGTCGCCAGCCGGATGAAATTCAGCCCCGCCTTCATCGCCGGCAGGCACAATTCGGCGTCTTCCTCCGGCGGCAGGTCGACGATGATCAGGCCGTCGACCCCGGCGGATTTCGCATCGACGAGAAACCTGTCGACGCCGTAGATGTAGATCGGATTGTAGTAGCCCATCAGCACGATCGGGGTGGCGGTGTCGCCTTTGCGAAATTCGCCGACCATCGCCAGCGTCTTCTTCAGCGTCATGCCGGCCTTCAGTGCGCGCAGTCCGGCCGCCTGAATCGACGGACCATCCGCCATCGGATCGGTAAAGGGCATGCCGATCTCGATGATGTCGGCGCCGGCCTGCGGCAGTGCCTTGACGATCGCGAGCGAGGTCGCGGGATCGGGATCGCCGGCCATCAGGAAGGTGACGAAGGCCGA